>CBESWY010000135.1:0-7442 GCA_965533395.1 uncultured Myxococcales bacterium
GACGAGGACGACGAGGACGAGCGATGACCTTTCAAGAGCTCATCCTCGCGCTCGAACGCTTTTGGGCCGAGCACGGTTGCCTCATCGTGCAGCCCTACAACTCCGAGGTCGGCGCGGGCACGTTCAACCCGCACACGTTCTTGCGCGCCATCGGCCCGGAGCCCTGGAACGTCGCGTACGTCGAGCCGAGCCGCCGCCCGACCGACGGCCGCTACGGCGAGAACCCCAACCGTCTGCAGCAGTTTCACCAGTACCAGGTCATCCTCAAACCTTCGCCGCTCGACATTCAGGAGCTCTACCTCGAGTCGCTGCGCGCGCTTGGCACCGACCCGCAGCACCATGACATTCGCTTCATCGAAGACGACTGGGAATCGCCGACGCTCGGCGCCTGGGGCCTCGGATGGCAGGTCTGGCTCGACGGGCTCGAGATCAGCCAGTTCACCTACTTCCAGCAGTGTGGCGGCATCGATTGCAAACCGATCAGCGGAGAGCTCACCTACGGGCTCGAGCGCATCGCCATGTACCTTCAAGACGTCGACGATGTCTACGAGCTCCAATGGGCGCCCGGCATACGCTACGGCGACCTCTACAAGCGCGCCGAGTGGGAGTGGAGCACTTACAACTTCGAGCAGGCGGATACCGAGCTTCAGAAGAAGCTCTTCGACGAGTACGAGAAGCAGGTCGCTGCCTTGCTCGGTCTCGGCGACAAGAAGGGGAAGGGCGGCGCCCTCCAATTCGACCGCGAGCCGCTCGAACGGCTGGCGCTCCCCGCCTACGACGCGGTCATCAAATGCAGCCACTACTTCAACGTCCTCGACGCCCGGGGCGCGATCAGCGTGACCGAACGCCAGCGCTACATCGGCCGCGTGAGGATCCTCGCAAGGGCCGTCGCGGAATCCTGGTACGCGCAGCGCGAGGCGCTTGGCTTCCCGCTGCTGGAGACCGCCGCGGCTGCGCAATAGTACGATCGAGGGGACGCCCCGTTGCGTCTGTGGATCCCGTCTGGTAGCAACGCCACTCCATGTCATCCGAGTTTTTGCTTGAAATCGGGACCGAAGAGCTGCCGGCGTCGTTCGTGAGGCACGCGCTGCGCTCGATGAAGACGAGCGCGACCGAGCTGCTGGGCCAAGCCCGGTTCGGCAGCGGCTCGCTCGAAGTGAAAACACTCGGCACGCCGCGTCGTCTCGCGCTCCGGATTCGGGGGCTCGCCGAGCACCAGCCGGACCGTGACGAAACGATCCTGGGCCCGCCTTGGGGGGCAGCGTTCGAGGCGGACGGCACGCCCAAAAAGGCGGCGACCGGCTTCGCGAAGAAACACGGCCTCCGTACCGAGGATTTGCAAAAGCAGACCACCGACAAGGGCGATTACGTCAGCGTACGGCTGCTCGAAACCGGCGCGGCGACGAGCGAGGTGCTTGCTGGGATCCTGCCTCGCCTCTGTCAACAGATCAGCTTTCCAAAGTCCATGCGCTGGGGTCCCGGCGAAGTCGCATTCGGCCGACCGATTCACTGGATCGTCTCCCTGCTGGGCACTGAGGTCGTGGGCTTCGAATTTGCCAACGTCCAGGCGGGCAGGGCGACGCGGGGGCATCGCTTTCTCGCACCCGAGAGCTTCGACCTCGTCGAGGCTGCGCAATACGAGAAGGCGCTCGAGCAAGCGCACGTGATCGTCGATCTCGAGGTCCGCAAGGCTCGCATGATGGAGGGGCTGCTCGCTTCGGCGAAGTCCCTCGGCGGAGTTCTCGAGACGGATGCCTTCCTTGCCGACGAATGCGTTTCCCTGGTCGAAGAACCGTTCACCGTGCCAGGGGGCTTCGACGAATCGTTCCTCGAGCTTCCTGACAAGGTCGTGATTTCGGTGATGCGCGATCATCAACGCTACTTCGCGGTCCGGGCATCCGAGGGCGGCGCGCTGCTCCCCGCTTATCTGAACGTGGTCAACACCGCGGAGGATCCGGACACGATTGCCAAAGGCAACGATCGCGTCCTTCGCGCGCGCTTGGCTGACGGGCGCTTCTTCGTCGAAGAAGACCGAAAGGCCCCCCTCGCCGATCGGCTTGCGAAGCTCGAGTCCGTGGTGTTCCAATCCAAGCTCGGCACGATGGGCGCCAAGGTCCGTCGGATCCAGGCCAATGTCGGCGCGCTCGCCGCCGCATCCGGCGCAGATGCCGCTGCCTGCGACGAAGCCGCGCGCCTGTGCAAGGCCGACCTCGAAACCCTGATCGTCTACGAGTTCCCTGAGCTGCAAGGCGAGATGGGTCGCTGGTACGCGCTGCGCGAGGGCATCGACCCAGCGATCGCAGACGCCATCCGCGATCACTACCGGCCACAAGGCGCCGACGACGTCGTGCCGAACCAAATCGTCGGCGCCGTCGTTGCCGTCGCCGACAGGATTGACACCCTGGTCGGCTGCTTCGGGATCGGTCTGGTGCCGAGCGGCTCGGCGGACCCCTTTGCGCTCCGCCGCGCGGCGCTCGGCATCATCCGCATCGCCCTCGAAGGGCCGATTGACGTCGACCTCCGGTCACTCATCGCTCAGGCGTACGGCGCGTACGCAGGCGACGCGAAGCTCGCGAGCGCCGACGAGGTCCACGCGGCGCTCGAAGGTTTCTTCCGTGGACGCATCCGCGGGATGCTCAAGGACTCGTTTGGCGGCGATGTCGTGGACGCCTGCCTCGGCGCATGGGACGGCACCTCGATTCGCGATCTGCGGAGCCGGATCGAAGCGGTGTCGGAGTTGGGCGCCGCGCCGGAGTTCGAGGCACTCGCGATCGCATTCAAGCGTGCGTTCAATATCACCAAGGAGAGCGCGCGAGGCCCCATCGACCCGAGCCTTCTCGAAGCCGGCGCCGAGGCCGCACTGGCCGAACGCTTTGGCACCGTCCGCGACCAGATCCGCGCAGCGACGGGCGAGCGCCGATACACCGACGCATTGAAGCTCGTGGCCAAGGAGCTCGGCGTGCCGATCGATCGCTTCTTCGACGAGGTGTTCGTGATGGTCGACGACGCGCGCGTTCGGGACAATCGCCTGCGTTTACTCGGGGAGATTGCGGACACCGTCAACGATATTGCGCACTTCCACCAGCTCGGGACAAAGTTGCAACGCCGTGAACCTGCTGTATCCGTTTGACGCAGAGCTGGACTCGGATGTCCGCCTGCAGCTTCTTGGAAAGAAGGCGGCCGGCCTCAACGAGATGACTGCGCTCGGGATTCCCGTCCCTCCCGGGTTCACGATCACGACCGAAGTCGGCCGGGAGTACCGAGCGAGCGGGGCGCTTCCCGATGGCCTCGACGCAGCTGTCGCGTCCGCGCTGCGCAGCGTCGAGAAGCGCCTTGGCAGACGCTTTGGTGACGCGAATCAACCGCTGCTTCTTTCGATCCGCTCGGGGGCCGAGGTCTCGATGCCCGGCATGATGGACACCGTACTCAACATCGGCCTCGGCGAGCGCACGCTCGGAGGGCTCTCGGCGGAGCGCGGGGACGCGCGCTTCGCACTCGATGCCTACCGGCGTTTGCTGCACATGTACGGTTCGGTCGTCCGCGGCATCGGAGCCGACCGCTTCCAGCACCTGTTGAGCGATCTCAAGCACGAGCTAGGGCGCCCCCGAATGCTCGACTCCGAGCTATCCGCCCCCGCCTTGGAAGGATTGGTCGCCTCGTACCTTTCGGTCATCGAGGAGGCCTCGGGGTCGCCGTTCCCGCAAGACGTCGAGACACAACTCTGGGATGCGATCGCAGCGGTGTTCGCATCCTGGGAGAACCCGCGCGCCCTTCGATACCGACGCATGCAAGGAATCGACGACGCCATCGGTACCGCATGCACCGTGCAAGCCATGGTCTTCGGCAACACGGGTCCGCGAAGTGGTTCGGGGGTCGCGTTCACCCGCAACCCTTCGAGCGGAGAGCGCACGCTTTACGGCGAATTTCTTCCGAATGCCCAGGGCGAGGACGTGGTCGCCGGCATCCGAACGCCCGTAGCGCTCACCGCGACAGCATCCGCGCCCGGCAAAGAGGCGTCGAGCCTCGAGCTCTCGCTTCCCGACGCATTCGAATCGATTTCGACATACTGCGCATCGCTTGAAAGCCACTTCGGGGACATGCAGGACATCGAGTTCACCATCGAGGACGGCCAGCCGTACCTGCTGCAAACACGTGCGGCGAAGCGAACCGCTCATGCAGCGGTCCGGATCGCTGTCGACATGGTGAGGGAAGGGATGCTCAGCAAAAACGACGCCTTGCTTCGGGTCGATGCGCGTTCGCTCGAACAGCTGCTGCGAGCACGACTTCCAGGCGAAACCGAATTGACTTCCAGGGGAATCGAACCGCTCGCCGTGGGGCTGCCCGCAGGCCCGGGGGCGGCATCGGGCCGCATCGTATTCGACGCAGACGACGCCGTTCGTTGGGCCTCTGAAGGCCAGGAGGTGATCCTGATTCGGCAGGAGACCAGCGCTGACGACATCCACGGAATGAGAGCCGCCAACGGCGTCGTTACCGCGGCGGGGGGGATGACCTCGCACGCTGCGGTCGTCGCCCGTGGGCTTGGCAAGTGCTGCGTGGTGGGCTGCGGAGGCCTGCAGATCAACCTTCGGGACCGAACCGTGAGCCTGGACGGCCTCGAGACCACCGAACCGCTGCGCGAAGGTGACATGCTCACCCTCGACGGCTCGACCGGAAGGGTTTTCATCGGCGCGCTCGACCTCGAGGCGTCCTCCACCGTCGAAGAGCTCGGCGAGCTCATGGCCTGGGCCGACGAGGTACGCCGAATGCGCGTGTACGCCGAAGCTGACACCCCGCAGGCAGCCCGCGCGGCCCTGAGCTACGGCGCCGAAGGGGTCGGCCTGTGTCGAACCGAGCGCATGTTCTTCGCCAAGGATCGCTTGTTTGCGATGCGATGCGCATTGCTCGCTGTCGATAACACGCAGCGGCGCGAGTGGCTCTCCGAGCTCGAGCGCGCACAGCGAGAAGACTTCGTCGAGATTTTTCACGCGATGGACGGGCGACCGGTCACCATTCGGCTGCTCGACCGGGCGCTCGAAGAGTTCCTTCCCGAGGAGGAGCAGCCGCTGCAAGCGATTGCCGAGGCCCTCGACATCGAGATCGAAGAAGCGACCAAGGCGGCCGCTCGGCACCGAGAGACGAACCCGGCGTTCGGTCACCGCGGGGTGCGCGCAGGGCTCACTGTCCCGGGTCTCTACGACATGCAGCTTCGTGCGATGCTCTTCGCCGCCCGCGACTGCGTGGAGCAGGGGTTCGCGGTCGACCTCGAGGTTCTGATTCCAATGATAGCGTTCACGTCGGAGGTCGAAGCGCTCCGCGCAGCCGTCGATCGCGCGCACGGGGAGGTCTTCACCGAATCGACCGGCGCGTTCCAATGCCGCCTTGGCGCCATGATCGAGGTGCCGCGCGCCTGCCTGATCGCTGGGGAGCTCGCTGAGCGCGTTCACTTCTTTTCCTTCGGCGGGAACGACCTGACGCAGACCGCGCTGGGCATCAGCCGGGACGACGCCAGCCGGTTCCTTCCCGCGTACCGCAACGAGCTCGGCCTGCTCGCGGGCGACCCGTTCACTCATCTCGACGACGAGGTGGCGGAGCTCATCCGAATCGCCCTCGAACGGGCCAAGGCCGTCCGTCCGGACCTTCGCGCAGGCCTCTGCGGGGACCAAGGGGGCAGCCCAACTTCGATCGAAATCTGCGAGAAGCTCGGGCTCGACTTCGTGTCTGCGCCTCTTTCCCAGCTCCCCGGCGCCCGTCTAGCGGCCGCGCAAGCTCGCCTGCGCTAGAAATTCTCCTTAATCTGCGGTTTCCGGCCCGAAAGGGCTTGATGGAAAGGCCAGAGCGTGTTGCAATGAACCCGACTGGAATATTACGGCATAGCTGTATGGGCGATAGCACGAGAACCATAGCGGGCCCGATTGGGGCCGTGAGCGCTTCGGGTCCGACTCGAGTGGCCGAATGGCTGCTCGGTCAGACGATCGAGCAGCGCTACCGCGTCGACTCCCTGCTCGGCGAAGGGGGCATGGGCCTCGTGTACCGGGTCACCCATACACGCCTGAACAAGACGCTCGCGATGAAGGTCCTTCGCCAGGAGAACACGCGCGACCCGGAGGTATTGGCGCGATTCCGGCGCGAGGCCGAAAGCGCATCCAACATTGGGAACCAGCACATCATCGACGTCAGCGACTTCGGCGAGCTCACGGACGGTTCGACCTATTTCATCATGGAGTTCCTCGACGGGCTCGACCTCATCGATGCGATCGACAGCGTCGACCGCATGCCCGAGGAGCGTGCGCTTCACATCGCGATCCAGGTCTGCCGCGCGCTCGGCGCAGCCCACGACGCGGGAATTACCCATCGCGATCTAAAGCCGGAGAATATATTTCTGATTCGTCGCGACGACGAGGAAGACTTCGTCAAGGTTCTCGACTTTGGCATCGCGAAGGTCGGCCACGGCCCCAATCGGCTCACCCGCGCCGGCGAGGTTCTCGGCACGCCGCACTACATGTCGCCCGAGCAATGTGAAGGCGAGGGCGTGGATCACCGAACCGACATCTACGCGTTTGGGGTCTTGCTCTACGAGATGTTGACCGGTCACGTTCCGCACGACGCGGACACGATGATGGGCATTCTCACCAAGCACATGTACGAGGAACCCATCCCGCCGAGGGTGCGGGTGCCCCATGTCTCCGAGGAGCTGGAGACCCTGATCATGCGCTGCCTCGAGAAACAACCGGAGCGTCGCTATCAAACGATGCACGAGGTGCTGAGTGACCTCGAGCTCGTCAAGGCGGGCCTCCAGCCCGTCGGTCCGGACACCTGGACGCTTCCGCCAACCCGGCCGCCGCGTCCCTGGCGCCGTGGCACCTCGTCGATTTATGTCAGCGGCCTCGCCCTCACGCTCCTGGTGCTCGTCGCGACGATCGCCGTGGGCGCGTTTCGGAATTCGGAAGGCGAGGCGGCGGAAAACGGCACGCTCCAGCCTGCGCCCGAGCCGGATGCATCAGCCCTGATCGCGAGCCGACCTGCGCCCCTGCTCCCGCCACCGATGCTTGCTCCGCTGATCGGCGACGATGCGAGCCCCGGGCGGCTCGAAGCGGACGCACTCGCCTCGGCGTCCGATGCGGGCCCGGCCCAAGCGCCGGAAGCCAGCAACAAGCCGGGCCGTCGCAAACCGCGACGCCGGCCCAAACCAGCGCCCGCGCGCGATCGGTCCATCCTCGATCCCTGGAACTGAGCGTCCCGTCTGCCGGTTGCCCCCGCTAGGGTGAACGGCTACGGTGGCGCCCCATGCGGTCGGGATTCGGCCCATGGAGCGACTTTGTCGGGTTCGCTCTGGGGTTCTTGCTTATGTTTGGATCGGTCTCGACCGGCTGTGCCAGGACAACGGGCCAGGATTTGCCCGCGGGCCTGATGTCCTTTCCCATCGCGATCGAGCTCTCGGTCGA
>CBESWY010000136.1:0-7399 GCA_965533395.1 uncultured Myxococcales bacterium
AAAGCGAAAAACCCAGGGAAGCACTTCCCCCGGGTTTTTCTGGCGCGGCGGACGGGACTCGAACCCGCGGCCTCCGGCGTGACAGGCCGGCGTTATAACCAACTTAACTACCGCCGCATCCACCTCCGGGCAGAGCCCTTCGGGACCGGCCTTGTAGCCTGGGGGGTAGGGGCTGTCAAAGACATGAAGTCTTTCTGGTTTTCGCCCGGCTTCGGCCTGCTCTCACACCGTCTGCGCGTTCCACGTCGGGCGGGCGACGGGGCGATGGCAGAGCTCGTCGATCGCCCGCGGCACGACCTCCGACGCCGGTGGCATGGCCCGCGTGCGCGCGGCGAGCCCTTCGCGTGGCTTGTCGAATTCCGCTTCGAAGCGTTGAATGATGTCGGGGCTGCAGCAATCGACGGCGGCGGCGACACCGATTCCGGCGGCTTCGACCAGGCGCGCGTTCAATTCGTGCTCCGGATCGTGCTTTCGGTGTAGCGCGAGCATGGGAATGCCGAGCATCGCGCACTCGGCCGGCAGATGGTTGCCCGCCGAGCCCACCACGGCCCGACATCGGCTGAGCGACTTGCCGAATGCGGTGACGTCCGGTGGATGCAATTCGACTCCACGGGGCACGCTTCGCGCTTGCCCAAACAGCCGCACGCGGTGGCCCCGACGTGCGAGTTGCTCGAGCACCGTTGCCCCATTGCCATCCCGGAAGTACGCGACGATGAAGTCCTCGCGGGCTAGGTGCAGATCGGCCTCGCTGCGGAGATCGGGACGCGCGATGAGGGTGCCTTCGGTGCGCGGCTCGACGGGCGCGAAGTGGACAGCAACTCGACGGCAGGCGGGCCAAGATGAGCTCGCGACGTTGAGCACCTCGCGCAGGTGGCTGTGCCAGGGCAAGGCTTCGGGCAGACGCGTGTGATGGAGAATCAGACCGTGCCCGACCGAGACGACGGGGATGCCCAGCGACTTCGCGGCGTTTACCGAGGGCCCGTCGCCATCGCTGACGACCAGGTCGGGACGCCAGCGCCTGAATCGTTCGCGATCCGCCTGGAACCGGAGCTTGAACGTACGGATCATCCCTCTGCCGGGCATGCAGGGCAGAATCGGCTGCGTACAGGGGAGGTCCTCCAGGGTGTCCCAAGCCTCGCCGGCGCAGAACACCCGAGTTTCGTAGCTCGGGCCCAGAGCACCGAAGATAGCCCGAGTGCGGATGGCGTGACCCTTGCCTCTACCGTGAACGAAGTATGCGATGCGAATCATTGTGGCTAGTCACGCGTACGAGCGTGTGGCGCCTTTGTGACGCCGAGAGGGCTCCAAGGTCTAACTTGACGGCAACACTACAAATTTCTTGATTCAAGGACCTAGCCTGTAGGGTTGGCCCGGTTCTCGCAATGAGAAGTGGCGGAGCGGGAAAGTGTCTCTGAAAAACCCGAAAAGGGTCCCAAAATCGCGGCAAATCGTGCCGCGGGAGGGGGCTCATGTAGTTGCCTGTAGTTATCATGCAACAGCTTTTTTCACAGGGTGTGAATCTGATTCACGGTTGACAGTCTCATTGGTGACACACACGGAGGGCCTTGATGTATTCGCATGAGCGACGATGGCTGCGCCGATTGGCGATTCTAAATGATTACGTACGGATTCCGTACGCGAACGGTTCGTCCTACGCATCGCAGTTCCTTTACAGGGAAATGTCCGCGCGCGGGCACGAAGTCACGATTGTCGGCCCCGACGATCCTCACGCCCAGCCTAGCGAGCTGCCGCCGCGTCACATTTCGCTGCCGAGCATCCCGCTGCGCAATCACCCCGGTTTCTACCTGGCGATGCCTTCCCGCGCGTCGCTCGAGTCCCTGAAGGACGCCAACTTCGACATGCTGCTCGCGCAGAGCCCGAGCGGCTTGCTCTACGCCGGTGGCTGGCTCCGGCAGCAGCACGGCGTGCCGTTGGTTTCTGTCAACACGGTGCACATGCCGAGTGTGTACAACGTCATCCTTCCCGACGCGCTCAATCATGTCCCATCGGTCAACCGCCTCTTCGAAGAGCGGGTCATGCCCTGGGTCGAGTCGAACACGACCGATGCGTACAACGCGGGCGACGCGCTCGTTTGCTTGAGCCCGGGTCTCAAGCGTTATTGGCAGGAGCGTGGCGTCGAGGTTCCGATTCACGTGATTCCGCGCGCGATTGAAAAGCGCATCTTCGACCAAACCGGCCAGGACGATCCCTTCGCGCCCGACACCAAGCCAGGCGCGCGGCTTCTCGTCGTTTGCCGTCATGCGCGCGAGAAGGAAGTCGATCGCCTGCTCCGCATCTTCGCGCAGTACGTCTACCCTCACATCGAGGGCGCTACGCTCACGCTCGTCGGCGACGGCCCCGAAAGCGAGGCACTCAAGGAGCTCGCCAAGGAGCTCGGCGTCGACCACCGCACCTACTTCATGGGCGAGCAGTCGCTTCAGCAGATGCCGGCCTGGTTCCGGCACGCCGACCTCTTCGTGTACACCTCCCTGTCGGAAACCTACGGGCAGGTCATCAGCGAGGCGCTCTGGTGCGGCCTTCCGGTCGTCGCCATGGACGACGGCATGGGCGTCGCCGGTCAGGTGACCGATGGCGAAGACGGCTTCCTGGTCGATCCCAAGGGCGAAGACGCCGATCGCCAGTTCGGGGCCTACGCGGAGCTCCTGCTCAGCAAGGCCACGCTCCGCCGCCAGATGTCCGAACAGGCCACGAGCAACGCCAAGGACCGCTCTGACCCCGACGCCTGCGTGCAGCGCTACCTCGAGGTGTTCGAAGTCGCCAAGGACCACGCCAAGCGCAACCCCGGCGGCTCCCAGCTCGTCGCATACCGCAGCCTTGCCCGTTGGGCGGGGATGCACTCCACCGTCGCCGCGATGGGTCTCATGCGAAAGCCTGTGGAGCTGAATCGCAACCATGCGCCGACGGGCACCTGGACGTTCTCCGCGGCGTCCTGACCCGAGTCGCGATCACTCTGCGGTCAGCAGCTCGACGTCCGCGTCGGAAGGCGTCATCGGTTCGGGCGGTGGCATCGTCGGCTGGCCGCGCAGTCGTGCGCCGAAGTTGTTTCCGAGGCGCCGCGCGTCTTCGAGGATGATGTAGGCGCAGGGCACGATGAGCAGCATGATCAGCGTCGCCGCCAGGACGCCGAATCCAAGTGAGACAGCCATCGGCACGAGGAAGCGGGCCTGCACCGAGGTCTCGAGAATCATGGGTGCAAGGCCGAAGAACGTCGTGAGTGACGTCAGTAGAATCGGACGGAAGCGCCGCGCGCCACCGGCGACGACCGCCTCCCAGGTGCTCATCCCGTCTTCGCGGAAGCGGTTGATGGAGACGATGAGAATCAGCGAGTCGTTGACGACGACACCGGAGAGGGCGACCAGGCCCATCATGCTCATCAGGCTCAACGAGAAGCCCATTACGACGTGGCCCCAAACGGCGCCCACCATGCCGAACGGAATCGCCGACATCACGAGTATCGGCTGGGCGTAGCTGCGGAACACGACGGCGAGCATCGAGAACATCACGATCAGTGCGAGGATGAACCCGAGCCCTAGAGCGCCCATCGTTTCGGCCTGGCGCTCTTGCTCGCCACCGAGGCTGTATGAGAGCCCTGGAAAGTCGGCGAGCAGCTGTGGGAGCTCACGCTGAATGATCTGTGCGTTGATGTCGTTCGCGTTGGCATCTTCGTCGGCCACGTCGGCCGTGACGCTGATGTTGCGACGCCCGTCGGTTCGTTTGATGATCGTATACGCTTGTCCCCTCGTGACCACGGCGGCCTGCGACAGGGGCATCTCCCCGCCCAAGGGGGTGCGCACGATGAGCTCTTCGACGTTATAAAGGGACCGCCTCTCGTCGAGCGGCAACCGAACGTACACGCGAACCTCGTCACGACCTCGCTGCTGACGAACCGCCTCCGCACCAAAGAACGCCGCGCGGACCTGCCGCGCCAGCTCGAATTCCGTCATGCCTTGCGCCAAGGCGGCGGCGGTGAGCCGGAAGTCGAGCTGATCCTTGCCTTTGGTGACGCCGCTGTCGATGTCGCGAAGGCCGCTATAGGCGGAGATCTCGTTCGCCAGGCGCTCGGCGGCCGTTTCGAGGATGGGCACGTCGTCGTGAATCAGCTGAACCTCAATCGGTTTGCCCGGCTCGACACCGACTTCGAATGAAAAGGTCAGCGAGTCGGCACCCGGGATCTCGCCGATTTCGTCGCGCCAGCGCTGGACGAACTTCTGGGTCGTCAACTCGCGGTCCCCCGCGTCGATGAGATACATCATCACGGTGGCGTAGTGACTTCCCTCGGTCGACATGGAGCCCTCGGGCCCCGATTCGAGCGCGCTCATGGCCCCGACCTCCTCGTACAAGCCGCGGGACATCGTCGGCCCATCGCTTTTGGCGTCTTCGCCGTCGACGATCGACTGCGCGACCGCCGCGATGCCGTCTGCGATTCGCTCGGTTTCGGATACCGGCGTCCCGACCGGCATCTTCAAGTGCGCGGTGATCAGGTCGCCCTCGACCTTTGGGAGAAAGGTGAACGGGATCCGGCCGGCGACGTAGCCGAGTGTTCCGACCAGGAGGGCAACCCCAGCCGCGATCGTGAAGTAACGCCAGCGCAGCGCTTTGTTCAAGATGGGGATGTAGGTGTGCTGGATGTGATGCTGGAGGCGGTGCGCCATGTCGAGCTTGCCGAGGCCGCGCATGGCCCAGAGGTACGGCGAGAGCACGATTCTCAGCCACCAGGGCATCGGGTGCGAAAGGTGGGCCGGCAAAATGAGGAGCGACTCGACGAGCGAGATCATCAACACCGCGATGACGACGATCGGCACGACGCGGAAGAACTTGCCCATGGGCCCCGGGACCATCAGCATCGGGGCGAAAGCCACGCAGCTCGTGAGGATCGCGAAGACGACCGGCTGTGCGACCTCTTTGGCGCCGCCGATAGCAGATTCTAGACGCCCCTTGCCATCCATCCGCTGTTTGTAAATAGCCTCGCCGACGACAATTGCATCGTCGACGACCATGCCGAGGGTGATGATGAACGCGAAGAGCGAGATCATGTTGATCGACACGTCTGTCACCGGGAAGAAGAGCAGGGAGCCGGCAAACGAAATGGGGATCCCGAGAGTCACCCAGAATGCGAGACGCGCTTCGAGAAACAATGCCAGCGTTAGAAGGACCAGGAGCAGGCCGATGCGCGCGTTTCGCAAGAGCAGCGAGAGTCGCCCTTCATACATCTCGGCTGTGTCGAACCAGTTCGCGGCGTAGAGGCCTTCGGGCAAGGTCTCTTGGAGCTCGACGACGTACTCTTTTGCGGCTGCGGACACGGTGAGCGGGGTCTCGGAACCAACGCGGAAGACGTTGATCATCACAGCCGGTTTGCCGTTGTACGTCGCCTCTTTGTCGATTTCCTGGAAGCCATCGCGCACGGTCGCCACGTCGCGAACGCGCACCTGCGAGCCATCGGGCTGGCTGAGCAGAACGATGTTGCCGAACTCATTGCCCCGGTCACGCCGCTCGGTCGTCCGCAGCAAGACCTCGCCGGCCGTCGTCTTCACGCCTCCGCCTGGAAGCTCGACCGACGCGGCCCGGACACGCGCTGCGACCTCATCGATGGTTAATCCGTGCTTACGGAGCTCGGCCTGCGGGACTTCGATACTGATCTCGAGCGGGCGAATTCCGGAGAGCTCGACGTAAGTGATGCGCGGGTCTTGGAGAAGCGTTCGACGGCTGTTTTCCGCCACGGCTCGCAGCGTGCTTTCGTCAACGTCGCCGTAGAGAACGATCGAGATGACCTGTTGCCGGTTCGAAAGAAGGCTGACGGTCGGGCGCTCCACGTCCTCGGGAAACGAGGTGATGCGATCGATGGCGCTTTTCACGTCGTTGAGCGCTCGGTCCTTGTCGGTGTTGAGCAAGAGCTCGACCAAGGTGCTCGCCTGCCCCTCCATTGCCGAGGAGGTGACCTTTTTGACCCCATCGATGCCCCGAACCGCCTCTTCGACCGCAAGCACGACCGCTTGTTCGACTTCCGCCGGGCTCGCGCCGGGGTAGATGACGCTGATCGAGACGATGTCGAGCTCGACCTCCGGGAACACTTCCTGCTTGATGCCCGACGCCAAGGTGACGATGCCCCCGACGATCAGGATGAGCATCAAGACATTGGCCGCGACGGAGTTCTTCGCCGCCCAGGCGATGACGCCGCGCTCTTTGTCTGGGTCGAAGTTGCTGGAGTCGGTCATGGCGTGGCTTGGGCGGCAGGCTCGCTTGGGTCGCCGGGCGCGGCCTCAGGCTTCTCGGCCAGCGTTCTGAGGCGCATGTTGGGCACGGGCGTTGGGATGCGGCTGGTGACGACGCGCTCGTTGGCCTCTAAGCCGCCGGTGACGAGGACCGAATCGAGTTCGGTCCATGCGATTTGGACTTCCCGAATCTCGAGTTGGTCGAGGTCGTTCATGACGTAGACGCTGCGCCCATTTCTCAGCGCGACCCGAGGGACGCGGATGGCGTCGTCGATCGGCTGCGCGCCAACCTCCACGTCCACGAACGAGCCGAGTAGCAAGGGGAGGTCGCCCGGGCTCCCGACCGGGTTCTCGATGCGCACCAAGATGCGCGCCATCGCCCCGCCTGGATCGAGATCCGGCAGCTGCCGAATCACTTCGCCTCGACGTTCGATGGTCTCTTGGCCGACGCGCTGGATGATCTTCGTTTCGGAGCCAGGGGCGTCATCCGTACGGGCTCGGACGGTTCGCAACGACGCGACGGGGACCGACACCTGCACGTGGTACTCGTCGGTGCCAACCAGCTGCGCCACCGTACTCTGCGGGCTGATCAGCTGACCCTTGTCGACGCTCTCGCTCACCACCATCGCGTTGAACGGCGCGCGCAGCGTGGTGCGGGTCAAATCGAGCTGCGCCCTTTTGAGAGCGCTCTGCGCGGCTTTGACCGCAAGCCTGGTCGATTCGAGCTGCGGCTCGCGCTGGGCAAGGGCGCGCTGCTCCTCCGAGACATCCATCTCACCAAAGGAGTTCCATTCGCGCTTCGCGACCTCGCCTCGGCGCTTCTCTAGGGCGAGCTCCAGCTTGGCTTGGTTCACTTCGGAGCGAGAGGTTTCGACCGCGAGTTGGTAATCGCGCGCGTCTATCCGAACGATGGGCTGTCCGGTCTTGAAGCGCCCTCCGGGAACGAGCTCGCGGCTTTGCCAGGTCACACGCCCTCCGAGCTCCGCCTGGAGCACCACTTCCTGGGCGGCCACGACGGTGCCCTTGGCATGCAGGTCGACCTCGTGCCGGCTCGCGTCGATCTGGATGACATCGACCAGCGTTCCTTCGAGCGGCTTCTCCGCGCGCGGCGGCTCTGCCTTCGTGGCGACCAGGACGTACGCCGCGACGGCCGCAGCGACGAGCACGCC
>CBESWY010000137.1:0-7367 GCA_965533395.1 uncultured Myxococcales bacterium
GGTGTCTGGCTCGCGAACCACGAAGACGGCTGGCCTTCGTTTTTGAAAACCCCGGGCGCGACGCGGGCTCTCGACGCAGTGCGTCGAGGCTATGCGCGACACGGCGCAATGTACCTCGTGGCCAATCGCTTCCTGCCCGCGCTCCGCGCCTTCTTCTTCGTCGGCGCCGGCTTGTCGAGGATGAACGCCGCGCCTGTGCTCCTCTACGGGGGCATCTCCGCGGCGATTTGGAACGCGATCCTGATGGCCGCAGGCTATGCGATCGGGAACAACTGGGACGTGCTTCGAGATGTGGCGGAACGCTACGCCGTCGCGACCTTCGTTCTCGTCGTCGTCGCAGTGATCGGCGTCGTCGCCCGCTTCGTCTGGGAGGGCCGACGGGCCTAGCGCGGCCCGCTCTCGCTCCTCGAATCGGACTTCACCATCGAGCGTACGAGCTCGCGGTTCATTCGGGCAATCCATTTCAGGCTCACGCCCTTCGGACATGCCGCTTCGCACTCGCCGTGGTTGGTGCAGCCTCCGAACCCTTCAGCGTCCATCTGTGCAACCATTCTGCGCGCTCGCTCCGGACGCTCCGCTTGCCCCTGCGGCAGCAACGACAGGTGAGAGATCTTCGCGGCAGTGAAGAGACTGGCCGATGCATTGGGACAGGCCGCAACGCAGGCACCGCAACCGATACACTCCGCCGCATCCATCGCCTGATCCGCGATCGCCTTGGCGATGGGCATCTCGTTGGCCTCCGAGGCGCTTCCCGTTCGGATCGAGATGTAGCCGCCGGCCTGGATGATCCGGTCAAAGGCGGACCGGTCGACCACGAGGTCCTTCACGACGGGAAAGCCACTCGCTCGCCACGGCTCGAGCCAGAGCTCGTCGCCGTTCTTGAACTGCCGCATGTGAAGCTGACAGACGGTCGTCAGCTTCTGCGGACCATGCGCTACGCCGTTGACGACCAGTCCGCAGCTGCCGCAGATTCCCTCGCGGCAGTCGTGGTCGAAGGCAATCGGTGACTTGCTGTTTTCGATCAGGTCTTCGTTCACGACGTCGAGCATCTCGAGGAACGACATGTGTGTGGAGATGCCGTTCGCCTGATGGGTTTCGAAGCGGCCGGCGGCTTTGGGGCCGTCTTGGCGCCACACGTGAAGGGTCAGATTTAGTAGTTCTTCGCTCATCGATGGGCCCCTTACTTGTAGCTCCGCTTGCTGGGCTTGACGTACTCGAAGGTCAGAGGCTCTTCGTGGAGCCGCGGCTCGCCAGGGTTTCCGGTCCACTCCCAGGCCGAGACGTAGGAGAAGTGCTCGTCGTCACGAAGCGCTTCTCCGTTCTCCTCGTGTTCTTCGCGAAAGTGTCCGCCACAGCTCTCCTCGCGCTGCAGCGCATCGATACACATCAGCTCGCCGAGCTCGAAGAAGTCGGCAACCCGGCCGGCGCGCTCGAGCGTCTGGTTGAGCTCCGCGCCGCTTCCTACAATCTTCACTTCGCGCCAGAACTGGTCGCGCAGCTTTGGAATCTCGCGCAGGGCTTCTTCGAGGCCCGCTTTGCTGCGCGACATGCCGCATTTGGTCCAGATGATTCGGCCGAGTTTGCGATGGAAATACTCGGGTGCGTGCTTGGGCTCCGGTGCGTTCATGAGCTTCTGGATTCGCTGCTCGACCGCCCCGACTGCCTTCGTGACATCGGGATGGTCTTCGGCGAGCGGGGGCAGGGTGCGAACCTCGCCCAAGTAGTTGCCCACCGTGAAAGGCAGCACGAAGTAGCCGTCGGCCAGGCCTTGCATCAGTGCAGACGCACCCAGGCGATTCGCGCCGTGGTCGGAGAAGTTCGCCTCGCCGCCGGAAAAGAGCCCTGGAATCGTGGTCTGCAAGTTGTAGTCCACCCACAGCCCGCCCATCGTGTAGTGGGTAGCGGGGTAGATGCGCATTGGCGTCTTGTACGGGTTGTCACCGGCGATGCGCTCGTACATCTCGAAGAGGTTGCCGTATCGCTCCCGAATCGTCTGTTCGCCTAGGCGGTTGATCGCATCGCTGAAATCGAGGTAGACGCCGCGCCGCTCGCCGTCGACCTCCAAGCCTACGCCGAGGCCTTCGTTGGTGACGTTGAGCGCGTTGCGCGACGCCACATCCCGGGGGACGAGGTTGCCAAACGCAGGATAGCGCTCCTCGAGGTAGTAGTAGCGGTCCTCCTCGGGAATGTCCTCCGGGCGCTTGGTTACGTCTTCCTTCTTGCGAGGGACCCAAACGCGTCCGTCGTTACGAAGCGACTCGCTCATGAGTGTGAGCTTCGACTGGTAGCTTCCGGACTGCGGGATACAGGTCGGATGGATCTGCGTGTAACAGGGGTTCGCAAACGCCGCGCCGTGGCGGTGTGCGCGCCATACCGCCATGCAGTTGCAGCCCTTGGCGTTGGTCGAAAGGTAGAAGACGTTGCCGTAACCGCCGGTGCACAGGACCACCATGTCGGCGATGTGCGGGCTGACCTTCCCGGTCTTCAAGCAGCGGGTGACGATGCCGCGTGCGCGACCATCGTGAACGATTAGGTCGAGCATCTCGGTTCGCGGCAGCATCTCGACCGTGCCCTCTTCGATCTGACGGGAGAGCGCCTGATAGGCACCGAGAAGCAGCTGTTGACCTGTCTGCCCTCGCGCATAGAAGGTCCGGGAAACCTGGGCCCCCCCAAACGAGCGGTTTGCAAGAAGGCCACCGTACTCGCGCGCGAACGGGACGCCTTGAGCAACGGCCTGGTCGATGATGTTGACGCTGAGCTGCGCGAGCCGGTAGACGTTCGACTCGCGCGAGCGGAAATCTCCGCCCTTCACCGTGTCGTGAAACAGCCTATAGACGCTGTCGCCGTCATTCTGGTAGTCCTTCGCGGCGTTGATTCCGCCCTGCGCGGCAATGCTGTGCGCGCGACGCGGGCTGTCCTGGTAGCAGAAGCACTTGACGTTGTAGCCCATCTCCCCGAGCGAGGCGGCCGCTGCGCCACCGGCGAGGCCGCTGCCCACGACGATGACTGTGTACTTACGACGGTTGGCCGGCGCGACGAGCTTGCTCGACTCTTTGTGTTTCTCCCAGCGATGCTCGATGGGACCGGTCGGTTCGTTCGATCGAAGTTGCATGAAGACCCTTATAAGGTGACGAAACCAGCGAGCACCGAAATCGGGAACGACAGGTTACCGAGGGTGATCGCGGCGGAAATAGCGATTGCCGCATCGCGGCGGTAGGCGTTGAAGCGGGGATGGTTCGCACCAAGCGTTTGGGCGGCACTGAAGATGCCGTGGAAAATGTGAAAGCCAAGGGCGATGTTGCCCGTGATGTACACGCCGGCGATCCACGGGTTTTGAAAGCCCTCGACGACGTTGCGATAGACCTCACCCGGATGCGCCGGCAGGATTGTGAAATGCAGCAAGTGGTAGACGACGAACAGCAAGAGAATGGGACCGGACCAGTACATCGTGCGGGCCGCATAGTCGGTGGCCATGTCTTGGTGCTTCTTGTAACGCGAACCGCGCGCCTTCATGTTCCGTGTCCAGAGTGAGAAGGCCGACGCGATGTGGGCCCCAAACGCGAAGAGCAGAAGCAATCGCGTACCCCAGAGCACCGGTGTCAGGCTTTGCAGGAAGTGGGCGTAGTCATCGAGCGCTTCCGGTCCGCGGTAGAGATTCAGGTTGCCCAGGAAGTGGCCGATCACGAAACCGACGATGATGAGCCCGGACAAGGCCATGACCACTTTCTTGCCGATGGTCGTTTGATGCAGCGTTAGGGCTCGTTGCATGGGTTCTCCTCAGTGCCCTGCGCGGCGGGCGGCTGGTTCATACATCCACCGGCCGGGGCTTGCCAGAGGCGGGCGAAAGATGCAGGCGTTTCAGGTCTCCGCGGGGTCGTAGTACTCGACCAATTCCCCGCGGAACGTTTCGAGAACAGTGACCCCGTCGTTTGCGCTCACTATGTAATTGGGACCAATCGGCACTTTGCCAAGGCCGCCAGGGGTGTCGACGATGAACTTTGGGAGCGCAATCCCGCTCACGCGTCCTTGAAGGGCCGCCATCAGCTCCACCCCGCGTTTCAAAGGCGTGCGCAGGTGCCCGGTACCGCCGACGGGGTCCATCTGAAGGAGATAGTAGGGTCGAACCCGAGATCGGACCAGGCCTCGAAATAGCGCCTCGAGCGTTTCGGTTTTGTCGTTGACGCCGCGAAGAAGCACGGTCTGATTCATCACCGGCAAGCCCGCGTCCGCAAGACGCGCGCATGCGACTCGAGCTTCTTCCGTGAGCTCCTTGGGGTGGTTGAAATGGGTCATCACCCAGGTGCGCTCGTGGCTTTCGCGAATTGCCCCGCAGAGCTCGGCGGTGATTCGCTGCGGCAGGGTGACGGGCGCGCGGGTGGCCAGCCGCACATAGTCGACGTGCTCGATTGCTCGGATGCGCCGCAGCAATCGGGCGATTCGCTCCGTGGACATGAGGCAGGGATCGCCGCCGGAGAGGATGACGTCGTGGATCTCCGGGTGAGCCTCGATCCAGGCGAATGCGGGCTCGAGCGCCGCCATGGAGCGGGCTCCACCCCCGTCTCCAACGAGCCGGGATCGCGTGCAGAAGCGGCAGTACACGCCGCAGCGATCGGTGGCGATCAGCAGAACACGGTCTGGATAGCGCTGAATCAAATGAGGAGCGACTTCGTGGGCCTCTTCGCCAAGCGGGTCGCGCAGGTCGCCTTTGATCGCGATCGCCTCTTCCGCCCGGGGAATGCACTGGCGGCGAATCGGGCAAGTCGGGTCGGTCGGGTGACAGAGTGCGAGATAGTATGGGGTGATCGAAATGGGCAGCCCGGCTGCCTGTGCGCGGCTGGCTCCGATTCGCTCGGCCTCGGTCAAGATCAGAGCTTTGTCGAGAGCTTGTAAATTCGTCACCGCGTGCTGCGATTGCCAGCGCCAGTCGCTCCATGCAGGCTCCTTCGAACCCGAGGACTCGCGAAAATCTAGCGGCAGCGCGCGCACGATGTGCAGCTTAGTGGCTGTCGTTTGAGCGGCAACTCACGCTGCGTCTGGACACCGCCCGAAAACATTGTCATATGGCAATCTTGGACCTTGCCGATTCGGCGTTTTGCTCCCATTGCCTAAGACGGAAACGGAGAGATTATGGCGACCGCAGACCCCCGTCCCTTCGACGTCGAGTACATCGAGAATCCGAGCCAGGCGGAGCTACGTGAGCTCGCGCTCAAGCACACGCCGTGCGTTCAAAAGACCGCCGTTGGCAGCATCAACAAAGTCACGCGCAACAAAGCGCGCATGGCGAAATACACGTACATCATCGACACCGAAGATCGCTGGAGCCATCAGATCATCGACCCTGCGAAGGCCCGTGGTTTGATCGAGCGGCAGGCGAAGTACATCGCCGACAAGGGCAAGCTCATCGCGATCGATGGCTACTCCGGGCTAGGCGACGGCGCGTTCGGCACGACCTGGCTGTACACGCTCGAAGGCGCGAACATCGCAGGCATGCAGCAGATCCTCGCGTTCCCGCGCTCCGATGCGGAGAGCGAAGCGCAGATGGCGCAGCCATTCCATCCAACGTTTCGTCTAATTTACACGCCGGACCTGATGCTCGACGACATGCCGGGCCGCCAGGCGATCATCGTCGACATGGACAACTGGACGACGTACGTGATGGGCGCCGACTACTTCGGCGAGTCGAAGAAGGGCGTGCTTCGCATGCTCAACCATTTCGTTTATGAAAAGGGCGGATTGGTTCTTCATGCGGGCGCGAAGGCGGTCACGGCGACCAGTGGTGAGACCGTCACCATGACGATCATGGGTCTGTCGGGCACCGGCAAGACCACGACCACGTTCTCGAAGCAGGGTGACCTCACCGAGCCGATTCAGGACGACATGGTGACCCTCTGGCCGCACGGCGCGCTCACGATCACCGAAAACGGCTGCTTCGCTAAAACCGACGGCCTGTCGCTCGAGACCGAGCCGGTGTTGTACGAAGCGACCATCGGTCCCGAAGCCTGGGTCGAGAACGTCTTTCTCGAAGCCGACGGTTCGTTTCACTTCACCAAGAGCGTGCTCTCGACCGAGGAGGTCGGTCGGCTTCGCGACATCCTGATTGCGACCGGCGCCGACGCCGCCAAGGTCGATCAGTACATCGCCGGTGAAAAGAAAATCGAAGACTTGGTCGACAGCCACGGCATCCCCGCGGACGGCTGGGATTTCGTCGCCTGGACCCAGAACGGTCGCTCGATCGTTCCGCTGAGCTCCATTCCCGACGCTGCTGATCTCCAGAAAATCCCCAAGGTGAAGTCGATGGGTATCCTCAACCGCGATGAGGGCTACGACGCGGCAACGCCTGGCATCATCCGGTTCACCTCCCCTGAGCAAGCGGCCGGCTACTTCATGCTCGGCGAGACCTCGAAGACCAGTGCAGCCGGTAAAGAGCGCGGCAAAACACGTTCGCCGTTCACTCAGCCCTTCTTCCCGGCGAAGCACGGGCTTCAGGCCATACGTTTCGCAGAGCTCGCCGCGACCATGCCAGGGGTCACCATGTGGCTGATGAACACCGGCTACATTGGCGGCGAAGCCAACGACGCCAAAGAGGGCAAGGCGCTCAACATCAAGATTACGCATTCGAGCGCGATGCTCGAGGCGCTCTTGAGCGAAAAGATCAAGTGGAAGAAGGACCCGGACTTCGGCTACGAGATTGTAGATGTCGATGCTCCCGAGAACGCGGAGCTCGTCGCGAAGGTCCCACCCGAAATCCTCAACCCGCAGCGCTTTTATGACGCTCGCGGAAGGCACAGCGACTACGAGCAGTGGGTCAGCCACATGAAGCAAGCCCGCACCGAGTTTCTCAAGAAGTTCGACGTCGCGGACGGCATCATTGCGGCGACTATGAACTGACGCGGATCCTCCTCGCAGGTTTTGCCGGGGGGCTCCCGGAGTTGTGGTAACAGGCATGGGCGTGAAGCGATTCGCGCCCATGTTCATTCTGCTCTCGTCGCTCGGGGTGTTCGGGTTCGCGCAACCGGCCTCCGCCGAAACCGACGTCGTCGTGTTCGATGGCGTCTTCGGTGGCACCGTCTCCAAGTTCGCCGGCCAGCGGAAGTGGCAGCCGACCCTGTGGTTGGACGGCTCCTATGGCGTTGCTGGGCCTCTGCACCTGGGCGCATACTTTCAATGGATCGGCAGGTCCTGGCCGCTCGAGAACCCTGGCTTTGGCGGGGGCGCGATGATCGCGCTGCGCGGCAACATCAAGAAGCTTCGTCTCTCGGGTGCATTCACCGGCGGCTTCCTCGGTGTCCCGCTGCCGTCCCTCGGCGTCGCGCTGCCGTCCTACGTCGAGCGCTCCGGCACCATCGGCTCGTTTGTTGGGATCGGCT
>CBESWY010000138.1:0-7348 GCA_965533395.1 uncultured Myxococcales bacterium
CGCTGGCGCGCGCCGGCGGAATCAACATGGCCCGAGCCGATCGGAAGGACATTCGTATCGTGCGAGGCCCGCTCACCGAACCCCGCGTCTATACGACCAACCTGAAGGCATTGACGAGTGGCGACGCAACCGATGTCGAGCTCTGGCCCGGAGACATCATCTGGGTGACCAAGACCTGGTACGCGACCACAGCGGACGTGATGAGCGGGCTCTCGGAGATCATCTCGCTCGCGAATACCGCTGCGATCCTCGCTCTCGCCTACGGCGTTGGCGGCACCGCCAGGTAATGCGTCAGGCCCTATTTAGACGCCTGCTCGGTCCCAAGGTGGAGACCGAGGAGATTGACCCGCACACGGTGCAAGGCGGGCTCCTGAAGTCGGAGGAGGCGCTGGTGGACGGCGCTGCGCAGACTCGCATCGAGCAGTTCACGGCCGGTCGCGTCTGCAGCCGGATCGCCCTCGGCCGACTTGGCGTTGCGGCGACGACGCCCGTCCTGCGCGGGGAAGATCGAGCGCCGATCTGGCCGCCTGGCTTCATTGGCAGCATTTCGCATACCGACACCTGGTGCGCTGCCGTGGTGGCGCGAACCGAGGACATTCGTTCGCTTGGCATCGATTTGGAATCGTCGACGCCCTTGAAGGAAGCACTCCTCAAACGAGTTTGCACGCCCAAAGAGCGCGACTGGTTGCACCAGCTGCCCGCGCCCGGTGTGACCGGCAAAATCCTCTTCAGCGCGAAAGAAGCGGTCTACAAATGCCAGTATCCGCTCAGCAATCAGTTCCTCGGTTTCCACGCCGTCGAGGTCGAGCTCGGCGAGGATTCGTTCCAGGCGGTTTTTCAACAAGAGGCCGCTGGTTTCAAACCCGGCGACGTGGTCTCGGGCCGCTATCTCGTCGAAGAGGGGCTGGTGGCTACGGCCTGTGAGCTCCCTCGATGAGCGGCGAGGATCTCACGGTCATCATCGACGTACCGCGAGGCAGCTTCATCAAGCGGGATGACGACCGAAATCTCGATTTCGTTTCGCCGATCCCGTGTCCATTCAACTACGGCCATGTGCCGGGCACCCTCGCCGAAGACGGCGAGGCGCTGGACGCCGTGGTTCTGGGTCCGAGATTGCCGCTGGGCAGCACCGTGGCGTGTACCAAGAGAGCCCGGGTCGACTTCCTCGATGGCGGAAGGTTCGATCCCAAATGGGTCTGCGCCGACGCTCCACTCAGCCGCTTCCAACACCTACAAGTAGCCGGGTTCTTTCGCTGCTACGCCATCGCCAAGCGCCTGATCAACCGAATTCGCGGGAAGCAGGGCCCGACGCGCTACCGCGGCTGGATCTAGCAGCTCTCGCAGTGCAGACTTCCTCATCCGCTTGGGTGAGTCGATCGACATACGAATCTCGTCGTCGCTGGCGTCGATTGACGCGCACGCCTGGGATCAATTGGTCGGAGAAGACGATCCCTTCGTCGAGCACGCGTTTCTGTCGCTGCTCGAAGAAAGCGGATCCGTTGGGCGAGGCTCGGGCTGGGAGCCAACGCACGTCACCGCCTGGCGCGGCAAGCGGCTCGTAGGCGCCTTGCCGCTCTATTTGAAGACGCACAGCTACGGCGAGTACATCTTCGATTGGGGCTGGGCCGATGCGGCCTCGCGATTGGGGCTTGGCTACTACCCCAAATTGGTCTCCATGGTGCCGGTCACGCCGGTCACGGGGCGGCGCTTCCTCTTCGCAGCGGACGAAGATCCGGCCGAGGTGGTGCGCCGCTTGATCGACGGCTGCCACGAGGTTGCAGAGTCGACGCGGGCATCGTCGATCCATCTTCTTTTTTTGAGCCCCGAAGAACACGACTGGGTTGCACGCGACGGTCGACTGATGAGTCGGCTCTCTTTTCAGTTTCACTGGCGGAACGAGGGCTACGATGATTTCGAAGACTTCGTGGGCAATTTCCGTTCTTCGATGCGAAAGAAGCTACGAAAAGAGCGTCGAGTTGCAGCTGAGGCCAAGCTCCAGATCGAGGAGCATCGCGGTGACCAGCTCAGCGTAAAAGATTGGCTGGCCCTCGAGCGCCTCTATCGCGCGACCTGCGGCCGCAAGGGCTCCCATCCTTATCTGACGCCCGCGTTCTTCGAGCTCGCGCCATCCCGGCTCGATGGCTCGCCGCTGGTGTTCCTCGCCAAAGACGAGGGCCGCATCGTCGCCGCCTCGATCAATTTCGCAAAAGGCGGGCACCTCTACGGACGCTACTGGGGAGCGACGCAACGGCACGACATGCTTCATTTCGAGCTCTGCTACTATCGTCTCATCGAGCATGCGATCGACCATCGGATGCGCCGCTTCGAAGCCGGAGCCCAGGGCACACACAAGCTGAGGCGCGGATTGATGCCTGTTCCGATCCACAGCGCGCATTGGATTCGTAACCCGGTGCTGCAGCAAGCGGTCGCCGATTTTCTGCCAAGGGAGGCGATTTCGGTACAACAGCAGATCAGCGAGCTCCGTCACCACGGCCCCTTTCGGCGCCATGGGGACGCGGACCTAAGGCCAAACCGGGCCTCCGGATGACTCTGCTCTTCGTCTACGCCGGGATTGCGCTGAGCGTGTCGTTTCTGTGTTCGATCCTCGAAGCGGCACTACTGAGCGTCACTCCTTCTCATCTTGCAAAGCTCGAGCAAGATCGACCCAAGGTTGGCGGGAAGTTGCGCGCTCTCAAGGCGCGCGTCGACAGACCACTCGCTGCAATTCTGACGCTCAACACCACCGCGAACACCGTCGGCGCGGCGGGGGTCGGCGCCGAAGCGCAACGCCTGTGGGGTTCCGAGGTCTTGGCGATCACCTCGGCCGCGTTGACCCTACTCATCCTTTTTCTCTCCGAGATCATTCCCAAAACGCTGGGCACCATGTACTGGCGACGTTTGGCCGGCTTCATGTCGACGGTCTTGCCGCCTTTGATCTTGGTCTTGCTACCGCTCGTCTGGCTCTCCGAAAAGCTGACCGGCTTTCTCAAGCGACGGCAGGGTGCAGAGAAGATCTCGCGCGAAGAATTCGCGGCCCTGGCGCGCGTCGGTGGAGAGCAGGGGGTCTTCGACAAATCGGAGATGAGAATACTCCGCAATCTGTTTCACTTCGGCTCGCTAAGGACCAGAGACATCATGACGCCCCGCACCGTGATGTTTTCGCTCGAAGAAAACACGACCGTCCGGGATGCGATCGCCGCGCGCGGCTCCATGGTTTTCTCGCGGATTCCGATTTGGAAGAAAACCTCCGACGAAATGACGGGATACATCTTGAAAGATCAGCTTTTTCTTCGCGCGGCGCGCGACGAGCTGGATATTCCAATTCGCAGCTTTGCCCGAGAGGCTTTGATGGTCCCCGACACCCTTCCGCTGCCCGCTCTTTTCGAGAAGCTCCTCGACCATCGAGAGCACATTGCTGTGGTGGTCGACGAGTACGGTGGTGTGGATGGCGTCGTCACCATGGAGGACGTTCTCGAAACGCTCATTGGGCTGGAAATCGTCGACGAGATGGACTCGGTCAAGGACATGCGCGCGATGGCTCGCGCCAAGTGGGAAGCTCGGGCCAAGCACATCGAGAGCAATGCGCCTGGCCCAGCCAAGCTCGTGAATTCCCCGGAGCGCTGATGAAAGCTTCGCTGACAGGTGGCGGGCTTCCTGGCTCGGCTCTCGCGCGATGGCTCTACGCTCTCAAACCGGCGAGCTGGCCCAAACTCTTCGTACCCGCCGCCTTCGGCCAGTTGATCGGAGCGAATCCGTCCGCTGGGCTCGACCTCCGGGCGCTCGGATGGGGGCTCGGTTTCACCGTGCTCGGGCTCGGCTTCATCGTTTTGCTCAACGATTGGGGCGACCGCGAGGTCGATGCGATCAAGCGAAGGATGTTTCCCGATGGCTGCTCCCCCAAAACCATTCCCGATGGCATCCTCGATGCCAGGGCGGTCGGGATTGTAGGGCTCCTCTTTGCTGGTGCCACACTGCTCGTCGCCGCCGGCGCAGAGCTCGCACTGCGACGGCCGCTGGCATTCGAAGCGGGGCTCATGAGCATGTTGGTCTTCGTCGCATACACGCTCCCGCCGCTCCGCTTGAACTACCGAGGCGGGGGCGAGCTCTTGGAGATGTTCGGTGTCGGCATGGCGCTCCCCCTCTATAACAGTTACCTGCAGTCGGGCGCCCTGACGCCGAGTGTCTGGCTCTGGGTCGCCGGGTTCTCGCTACTCAGCCTTGGGAGCGGCGTCGCAAGCGGCTTGTCCGACGAAGAGAGCGATCGAGCTGGAGGAAAGCGCACCTTCGCCTCTGTCTTTGGGAACGGCGCCGCTCGCAGGCTCACCGAAGCCTGCGTTTTGTTGGGGGCGGCGGTTTGGCTGGGCGCCTCAGCTGCGAAACCGCAATGGTTGCCGCTCTGGGCCGTCGCGCCTGCCGTGGCGATCCTCGTGTGGAACTTCATTGCAATGCGAAAGGTGAGCAATGATGCCGTCACAAACGCATTTCGAGCGCAAGGCGAGTACAAACGTTTCCTTCATCGCGCAATTTGGCATAGTACGACGGTGGCCACTCTGCTCCTTTGGCTGCGACTGGGATTGACATGACCGCGCGCGCGATAGACGAAACGATTTCCCCATTGCTCGAAATCGAGGCCAGGATTGAACGAACCCGGTTCGGCGCACTGAGCCTCGATCCTGCTCGTGCGACCGCAAGCTCGCCAACCGAACTGGTGTCTGCCCTGGCCGACTCGCGACAGTTGCCGCACCTGGCTTCGGCGGCCTCGGCGGTCGCCGAGGCACAGCTTCGCAGCTTTCCCGAGAATCTTTTCTGGGATTTCGATTTCTATCTGGCGTCGATCCACCGCGACGCAGCGGCGGCCTCTGACTACGCGAGCTATCTCGAGGAAGTCACGCGCATCACCGTCGGCTTGATGACACTTCACGGTCAGCAGTCGGTGATTCGGTTTCGGTACGTGCACGACTTCATGTATGGCTTCGACTGGGCTCGCTGGGTTCGTCGCGACCCTGACGAACGCAGTGAAATCGAACCATTTGGCATCGACTTCTTGCGGCACACGGAGAGCCGAGGTCGCGACATTCTGACTTTGATCAAGGCAGACGACGACTGGTACCCGAAGCTAGCCGACGGCGCTGCGCGAAACCCGTTTCCTTTTTCGCGCGAGCCAGAAGAAGAGCTTTCGCTCTATCGACTGCTCGCCGAACGAAACTGCATTCCCGTAGAAGCATGGCAGCTCGACGGCCAAGCCGACGCCAGTCGAGATTTCGATGCGCTTCGCGAAGATCTAGCTGCATCGCTCGGCCTGAGCGGCTAGGCGGCTAGAAGCAGCGCGAACACCCAGAGCCCGACCAGGAGGTTGAGTGCGATGCTCGACCACCACGCGGCCCGAAAAGGGTCTTCGGCGCGCGCGCCGGCCAGGAGGGGCAGAAGCGGCGCGATCGCCACGGCGGCTTTTGCCGGGATCGAAACGGAAGGCGTCCAAAGGAACACCGCAAGCGCGGCAAACGCGATGCCTGCGGAGGCAAAACGCCGCGCGGAGCGCATCCCGTGCCGAACGGGCCAGGTCTGCTTTTGGGCCGCGGCGTCGTCCTCGACGTCCGGGAGGGCGGTGAGCACGTTGCTACAGACGCCCAGGAGCGCGGCTGGACCGATTACCCAGCCCGGCGCGAAAACGACTTCGGTCTGCAGGTAGTAGCCGAGCGAAGGAAGGCCGACGCCGACTCCGATACCCTGCAGCAGCTCGCCGCCACCGCGGTAGCTCAAGCGAACAGGGTTGAAACTATAGAGCCACATCAGGAGCAATGCCGCGAGTGCGTAAAACGGCGTCAGGCTGCGCCCGAGAAAAACGAGCCCACAGGAGTAGAGCAGGAGCAGCAGCGCGGCGGATTGAGCGGCGCGTTGGACCTGCCGCGCGCTGAGCTTGCCTTCGGGAATCACGCCCGAGCCGCCAGAGAGCAGGGTGCGCTGGCCGCTGTCCGCTTCGTGATCCGCGAAGTCGTTCGCGAATACCACGAACAGATGATCCAACCCGCCCCAAAGCATTGCGGCGGCCAGCCACCGCCAGCTGAAGCGTCCGGTGACGTGCCAAGCAGCGACCTGTCCCAGGACCAAGGGCACGGCGATGTTGACGTGAGCGAGCGGTCTTGACGCTTGAATCCAGGCTTTCATGAGGATGGGTCCCTCGATATCACGTTTCGATCCTGCTAGGTCTGCGAGGTGTACGCGCCCATCGCGGAGCCCCTCACGCGGCAGGTTCAGTTTTTCACCGGCAAGGGAGGGGTGGGCAAGTCTACCGTCCTCGCGGCGCTGGCGACGGCTGCGGCGCGCGCGGGAAGGCAACCGCTGATCGTCGAGCTTGGGACGCACAGCTCGTCGTCGCACCTGTTTCACGGTCCGGACGTCGGATACCGGCCGTCGGAGGTCGCGCCAGGCGTCCACGCCACCCGAGTTGAATTCGAGCCGGCGCTCATCGACTACATCACCTCGCGGCTCAAGCTTCGACCCATCGCGAGCCTGGTTGCGAAGAACACCTCGCTGCGCCGTTTGTTCATGGCGGCTCCCGGCGTGGATGAGATTGTGACGCTACATCGCGTGGCGCAGCTCGCGGCCGATGAGCGCTGGGACCCCATCCTGGTCGACCTCGAATCCACCGGGCACGCACTGATGTTCTTCGATCTGCCGAGCGTTCTCGAGGTGTTTCTCAAGGACGGCCCTCTGCGCCAGGTCGTCGATAGCGCAACCAAGCTGGTTGCCGATGAGCAACGATGCGCCATCCACATCGTCACCGTGCCCGAGCCTCTGGCCGTCAACGAAACGATCCAACTTCATGCCCAGCTCCGCAAGCGCGAAGACTTGCACCTGGGCTACTTGTTCATCAACCGCGTTCCGCGCGCCTGGCTCGACGAGGAAGAGACGCAGCTCGTGAAGAACGAGCTCGCCGGGGGGAGCGCCGGTCGGCCTTGGGCGCCCGACCTGGCGCTTGCGCAATACCTCGCCCAGCGCCGACTGACGGCCGAGAGGTGCATGCAGGGGCTTCACCACGACATCGACCTGCCGACGATGACCTTCGAGGCACAGCACGAGGGTAGCGCCGCGATCATCGCGGGGCTTTCAGCCACCATCGAACGAGCGGGGATCCGATGATCGCGCTTTCAGACGACTGCCGGTTGGTGTTCTGCGTCGGCGTCGGCGGCGTAGGCAAGACCACCTTTGCAGCCGCCCTCGCGCTTGGAGAGGCCTTGCGTGGGAAGTCGGTCCTCGTCCTGACGGCCGATCCAGCGCGTCGCTTGGCGGACGCGCTCGGCATTCGTGGCCTCTCCGACCAGGCTTCCGACATTCCGCTGCCCGCAAC
>CBESWY010000139.1:0-7298 GCA_965533395.1 uncultured Myxococcales bacterium
GAGGACTGCGCACGAGTCTCGGTCTACGAGGACTCTCAGGCAGGAGAAATCGTGCACAACGTAGCGCCGATCATTGCCGCGCTGTGCGAGGACGGTTGGCAGGCCGAGGACCTTTGCGACCCGGACGCCTGTGAAGGCGAGCCCTGCGGCTCTTCTCCATTGCCCTCCCAAGGTGGCGGCGGCGTCTTCGCTCCCCCATCCTCCGGTTGCAACGCATCGACCGGTTCGACCGGCACATGGTCAGGGTGGATTGGCCTGCTTCTTTTCGTCGCAGCCCGACGATTCAGGCCGCGAGTCGCTTGACCACCTCCAGCGCTTCTCGAACGTGCTTCTTCGCGTTGAGCTGCGAGTTGAAGACGTGCTGTACCTTGCCTTCGCGGTCGATCACATAGGTGACGCGCCCGGGGAGCAAGCCCATGGTTTTGGGCACTCCGTAGGCTTTCTGCAGTGCCTTGTCGCGATCGCTCACAAGCAGGAATGGAAGACGGTGATGAGACGCGAAGCTCTTATGGCTCTCTTCACTGTCCTGGCTGACACCAATGACCACCGCGCCCGCCTCGACGAAATCCTCGAAGCTGTCGCGGAACGTGCAGGCCTCCGCGGTGCATCCCGGGGTCTCGTCCTTTGGGTAGAAGTAGAGAACGACGGTCTTCTCGCCGCGGAACTGCGAGAGCGAAATCGCGTCGCCGTTCTGTGTTGTCTTGCTGAAGTCTGGAGCGTTCGCGCCCACGCTGATCGTCGCCATATCCGGCCTCCGAGCGCGAAAGTAGCACCCATGCGCTGGCCGAGCACAGCCGACGCGATGTTGGGGTCGGCCCCCGACGGGCTTCAGGAAGCTCAGGATCAGGCGCCCGTTGCGGCCCGGGGCGCACGATTCCACTTGAAAAAAGTGAAACACGTTCTATTTTTCATCCAATGGACGACCGCTACTACACCCCGCCGATTCCGAACGGTTGGTTCCAGGTCGCTTACTCCGACGAGATCAAGCCCGGAGACGTCAAGCCGCTGAAGTACTTTGGCGACGACCTGGTCGTTTGGCGCTCGGAAGAAGGCGAGCTCGCCTTGCTGGACGCGTTCTGCCCTCACCTCGGTGCCCACCTCGGTCACGGGGGCAAGGTCAAGGGCGGCTCGATCGAGTGTCCCTTCCACGCATGGCAGTTCGGCACCGACGGCCGCTGTACCGCCGTCCCCTATGCAGAGCACGTTCCCCGAAAAGCAAAGGTGGGCACGTGGCGCATCAAAGAGCTCGCGAACATGGTGTTGTGCTGGCATCACGCCGAAGGCGAGCCGCCGAACTTCGACTTGCCCGCCGAGATTCCCGAGTGGGGCACGGCTGATGGCGTTCGCAACGAAGAGTGGACGGAGTTCATCGAACGACAGTGGACGATCCGAACCCGCAATCAAGAGATGGCGGAAAACGCCGTCGACTCCGCGCACTTCCATTACCTGCACGGTACGACCAACATGCCGAAGTCGGAGGCTTCGGTCGACGGCGCGATTCTACGCGTCTACTCCGGCGCCGGCATGGAGACTCCGCGCGGCACCGTCGATGGCTCGATTGAAAGCCTCAACTACGGGTTCGGGCTTGCGGTCGTTCGCTTCAAAGGGATCGTCGAGACTTTGAACGTCGCGACGATGACACCCATCGACGCGGACCACATTCACCTGCGCTTTAATTTCTCCGTCAAGCAGACCGCCGGTGCGGAGATGGCGCGCGGCGTAGGCAAGGCGTTCGTCGCCGAGGTGGCGCGACAACTCGAGCAGGACATCCCGATCTGGGAAAACAAAGTTCAATACGAAAAGCCGCTCCTCTGCGATGGAGATGGCCCGATTGGCATCTTTCGGCGCTGGTGCACGCAGTTCTATTCCTGGCCCGAAGACCAGCAGGCAGCCGAGTAGTGCCTCGCTTCGAGCTCGGAGAGGTCGAGGCGGCATTTCGGCAGTTCTGGTATACCGGCATGATTCGCGAGGATTGGAGTGCCTGGGTCGACCTCTTCACCGAAGATGTGGTCTACCACGAGCGCATTCTCGGCACGATTCAAGGCCGTGAAAACGTTCGAAGCTGGATCGTCCCGCTCATGGAGCAATACGGCGAGATCTACGGCGTCTACGATTGGCACCTGGCAGACCCGAGCGGCCGCGTCGTATTTCGCATGAACAATCGACGCGATCATCCAAGCGGGGAGGGCTTCATGGATTTCCCGGGCATCACGGTTCTGCAGTACGCCGGGGACAATCAATGGTCGTCCCAAGAAGATTACTGGGCCGAGAAGCTCGGCATCCAGCATTGGCAGGACTACGAAGAGGCGCTGAAGAAGTACGACCCGGACCACCGGCACAAGCGCACGCGCAACGACTGGGGCGACGGCCCGGACTGGACAATAGGCAAGGCCTCGTTCTGGGCCTGGCCTGACCGGCAGCGCACCTAATATTCCGCGTCGAAGTCGATTTCGATGGGCTCTTGGCTCGCGGGCCGCGATTGGCAAGCCAGCACCCAGCCGCGTTCGATGTCGCTCGGCTCGAGTGCGTCGTGGGCGGCCATCTTGACGTTTCCGCTCTTGAGCAAGGCCATGCAACAACCGCAGTAGCCGTCTTCACAAGACGACGGTGGCTTGTGCCCGGCCTTGATCGCGGAGTCGAGCAGCGTCAAGCCCTTCTCGTACGGCACCTCGATGGATTGCCCCTCCAGTACCATCTTGAATGACGCTGGGATCTCGTCGTCGGACTGCTCGGGTACGACTTCGGCGGAGTCCTCTTTGCGATCTGGATCGGTCGGCGAAATGAAGCGCTCGAACTTGGTTTGCCCTGGATCGATGTTGGAAGCCTTGAACGCCTCTTCGACGGCATCCATGTATCCCGTTGGGCCGCAGACGAAGAACTCGGCTTCTTCCCATCCGCGGATTTGTTCGCAAATCTCGGCTACCGACATGAAACCGCGCACGCTGTCGAGATGATGAACGACCTCCAGGCGGTTCGGGAACTCCGACAGCCAAATGTCGATTTCGTCTTTGAAGATGATCGAGCGTTCGTCCCGGTTGGCATAAATGAGCTTTACGTTGCGCTGCGTCGTGCGCAGCGCCGACTTCAAGATCGACAGTACGGGAGTGACCCCACTACCGCCGCCGAACAGGACGATGCCGTGATCTCCTTCGTTCGATCGAATCAAAAAGCGACCTTCCGGAGGCTGCACGAAAATCGTGTCCCCCACATGAAGGTTGTCGTTGAACCAGTTGGAGATGCGTCCGTCGTCCACCCTCTTGACCGTCACCTTCGGCCACGCGTCGGTCTCGGGTGCGCTCGAAAGTGAATAGCAGCGGCGCAGCTGCATACCGTTGTAGGGCACCTCGAAGGTCAGGAATTGGCCGGCGCGATAGCGAAACTCTTGGCGCAGGGACTCGGGCACGGCGAAGATGAACGACCGCGTGTCGTGAGTTTCCTGAACAATTCCTGCTATTTGAAGCTCGTAGAAGTCTGCGGGCATCGGCTGAGGCCTGTAACTAGAACGTGTTTCACTTTAGAACAGGGAAGCGGTGCGGTCCAGCCGTCGCACTCACTGTGGCAGCGGGCCGCTGAATCACGTAGCCTGGTTGTTCCCGAGAGGCCAATCCCCCCATGGACCTCAATCAACTCAGACCCCAGAAATCGGGGCGCCCGCTGCCCGTGCGTAGGAAACAGACCGTAGGAATCGATCTTGGTACCACGAACACCGTGGTAGCCCGGAACTTCGAAGCTTTGCCGCTCGACAGCGGCGGCTACGTGATGCCGTCGGCCGTCGCGTTCCCGCCGAGCGGGGTGACCCTGGTCGGTCAACCCGCGCGGCGCCGGCGCGCCATGGACCCCAAGAACACGATTTTGTCGGCCAAGCGCGTGATCGGCGCTCGATGGCATTCCTCCTACACGGCCCAGTTTCGCGAGCACTATCCGTACGACATGCGTGAGAGCTCCGATGGCGGCATCGAGATCCAAACTCGCGCCGGCATCATTTCGCCCGTCGAAGTAGGTGGCACGATCGTGAGCGGTCTCTGCCAACGGACCAGGTGTCAGGTGAGCGACGTCCACGCGGTCGTCACGGCGCCTGTCGGCTTTGATCAACGCCGCCGCGACGCGACTGCCGTTGCGGTCGGAAAAGCGCAGTTCGCCTCCGTCCGGGTCGTTGAAGAGCCGATCGCGACCGCGCTCGCGTACCTCAACCGCAGCAGTTTGAAGTACGCGTTCGTGTACGACTTGGGCGGTGGCACCTTCGACGCCGCGGTGGTCGATTGCAGCAGCTATCCGTTTCGCGTGATTGGTCACGGTGGCGATCCCTACCTCGGGGGTGACGACGTTGATCGGACCATCGCGCTCTACGTCGCCGACAGGACGCTTGCACGAGACGGTTGGGATCTGACCAATGACGCCGTGACTTTCGATCGCTTGGTCAACGCTTGCGAGCTTGCGAAGTGCGAGCTCAGCGAGTCCGAAGAGGCCGCCATCGCCATTCCCAGCGTCGACCTCGCCGCACCCGAGAGCTGCGGCATCATTCCGATCACGCGCGACGAAGTGCGACAGCTCACTCTAGATTTGGTCCGCTCGACATTCGGCATTTGCGATGAAGTCCTCGCCCAGGCGAGCCTGAAAGCACGCGACATGCAAGCCGTGTTTCTGGCGGGCGGCAGCACGCGTCTTCCGGGCGTCGTCGAGTACATCGAATCGTACTTCGGCAAACGGCCACGCTCGGATCTGGACCCGATGCAGGTCGTTGGGATGGGCGCGAGTCTCGCAGCAGCTCGTCCGGCCGTGTCGGAGCTCCTCGACCCCTGCGCCTGAGCCCAGCTGCGTCCCTCGTTAGTTCGAGAGCGCCTTGATGACGGCCTCGTCGAGGTGCACGTCCTGCTGAGGGAAGGGAATCCCGATGCCGGCCTCGTCGAGCGCCAACTTGGCCGCCCGGACCGTCGCCTGCCAGACGTCCCAGTAGTCTTCGGTCTTGCACCAGACGCGAACCTGCCAGTCGACTGAAGAGCCACCAAGCCCCTTCAAGAAGACCTGAGGCGCAGGGTCCTGCACCATGCCCGGAACGCTTGCAGCCGAGGTTTCGAGGGCTTTTCGGGTTGCATCGACGCTGGCCGAGTACTCGGCACCCACATCCACATCGACGCGGCGAACGTCGTACCCGCTGTAGTTGGTGATCGTGCTTCCGAAGACCGCGCCATTCGGGATGATCAGCTTCCTGTTGTCGAGTGTCCGGAACTCGCAGGTGAAGAGATCGATGTGCTCGCAGACGCCCGTGTCGTCGTTTACTTCCACCAAGTCCCCGACTTTGAAGGGCCGAAACACCAAGAGCATGATGCCCGCAGCAAAATTGCCGAGCGTGCCCTGGAACGCCATTCCGACGGCGAAGCCTGCAGCGGCCAAGACCGCGGCAAAGCTCGCCGTTTGAATTCCAAAGACCCCCAGGCAGCCGAGAACAGCGCCAACGAGAATCAGATAGCGCACGAATTTTGCGAAAAATCGCGTTAGGGTGTCGTCGAAGTTGCGCTTCTCGAGTGTGCGAAGGACGCCTCGCTCCGCCCAGCCCGCCAGGACGAATGCGAAAAAGAGCGCCAGCAGGACACCCAAGACTTTCGGGCCGTGTTCCATTAACAAATCCATGTACTTGCTCGCGTCGATGTCCATCATATCTCCAATATTCGAACAGCGGTTAGCGCAGCAGTTGGTCGAGGATGACCAGGTTTTCGGCTTCCACATCTTCGACGTTGCCGTCAGACAGGATCATGGCCTTTGCTGCGTCTAGAAACAGTTGCCGGTGCTCTTTCGGGATGTCGCTAGGGTCGAGGTCGTCCGCGCGGGGTGGAACCTCGAGCCATTGTGCAACCTGCTCCTGCTCTTCGTCGTCCAGGCCGAGTCGAATCACCATCTTGACGATGAACTCACGTTCACGGTCGGTGATCTCGAGATCAGCCCATGCGAAGGAGCAGACAAACCTCATGAGCTGAAGCCTGTCCTCCGTATTGAGCGTGTCCAGCATGCGCGGGACTCTACTCCGAGCGGCGCGGCAAGACTAGTCTGAAGAATGGCGCACCGTTTGTTTTGGGCTATGGTCTGGCTCCAATGGCTACCAAAGTGACGATGCCGCAACTCGGCGAGAGCGTCGTAGAAGGCACCATCGGCAAATGGCTCGTCTCGGTGGGGCAGTCCGTTGCCAAGGACGAGCCCATCGTCGAGATTCTCACTGATAAGGCGGACAGTGAGCTACCGGCGCCCGTTGCGGGGGTCGTGACGCAACTCCTCGCCGCGGTAGACGACATCATCGCCGTCGGCGATCCGATTTGCGAAATCGACGAGAGCGCGCAGGCGAGCGCGGCCGCAGCTCCGGTCAGCGAGCCCACCGCGACGGCCTCCGCCGCCAGCGCTGCCGCGCCGACTTCTCCGTCAGTCCGTAAGCTTGCGCGAGAGAAGGACGTCGACCTCTCGGCAGTCCACGGCTCGGGCGAAAGCGGACGCATCATTCATGACGACGTGATGGCCGCGATCAGCAACGCCCCTAGTCCCGCACGGGTGGCGTCGCCTCCGCCGCCGCCTCCTGCGCCGGCAGCGGCTCCCCCCGCGCCCGCTCCTTCCCCCGCTGCCCAGCACGCACCCGCGGCCGCAAGAGCCAGCGGTCCCTCTGGAGCGTTTCGCTTGCCGCCGTATGTTCCCAAACCCGGCGACGAGATCGTTCCCTTCACGCGCCGCCGCCGAATCATCGCCGACCACATGGTCTTCTCGAAGCAGACCGCCCCGGACGTGGTCACCTTCGCCGAATGCGACCTTAATCGGACGGCGCTGCTGCGAAACCAACACAAGGCGCAGTTCAAGAAGGACGGTGTCAATCTCACCTACCTTGCCTTTGCGATCGCGGCGACCGCTCGGGCCCTGCGCGAGTTTCCGGAAATCAATTCACGCGTTCTCGATGACGCATTCGTCAAGCTTGCCGAGGTGAACATCGGCATTGCGGTCGACACCGACGAAGGCTTGGTCGTCCCCGTGATTCGAAGCACCGACGACCTCACGATTCGAGGCGTTGCACGCGCCGTGGCCGACGTCGCGGAGCGGGCGCGCTCCGGCAACCTCACTCCGAACGATCTCTCGGGCAAGACCTTCACCATCTCCAACCCCGGCCGTCGAGGCAACCTTGTCGGCGGCGCGATCATCTCGCAGCCCAACGTCGCAATCCTGCGCCTCGGTACGATCAAGAAGCGAGTCGTGGTGATCGAGCACGAGGGCGAAGACGTGATGGCGATTCACCCGGTGATGCACATGGCCCTGACCTACGACCACCG
>CBESWY010000140.1:0-7252 GCA_965533395.1 uncultured Myxococcales bacterium
CATCGCCAGCCGACAACACCGAACCGAGTTGCGGTATGCTCGCCGACTCACATGACCCTCCACCAGCAGCTCACCCAAGAGATTCGAACCGGGCCGTCCGGCCCCCAAATCGGGGCGTTCTTCGACCTCGATCAGACCCTTTTCGCGGGCTTCTCGGCGACGCCGTTTACGCGCGACCAGTTCACCACCGGTCGGCTGACGCCCAGAGACCTCGCAAATTCCCTTCGGGCGACGCTCTCGTTCACGATGGGGCGAACCGGGTTCTCGGCGTTCGTCACCGCGACGTCCGCCGTGTATCGCGGGATGGCCGAGAGCGTGCTCGAAGAGGCAGGGCAGCGTGTCTTCGAGAATCATCTGGTGACCGAGATCTATCCCGAGTCGCGCGCGCTGGTGAGAGCCCACCAGGACATGGGCCACACCGTCGCGATCATCACCTCGGCGACCCGCTACCAAGCCGAGCCGGTCGCGCGCGAGTTGGGAATCGAGCATCTCCTCTACACCCGGCTTGGCGTTGAAGATGGAATCCTGAACGGCAAAATCGTGAAACCAACCTGCTACGGCGAAGGAAAGGCAATCGCCGGGCGGAGCCTCGCCGCGAAGTACGACCTCGACCTCGACGAGAGCTATTTCTATTCGGACAGTCACGAGGACCTGCCCCTGTTCGACATCGTGGGCCGTCCGCGCCCGTTGAATCCGAATCGAAAGCTCGCTCAGATCTCCAAGGAGCGGCAGTGGCCCGTGCGTCGCTTCACCAGCCGCGGCAGGCCGACGATGGGTGACATCGTTCGCACCGGGCTGCTCTATGGGAGCCTCGCGCCTTCGGTGGGGTTCGGCGTCGCTGCCGGGCTCCTCAACCGCTCGAAGCGCGAAGCGATTAACGTCATGGGGTCGGTCTGGGGAGATCTGGCCGCGTCGGCTGCAGGGATCGACCTGCGGGCCGAGGGCCAGGAGCATCTTTGGTCGCATCGTCCTGCGGTGTTCATCTTCAATCACCAGAGCGGGCTCGAGCTGGTCTTGATGCTCAAGCTTCTGCGCCGAGACTTCACCGGCATCGCCAAGGAAGAGATTCGTCACAACCCGATTTTTGGCCCCCTATTCAGGGCCGCCGGCGCGGTGTTCGTCGATCGCTCGAACACCGCGAAAGCAATCGAAGCCCTCGGCCCGGCCGTGGAAGCGCTTCGCCAGGGGCGCTCCCTGATCATCGCCCCCGAAGGCACCCGTTCGACCACGACGGCCGTTGGCTCGTTCAAGAAGGGCGCGTTCCACTTGGCCATGGATGCAGGCGTGCCGATCGTTCCCGTCGTGTTTCGCAACGTCCTCGACGCGCTCCCCAAAGGCGCTCTCATCGTTCGCCCGGCGGTCGTCGAGGCCGTGATCCTCCCGCCCGTCGATACTTCGTCATGGACGCACGAGACGCTCGACGATGAAGTCCGCAAAGTCCGAAACAGCTACATCTCGATCCTCGACGAGTCTTCGAAAAGAACCTGATCGTGGAGGCGACCATCGCAACCATCATGCAGGGCGAGCGCTTTCACAGTGGGCTCGTCAAGCTCAGCGAGGAGCTCCAAGAGCCGCTGCCGAAGCTCGAGAGGCTCGCGGTGCGCGCGTTCGGCGAGATGATTGCTCGGCACGACGCCGCAGCGACGGCTGCCTACCGAGGCATGGGTGCGATTCTTTCGCGCCGCTACAGGATCGACGTCGACCGCGAGTCGCTGGCCAGGCTGCGGGAGCTCGACAAGGAGCACGCCATCATCTGGCTCCCGTCCCACCGCTCCTACCTCGACATGTTTTATCTGGAGCAGGTCGCCCAAGAGGCCGGCATCAGGCCGGCGTACGTCCTCGGCGGCGACAACCTCGACTTTTGGCCGATCGGGCCGATTCTGCGACGCGCGGGCGTTCTCTACATTCGCCGAGACACGCACGACAACCCGGTCTACCGCTTTGCGCTTCGCACCTACCTCGGGCACCTCGTCGAAACGGGGCAGAACCTGAGCTGGTCGATCGAAGGCGGCCGGAGCCGAACCGGGAAGCTTCGTCCACCTCGGTACGGCGCGTTGCGCTATGTGGTCGACGCGGTGCGTGCCAGCGAAGGCCCGGACGCCATGGTGGTTCCCGTGTCGGTCGTGTACGAGCAGCTTGCGGAAGTGGCCTCGATGACCGCGGAGTCCCTCGGTGGAAGCAAAAAGACCGAAGGCCTCGCCTGGCTGCTGAGGTTTGCGCGGACGCAGCCGGGCCGCATGAGCGGAGTGCGCATCGATTTCGGCGAACCCATCGGGATGCGGGCGCGCCTCGCGGATATCGAGCGCGACCCCCGGGCGGAAGGCAAGGAAGTCGAGCGATTCGCCGTCGAGGTATGCCACCGGATCAACCGCGCAACCCCGGCCATCCCGACGGCAATCGTCACCTTCGCGCTCTTGGGGGCCGAGCGCGCGCTGACGCTCGACGAAACGCTCGAAGCCATGGCGCCGATCCTCAGCTACCTCAGAGACCACCCGACAACGCCAACGACAGTGGGCGCGCAGCTCCAAGACGCTGGCTGGATCACGAGCACGCTCGATAAGCTCACCGAATCGGGCGTGCTCAACCGATTCACCGGCGGCGACCAAACCGTCTGGTACATCGCGCCGGAGCAGCATCTGGTGGCCGCGTTTTATCGCAACACCCTCATCCACCTTTTGGTCAATCGCGCCATCGCGGAGCTCGCGACCTTCATGGCGCGCGAGCACTGCGTGGGCGACTTGCGTGAATCGATCTGGAACTACGCGATGAGCCTGAGGCAGCTTCTGAAGTTCGAGTTCTTCTTTGCGTCACGCGCCGAGTTCAACGAGGAGCTGCGGGCCGAAGTGGCGCTTTTTGATCCGGATTGGGAGGGACAGCAGGTGCGAGAGCCGGTCGTGACCCGGGAGCAGCTCGAGCGTTGGTTCGAGCGGTCTCGGCCGCATCTCGCGCATCTGATCCTCCGCCCGTTCTTCGACGCCTACCGCGTGGTCGCCGACCAGCTCGCACGTTGGCCTCACGATCGCGAAGTCGACGAAAGCTTGCTCCTCGAGCGCAGCCTCGGCTTTGGGCAACAGCAGGTCTTGCAGGCGAAGCTCCACAGCCCGGAGTCGGTGACGCTCGAGCTCTTCCGCAACGCCTTGACGCTGGCCGGCCACCGAGGCCTGCTATCGGGCACCGGGCGGGAGGTTCACCAAAGGCGAAAAGCATTCGCCGAGAATCTCCGGCAAATCGTCGGTGATCTCGACACGCTGAGTCGGTTGCAAAGCGCCGCCGCCTAGTCGGCGACTTCTGCGGGTGGTTTCGATTCGCGGGCCGCGATGCGAAAGTCCGGTGGGGGCTTGATGATCTTGGGCATCCGGTCGTCCCCCGTGATCAGACGCGCGCCGCGTCCTCTGGTGAAGTAGAGCCAGACCCACTCGACGAAGACGACCAGCTTCGTCCGGAAATCGATCAGGAACAAGATGTGAATTAGCGCCCACATCAAGAACGCGAGGTATCCAGCGAAGCGTAGCTTCCCCGTCTCCACGACGGCGCGGTTGCGTCCGATGATCGCCATCGACCCTCGATCTTGGTAGTGGAACGGTTTGCGTTTCGGAGCCGGCTCGCCTTTGCCGAGAGCCCTGATCTCTGCGGCGATCGTTTTGCCGGCGTACTTGCCACCTTGAATCGCGCCCTGGGCAACCGCGGGGACGGGTTTGCCAGTGGCCGAATCGACTCGAAGTGCGAGATCGCCGGTGATGAACACGTTGGGATGGCCGGGGATGGTGAGGTCATCGCCGACGATCACGCGCCCTGAACGATCGAGCTCGGCTCCGAGCGCCGCTCCGAGAGGGCCTCCTTTTACGCCGGCGGCCCAGATCACGTTGTTTGCGTCGATCCGGATTTCTCCATCCGGCGTCTGCGCGGTGAGCCCTTTTTCGTCGACGTCGGTGACCCGTGTCTGGAGCAGGACCTCGACCCCAAGGCCTTCGAGGTCCCGCTTCGCGCGTTCAGACAGCTCGGGGTGATACGGGGTGAGGACGCGGTCTGCGAAGTCGAGCACGATGATTCGAGTCGTCCTCGTATCGATGGAGCGAAAGTCCTTCCTCACCGTATCGGCGATTTCGGCGAGCGATCCGGCCATCTCGACGCCCGTCGGGCCCGCGCCGACGATGGCGAAGGTGAGCGCCGCCCGTTTGGCAGCCTGGTCCTGCTCGAACTCCGCCTGCTCGAACGCGAGCAGAAATCGGGCCCTTACGTCGATGGCTTCATCGATGGTCTTGAGCCCGGGCGCATATTTCTTCCACTGGTCGTTGCCGAAGTAGTTGGTCTCGAGGCCGGTCGCGAGCACGAGGTAGTCGTAGGTGTACGGTTCGCGGCCGAGCATGATCGTCTGGGCAGCCACATTCACGCCGTCGACTTCTTTCATCAGCACACGGCAATTCGCCTGATTACTCAGAACGTTTCGAATCGGCGATGCGATGGCCCCCGGGTGCAGCGCCGCTGTTGCCACCTGATAGAGCAGCGGCTGAAACAAGTGGTGGTTGTGCTTGTCGAGCACCACGACGTTGGCCTCCGCGCGCCGCAGCGCCTTCGCGGCGGCAACCCCTGCGAACCCGCCCCCAACGATCACGACTCGCGGCTTGCTCGTATCCATGCGCGCTCTCTAGCGCATCAGTGGGCGCCGGTCTTGCCCAAGCCAGCGCAAGGAGACTCGAAGCGTCCTCCGGTATGCTATACGCCCCCCCGTGGACGACCTGATCCAGAAAGCCGCGACCCTCCAAGAGGCGCTCCCCTACATTCGGAGCTTCCATGGGGAGATCTTCGTCATCAAGTACGGCGGCCACGCGATGGTTGACCCCGCACTGCGAGATAGCTTTGCGCGCGACGTCGTGTTGATGAAGTACGTCGGCCTTCACCCGGTCGTGGTGCACGGCGGAGGCCCGCAGATCGACCAGATGCTCAAGTCACTGGGCGTGGTCTCCGAGCGCCTCGAAGGACTCCGAGTTACCGACGAGCACACCATGGAAATCGTCGAGATGGTCCTCGGTGGCAAGCTCAATTCGGAAATTGTTTCGCTCATCGCAAGCCATGGCGGTCGGCCGATCGGGCTCACCGGCAAGGACGACGCGTTCCTTCGCGCCAAGAAGGTCGACCAAATGCAAACCAAGAGCGGCAAGTGGGTCGACCCGGGCCGCGTCGGAGCGGTCACGCAGGTCAATCCGGACATCGTCCGCCGACTCGTCGATGACGGCTTCATTCCGGTGATTGCGCCCGTCGCCGTCGATGCGCAGGGCAAGTCGCTCAACGTCAACGCCGACACGGTCGCTGGCAAGGTCGCCGAGGCGATTTCTGCCCGCAAGTTCATGCTGCTCACCGACATCGAAGGCGTGCGCGGTATGGACGGCGAGGTAGCGAGCTCGCTGAGTGCCGCGGAGATCGACACGCTCAAGCATGAAGGCGTCATCGAAGGCGGGATGATCCCGAAAGTCGACTGCGCGTTGAGCGCCTTGGCCGGTGGCGTTCGGAAGGTGCACATCATCGATGGACGCGTGCGTCACGCGGTGCTCCTCGAAATCTTCACCGACGAAGGCATCGGCACCGAAATCACGCGCTGAGCCTGCTGGCTCGGGGTCGACGGCTCAGGGCAATGGTGGTATGTCGCGAGCTTGCCTAAAGGCATCGCATGACCAGGCAGGAAGACATGCTCCGAACCGCCAAAGAGGTTCAGCTCGGCAACTACGCACCGGCCCCCTTCGTTCTGACGCATGGGCGCGGCCGACGTGTAACCGACGCCTCCGGCCGCGAGTATCTCGACCTTTCCGGCGGCATTGCCGTGCTTTCCGTGGGGCACAGCCACCCGACGCTCGCTGCCGCAATCGCGGAGCAAGCCGCTCGACTGATGCACGTGTCGAACATCTTTTACAACGACCGCGCCATCGAGCTAGCTGAGGCCATCTGCGCGCGGACACCGTTCGACAAGGTCTACTTTTGCAACAGCGGATCCGAAGCCAACGAGTCGTTGCTCAAGCTCGCGCGCCGCTACCACTACGACCGAGGTGACGAGCAGCGGACGGAGTTCGTGTCGACCCACAACAGCTTCCACGGTCGGACGATGGGCTCACTGTCGGTGACCGGTCAAGCCAAGTACCACAAAGGCATGGAGCCTCTGGTGCAGGGCGTGCGCTTCGTCGACTACAATGACCTCGCTGCCCTCGACGCGGCGGTGACCAAGCAAACCGCGGCCGTGATCTTCGAGCCAATTCAAGCAGAGGGCGGGATCATCCTCGGCACCGACCAGTTCGTACGAGGCGCGCGCCGCATTTGCGACGAGCGAGGGGCCTTGCTCTTCTTCGATGAAATCCAGTCCGGATACGGCCGCACCGGTCGATTTCTCGCGCAGGAATGGTTCGACACCACCCCAGACGCCTGCTCGCTTGCAAAAGGCATCGGCGGAGGTTTCCCGCTTGGCGCCATCGCGGTGACCGACCGAGTTGCGGGAGGCCTTCCACCCGGGAGCCACGCGAGCACCTTTGGCGGCAACCCGCTCGCCTGCGCTGCCGGTCTTGCCGTCTTGCACATCATCGACCAAGAAGGGCTCATCGAAAATTCGCGGCAACTCGGTGGGTATCTCGCCGAACGGCTTGCCGAGCTCGATGCACAGCTCGAGAGCACGGCCGGTACGCGCGGCCTCGGCTTGCTGCAGGGCATCGTCCTGGCGGACGACGTCGACCCCAGCGCGACGATCGCGGCGATGCATGCGGCCGGGCTGCTGCTCACGCTCGCCGGCGGGAACGTCATCCGGATTTCACCCTCGCTCAACGTGACCCGCGACGAGCTCGACGAAGGCCTCTCGATTTTGGCAAAGGTTCTCGCCGAGGCACCAAGGAAGCCATGACTCGCCACTTTCTGACGATTTCCGACCTGAGCCGAGAAGAGCTTTTCGGCCTCCTCGACCGGGCGGAAAAGCTCAAAGCCCTTCGCGGCACACCTGCGCACCCACAGCCGCTCGAGGGGAAGTCGATTGCGGTCGTGTTTGAAAAGGCATCGACGCGGACCCGCCTCTCGTTCGAAGTGGGCATCCACGAGCTCGGCGCCCAGCCGGTCACCCTCAACTCGAGAGACACGCAGCTCGGGCGCGGCGAGCCAATCGAAGACACCGCGCGCATGTTGAGCCGATACGTTCACGGCGTGGTCTACCGGACCTTCGGTCACGATCGCCTCGAGGCGCTAGCGCGCTATTCGACCGTCCCCGTCGTCAACGGGCTCTCGG
>CBESWY010000141.1:0-7219 GCA_965533395.1 uncultured Myxococcales bacterium
AGTGACGCGCTCGACAAGACGCTCTACGACATGTCGAAAGCTTTCTTGGACGTGCGCTCGTGCAACGACGCAAGCACCGCGCTCAAGGCCCTACTGAAAAACCACAAGAGGTCGAAGCTCGCCCCCGAGGCTAAGAAAGATCTGCGCAGGATCCGCGCGCTTGGCGCTGCGGACTGCGACGACCGCTAAGGGCTCGCGGGTTCAGCCGGCGGGCTGAGATAGATCGGCGAGGACCAGGCTCGCTCTTGCGTCATCGACAGGCAGTCGTCGTCGAAGGGCGTTCGGTAGTCGCCATAGCAGGGGTCGCAGTCTTCCCCCTCACAGCGGAGCAAACCTGCATTGACCGCCGCCGTCGGCTCTTGGATGGCGCGCACGTAGTAGAGGACTTCTCGGTCTGCCGACGCGAACCAGGGGTCGTCAAACTCGACCTGGCAAACTTCCCCTTCCGTCGGGCACGGTAGCGTCAGCCAGGGGTCCTCGATGAGATCTTCGACCGCTTCGCTCTCGTCCAATTGCCGCTGGATGCGAACCACCTCGATGCGCGTGATGCTGCGACGCTCGTCCGAGGGATGGTAGCACTCTCCTGCGCAAATTCGGCCGATGCGCTGCGCCCCGAGCGCCTCGGTGACCTCGTCGGGGCAGCCGGGAAGCTGCGCAAACGCACCCGCGGCGCGAACGCGAAACCTCGGCGTCCCCTCGAAGGCGAGCTGACTCCCCATCGGAACGCGGTCCTCCGCAGCGTTGATGAGATCGAACCAGAGCAAGATTCGGTCGCCCGACGTCCCGTAGACCTCCCGGTCGAACACGGCCTGCCAAATCGCATCGCGCGTCCGCTCCTTGGCATGCACCGCGACGAGGCCTCCGGTGAGAAAGAACGATGCTTGGCGCTCGAGCCACACGCGACGAAACGGCGGCCTGGCGAACACCGCCTCCGGGGAAAGCGTCACCGACTCATCCGTCTTCTCCGCATCGCTAAACAGCAGCTCTCGCCACTCTTCATTCACCACGCCGCGCGCCTCGGTCATCTTTCGACGCTCGTACTCTTTATATCCCGTGCCGGGTCGAGCCGAATGGTTGTCGCTCGACGCGATCAAACCCAGAGTTGCGTGCCGCGGCGCCTCGCCCGCTTCGAAGCTGCCGCGCGCGAGGATGTACTGCACCGAACCGCCTGGCCGGTACGCGTAACTTGGCTGAAAGCAATCGGTGCACTGCTCGCAGTTGCCCCACTCGCTGAGATCGGTGCCCGGGAGCGTGAGGAAGCCCGCGACCCCGACCCGCAGATAGTTGGCGCGGGCAGCGGCTACCCGTCGGTCGCATTCTTCCGAAAGCGGCTCGTCGCATCGACTGCGGATGATCTCCCCTGCACGCCAACAGCAGGGCTCGAAATCATCGGTGGGCTCGGGGCAGACCCAGCCCTCTTCGGCCTCCTCGGCGGCGCGATACGTTCGATACTCCTCGGAGTTCCCGTGCCCCGAGAACACTTCGATCGCTGGCTGCCACTTCGGGTTGTCGCGTTTCGCCTCGAGTTGCTTGTCGTAATCGTAGCCGGGAGGCGTGTAGAAGCCCCAGGTCGTGCCGTGCGGGATCACCATGGCATCGAAGCCCCATTCATCGAGCTTTTGGAAGAGCGATTCGGGAGTCTTCGCAAATTCTCGACAGTCGGCTGGAAGGTCGGGCGAGGCTTGATCTTCGGCACAACTCGACAGACGTGCGATCTCCCGAACGTGTTTCGCTGCGTCGTTGTACGGCTGGTTGTTCGGAAACGCTTTGAACGGGATCTTCCAGTTGGCTCGAAGAGTTTCGCGATCGCGGAACGCCTGCGAGGCGAGGCCCGGCGCTGCGATGGGCCTGCTGGGCAGCTGCGCGTCTGACGTGTTCTTGAAAATCACGTTGCGGTGGCCGAAGTGGGTCTCCGGCGTGGTTCCGATCTGAGTCCATTCGAAGCCGGTGAAGGCAACGACATCCGGTTGCTCGCTCTGCGCATCGACGGCATTGCACTGCCGAATCGACTCGCGGACCATGTCCCAGGTGCGTGGGGTCAGCGCCTCGGCGTGGTCGGTGAGCGAATAGAAGTCGAGCTGCGAGCAAAAGCGCGCGAAGTCGCAGGCATCGGCAGGGGGATGGACACCCTCGCCTCCCATCAACGGCAGGCTCCACTGGAACGCGTCCACGGACAGGGTCGAGTGCACGTGCAGGTCGCCGAAGAGCACGTGTGTCTCCGAGCTGCCCGCGATGGCGCTCTGCTCGTTCTGGCGCGCGCTCAACAGGCCGCGGTCGAGCGGAGTCGCCGTAATCTCACCGTCGGCATGAAGGTTTCCGCCCCCGAAGACACGCCAGAGGCCGAAGGCAACCAATCCGAGGACCACAGCGGTCGCAAGGCCGCCCAGCTTCCACATCGCCATGGGGCGGGAGCATACCAGATTCGGAGGCTCAGCGTGCCCAGCGAACCGTTTCGGCCACGCCGTCGATGATCTGATTTTGGTCGAGCCCGTCTTGGCCCGAGAGATAGACACCCGGTGAGCCGCGACGGTTCGATGTGAACGCGATGAGCCGGCAATCTGGCGAGAAGGCCGGGTCCTTGTTGTCGCCCTGGCCTTGAGTGAGCCGCGTGTACTGTTGGGTCTCGACGTTGACGGTGAAGATGTCGAAATTGCCATCGCGACCGCTGAACGCGATGAGCGGCTGCTTCGCGTCGGCGCACCAGACTGGCGTTTGGTTGTGGTTGCCGCGGAACGTGACGCGCTGAACGTTGGAGCCGTCGCGGCTCATGCTGAAGACTTGCGGGCTTCCGTGACGGTCCGATACGAACGCCAGCTTGCCGCCGGGTCCGCAGGTCGGGCTCACGTCGATCCCCTGGCTGCGGGTCAACCGTCGCAGGCCTGACCCATCGAGATTTGAGCCGTAGATCTCGTAGTTACCTGATCGCGACGAAGAGAAGTACATGCGGTCGCCGCAGATCGCAGGTGCCATGGTGATGCCCTTTCCGCCAATGATCCGCTTGCCCCCGACTCGGGTGTTGGTGATGAACATCCCCTGCTTCGACATTCGCGTGTACCAAATCGAGCCTTTCCCAAAGGAGGGAAGCATCGAGACCCCGCCGCCGCTCGACACGCGCCGGAGGCCATACCCGTCCATCGCAGCGGCATAAACGCTCTTTCGTCCGGGCCCATGCTTCCGTGCGAACGCGATTTCGGTACCAAACGGGCCGTAGGTTCCGGTGATGACGCCGATCACCTGGTTCGCGAAGTCGTGCATCCACTTTCTGAGCTCGGTCGAAGGCCCTCGATACGTGCGACGAAGCGCGGGCACTGCTCCTCCGCTCGACTGATAGAAACGAAGCTCGACGCTCATTCCGGCGTCGGTCCCAAAGACCTGGCCCTTGATGACACCGTTGGCGCCGAGCACCGCCCAGGCGCCGAGGTCGACTCCAAGGCCGAAGCTTGCGGAATCGTGTCGGACCGCGCTCGGACCGATGACACGAAAGCCAGGCATCAAGCGGAAGTCGTTTTGCAGGATGGACCCGCCGCTCGCCGCGAGCACCGTGGCATCGCCGATCAGGTCCGGAATCCCGATGCGAAAGACGTCCTCGTCCGGAGCATCGATCTCGACGACGATTTTGTCTTCTGGCAACGGCGGGGCTTCGTCCTGCCCGATGACGGGCAAGGCCGAGACGACGAGCAAGCCAACGGCAAGCGCGACGATTCCCGCCCCGCGAATCCCCACTTCAGCAATCCATCGATTTCGAGCTTCAATCCAAGTCATTTGCAACCTCAACGAGCGTGGCGCCCAACGAAAACCAGAGAGACCGATTTCCCGAAAATTTGGTTGGCCACCGATTCCGGCGGGTCCGGAAGCTTGGCCCCCTCTGTCTGATGCAACCTCCGACGAACGGACTCATCGAACGCTTCATTCCCACTCGGACGTTTCACTTCGTAGTCACCTGCCCGTCCATCTTTCGTGATCGAAAGCTCGACCATGCAGGCGAGCTTTTGAAGCTCTTCGTCGGTGATCTGGGTGGGCACCTGCCAACCCCTTCGAAAGTACGAATAGAGCTTGCCGATGTAGATTTCACGTTCACTTCCGCTGGCCTTGGTGCCCTCGACGATGCCGTCGGGGTCGCCCTCGAGCTCCGGCGCCTTGGAAAGGTCAGAAATCGCGCCCGCCCGGGCGCCAAGCTGAGACAAGAGATCCTCGTCGCGCTTCGTGCGCTTCTTCTTGGGCTTCGCGAGGCCTTTCTCGTTGTTCCCCGTCGCCACCGCAGCGATCGGCTCGGAGTCCGGTGCCTGAGGGACTGGCGCCGTTTCCTGCACGTTTGGCACTTCTTTGCTCGGCATCCTCCGAGGTGGCCGCTTCTTCCCAAGTCGGACGAAACGCGTTTCGATCACTTCGATTGGCGGGGGCGGGAGCTCCTCGACAGCGGCGCCAAAAATCGTCCCCAGCCCGCCGAGCAAGAATGCGCTCAGCAAGGCCAGCGAAGGGGTCAGCACGAACGCCGCAAGCGTGAAACCAATGCCTCCCATGATTTCGGGCAGCGTCGGCTGCTCCGTCTCGAGAAGAGAGAGTGCCCGCCAGTCGCTCGCTCCGGGCATGGCTTATCTCGGCTCTCGGGTGAGCGGGTCTGTGACCAGCCCCATTTTCCCAATGCCGGCCTGGCGCACGAGGGCGAGAACTTGTGCGACGGCGCCGTACGGAACCTGCTCGTCCGCTTGCACGAACACCTCGTCCACGTCGCGAATACGCTCGTCTGTCACCAAACGCTGCCGCAGGACGTCGAGCGAAACCTCTTCGTCGAAGAGAAAGATGCGCTGGTCGCGCTGTACGGTGATCAGCGGCTGGTCCTGATCGATGTCCATTCGAGGTGCGTCCGCTTTTGGAAGGTCGACGTTGACGCCAGTCGTGAGCATCGGCGCAGCGACCATGAAGATGATCAGGAGCACGAGCATCACGTCGACCAGCGGCGTGACGTTGATTTCGCTGAGCACGCTCTGCGGTCCCCCGCCGTCGTTCGAAAAAGACATCGCCTAGTCCACCAACAAGTGACGGCGAATGATATTCAGATAGTCGCTTGCGAACGCAGCCGTCTCACTATCGACGACGCGAATGCGCCGCACGAAGTAGTTGTAGGCCATCACGGCGGGAATCGCCGCGGCAAGCCCGAGCGCGGTCGCGATCAAGGCTTCCGCGATGCCTGGCGCGACGACGTCGAGCCCGGCGCTCTTCTCGCCATGGATTGCGATGAACGAGTTCATCACGCCCCAGACCGTGCCGAAAAGCCCAACGAAGGGCGCGGTCGATGCGGTGGTCGCCAAGAACGAGACCTTGTTCTCGAGCCGGGTCAACTCCGCGCTCTGCGCCCGGCGAAGGGCGCGCTCGACGTTGCCGATGTCCGCTATGGAGGGGGGTCCCCCGCGAGCGATGCGCGCAAGCTCGCGATAGCCCGCGCGAAACACGGTCGCGACCGGCGAGCGGTCATAGGGCGCCGATTGGCCGTGGATCTCGTTCATCGCCTTGCCGTTCCAAGTGCGAGTCCGCTCCTCGGCCCAAAAAAGCGCGAGAAACCCTCGGCTCTGGTCGGTGACCTGCTTCAGCCGGATCCACTTCGCCCCGATGATGTAGAGGCACATCACCATCATGAACACGAGAATCAGCAGGACGAACTGGACGACCGGCGAAGCGCCGACGACCAGTTGCCAAGGATTGAGTTGTTCCGGTGCGCTCGTCTGAAGGAAGACCGACAGCATCAATGGCTACCCCCCACGAGCGCACCGCATGCGCGTCAGTTCTCTGAGCCGGACACGTTACGGTCCCGAGCCCAACCCGCTTCGTCACTGCCCGAAGCCATTTCTTCACCCACGGAGGTGATGGAGACTCGGCTGCTGTCCAAACCGAGCGACACCAGGTAGCTGCGGACCGAACGCGCGCGGCGCTCGCCGAGAGCGATGTTGTACTCTTCGGTGCCACGTGGGTCGCAGGCACCCGTGAGCAGAAGGGACAGCCCCGGGTCGGCCTGGCCGCGATAGCACTCCACGGCTGCTTGAAGCGCCGAGCGCGCGCTGCTGTCGAGCTCAGCTGAGTCGAATGCGAAGTACACGGTCTCGACGACGCAGGGTTCTTCGGAAGGCTCGACGTAAACTTCAGGCTCTGGTTCCGGAGCCTCGTAGCCGGTCGTCGGCTCCGGCTCGGGCTCTTCCGCGTCTTTCTTGCAGCCTACCAACATGGTCGCGAAAACCGTCAGGCACACGAGGACGGTGAAAGATGAATTGAGATGTCTCTTCATGGAGTTCCTTTTCCTTCCCCTCTGAACTCAGAGAGCACGGGCGCCAGCATAGTCCCGAGGTAGTTACACGCAATTTTTCTTGTACCTGCGTGGGGTTCAGTAGCGCACTTTTTCGTCGTCTAAGTATGCGAAGTCATTTACTCGCGTCAAAGATGTCGCTAATTGTAAGGCCAAGACACCGAGGAATCCGGATGACCCTGAAAGCAATTCCCCTACTCGCGCTTGTGACAGCCCTCGGCGCGGGGTGCAACGGGAGATCCGCCGAAAATCCCACCCAAACAGCCGAAGAGGCCGGGGTTCACGAGCACTCGACGGGTTCCGAGCGCCGTTTTCCAGATCCCCAGAGCTATGCCGATCGCCTCGATGACCCGGAGCGGGGCGACTGGCAGATGCCCGAGCAGGTCGTCGAGCGCCTCGATTGCAGGCCGGGGATGACGGTGGTCGATCTCGGGTCGGGTACGGGGTACTTCGTGCACTACCTCTCGAATGCGGTGGGCCCGGAGGGCCGCGTCCTGGCGCTCGACTCCGACCGCGCGATGGTCGACGCACTGAACGCGCGAGTCGAGCGGGACGGGCTTCGGAACGTGAAGCCCGAGATGATCACCGCGGATGACCCGGCGTTGACGGCCGGCTCCGTCGATCGGATCCTGATCGTCAACACGTGGCACCATATCTCCGATCGGGTGGCGTATGCTGAAAAGCTGCGCGCGGCCCTCGACCCCGGCGGCCTGCTCCTGATCGTCGACTTCACGATCCAAAGCCCGCACGGGCCGCCTCCGCAGATGCGGCTCACCGCCGATACGGTGCGGCGTGAGCTCGAAGCGGCGGGGTTCGAAACCGAGCTGATGGAGGAGTCGCTACCGTATCAATACTTGGTCGCAGGACGCCTGCCGTAGCTCAGTCGACCGAACGCCGTAGCCCGTGACCGAGCTTGGTGCCGAG
>CBESWY010000142.1:0-7180 GCA_965533395.1 uncultured Myxococcales bacterium
TCGGGATTCGGGCGCCTCGGTAGAGTCGTGCTATAGCCCTGCCGCTCTGCACGCAATGGAGGCGACCTTGAGGAGGCAAGCACCGTGAACATTCACGAGTATCAAGCGAAAGAACTCTACCGGAAGTACGGGATTCCCGTGCCGAAGGGCATCGCCTGTATGTCGCCGGCAGAAGCGACCGCGGCCGCCAAAAAGCTCATCGATGAAACGGGCAACGAGGTCGTCGTCGTCAAGGCGCAGATTCACGCAGGTGGCCGGGGCAAGGCCGGCGGCGTCAAGGTCGTCAAAGGCGTGGACGCCGCGACAGCGGCTGCAAACGAGATTTTCGGCAAGACGCTAATCACGCACCAGACCGGCCCGGAAGGCAAGGTCGTCCAGCGTCTTCTCGTCGAGCAAGGGCTCGCAATCAAGAGCGAGCTCTATCTAGCCCTCGTCGTGGATCGCGAGAGCCGCCGAATCGCCATCATGGCCTCGACCGAAGGCGGCATGGACATCGAAGAGGTCGCGGCCAGCACCCCAGAGAAGATCCACACCATCGCGATCGACCCTGCCGTGGGGCTTCAAGGCTACCAGGTTCGGCAGCTGGCGTTCGGCCTCGGACTGTCCAAGCAGGAGCAAAAGAACTTCAGCAAGTTGCTCGGAGGGCTCGCCAAGCTCTTCGAGAAGGAAGACTGCTCCATCGCCGAGATCAATCCGCTCATTCTCACGGAGGACGAGCAAGTCATCGCGCTCGACGCAAAGGTGAACTTCGATTCGAATGCCGAGTTCCGCCACAAAGCGTTTTGGGATTCGGTGCGAGACCTGTCCGAAGAGGCGCCGACCGAAACCGAGGCCAAGGAAGCGGGCCTCTCGTTCATTCAGCTCGACGGCAACATCGGCTGTCTCGTGAACGGCGCTGGCCTGGCCATGAGCACCATGGACACCATCCAGCACTACGGCGGCGAACCGGCGAATTTCCTCGACGTCGGTGGCGGTGCAAGCCAAGAGGCGGTCACCCAAGCCTTTCGGATCATCCTCGAGTCGGACGCCGTTCAAGGCATCTTCGTCAACATCTTCGGCGGCATCATGCGCTGCGACACCATTGCAAACGGCGTGGTCGCGGCCACGAAGGAGCTCGGCTTGACGGTTCCGCTCGTCGTGCGGCTCGAGGGCACCAAGGTCGACGAAGGCCGAAAGATCCTCGATGGCTCGGGGCTGGCCATCACGTCGGCGGCCACGATGGCCGAGGGCGCCAAAAAGATCGTCGAATTGGCCAAGGGATAAGCGCGATGTCGATTCTCGTAGACAAGAACACCAGGCTCGTCGTTCAGGGCATGACGGGCAGTGTCGGGCAGTTTCACACCGAGCAAATGCTCGCCTATGGAACCAACGTCGTCGCCGGGTGCACGCCGGGTAAGGGCGGACAGTCGCTCATGGATGTGCCGATCTACGACACCATGCGGGACGTGGTGAAGCAGACCGGGGCCAACGCCTCGTGCATCTTCGTGCCGCCCCCGTTCGCCGCCGATGCCATCTTGGAGGCGGTCGACGCGGAGGTCCCGCTGGTCGCCTGCATCACCGAGGGCATTCCGGTGATGGACATGATCAAAGTTCGACGCGTTCTAGATTTGCAGGATAAGACTCGCCTCATCGGGCCGAACTGCCCGGGCGTCATCACGCCTGACCAATGCAAAATCGGCATCATGCCCGGCCATGTTCACAAGGCAGGGCGGATCGGCGTCGTCTCGAAGAGCGGTACCCTGACCTACGAAGCGGTCGGCCAGCTCACCGCGCTCGGCATCGGCCAGAGCACGGCAGTCGGCATCGGCGGCGACCCTATCAACGGCTCCGACTTCATCGACGTCTTGAAGCTGTTCCACGACGACCCCAATACCGAGGGGGTGATCCTGATCGGCGAAATCGGCGGCAATGCCGAGGAGCAGGCCGCGGCCTGGATCAAAGAACACTTCAAGAAGCCGGTCGCGGGCTTCATCGCCGGGCGCACGGCGCCGCCGGGCAAGCGCATGGGTCATGCGGGCGCCATCATCAGTGGAGGCAAGGGCACCGCCGATGCCAAGATTGACGCCCTCGAGGACGCTGGGGTGAAGGTCGCCCCAACGCCGTCCGACATGGGCACCACGCTGCAGAGTCTTCTCTAGCAAACAGCATTCGAAGGGAGAAAACCATGTCGAAGAAACCCATCCGTGTCGCGGTCACGGGCGCCGCAGGCCAGATTGGCTACAGCCTTCTCTTCCGAATCGCTGCCGGTGAGATGCTTGGGGGCGACCAGCCGGTCATCCTGCAGCTCGTCGACATTCCCCCGGCCATGAAGGCCGTAAGCGGCGTCATGATGGAGCTCGAGGACTGCGCCTTTCCGCTCCTCGCGGGCATGGAGGCGAGCGACAACCCCACCGTGGGCTTCAAAGACAGCGACGTCGCGCTGCTCGTCGGCGCGCGCCCACGCGGCAAGGGCATGCTTCGCAAGGACCTGCTGGAGGCCAATGGCGCGATCTTCACCGGGCAGGGTAAGGCTTTGAGCGACGTGGCCAGCCGTGGCGTCAAGGTGCTGGTCGTTGGAAACCCAGCCAACACCAACAGCTACATCGCCATGAAGAACGCGCCGGATCTCGATTCCTCATGTTTCAGCGCAATGGTCCGTCTGGACCAGAACCGCGCGATTTCGCAGGTGGCTTCCAAGACCGGGCGTCCTGTGACGGACATCAAGAAGGTCACCATCTGGGGCAACCATTCGGCAACACAGTATCCGGACCTCTTCAATGCCCAAATCGACGGCAAGAGCGTCGCTTCGCTGATCAACGATCAGTCCTGGATCGAGAACGACTTCATCCCGACCGTCCAACAGCGCGGGAAAGCGATCATCGACGCGCGCGGCCTCTCGAGCGCGGCCTCGGCCGCCAACGCGGCGATCGATCACATCCGCGACTGGCACCTGGGAACCGGAGACGACGACTGGGCCTCGATGGCGGTTCCTTCGGACGGTAGCTACGGCATCCCCGAAGGGATTATCTACGGATTCCCGTGTAGCTGTCGCGGCGGCAACTGGGCCATCGTCCAGGGGCTCGAGATCAACGAGTTCAGCCGGGCCAAGATGGACGCCACGGCTGCGGAGCTTCAAGAAGAGGCTGCTGCCGTCGCGCATCTGGTCTAGGCTTCAGCCCATTCCAACCGGGGAGGCGGTGCCGCAATGCGAAAGCCGAGGCTGGTCGAAGAGCACGAAGCGGCGGGCAAGCGCATCGTCGTCGACGGCCATCATATCTTCGTCCGCGAACAGGGAGAGGGCGAACCGGTGCTGCTCCTTCACGGCGTGCCGTCGAGCTCGTTCCTCTTTCGGAAGATGCTTCCCGAGCTAGCCGATCATGGGCTCCGGGCGGTCAGCTTCGATTTCCCCGGTGTCGGCCTGAGCGACAAGCCCAAAGGGATCGACTACGACTGGCACTCGCTTGCGGACTGGGTTGGTCACGTCGTCGACGCGCTGGCCCTGCCGCCGGTACACTTGGTCCTGCACGACATCGCCGGGCCGATTGGCGCCGAATGGGCGATCAAGAATCCCGTGAAGGTGCGCTCGATCACCCTTACAAACACCTTGCTGGATGTTGCCCACTTCACCCCCCCATTCCCGATGTGGACCTTCCGCGTCCCCGTCATGCGGCATCTGGCGTTCTCTACATTGAGCACCAAAGCCATGTTGCCGCTGTTCCGGTACAGCGGCGTGAAGAACCCGGATGCTGTCGATGAAGACGTGATCGCGAGTTACATCTACCTGCTCAAGAACAGCGGCGGGCACCACAGTTTCCTCGAAATCATGGACGGCTTCGACCTCAGCGAGAAGCATCGGGACTGGCTGCGAGACGGCCTGCTCGCCGTCGACAAGCCGATGCAGCTCGTCTGGGGAGAGCAAGAAATCGCGATTCCGAAGGCTCAGCTCGACTACATCAAGCAGGTGTTTCCCCTGCGCGCAGATCACCGAGTCGACGCGCGACATTTCCTGCAGGAAGAGCAACCCGCGGTCATCTCCGCCCATATCGCGGATTTCGCTGCGGACATTGCCCAGCAATCAAAACGCGCTACCCCGTAAAACGACTTCGTCGCCACGGGGCTCGCTCCGCAAAGCGCCCCTGGCGCAACGGGGCTTCGTCCCCCACAAACACCACACTTGAAGAGGAGCTACATGGCTGTCGAACGCACCCTCAGCATCATTAAGCCCGACGCCGTCGAGCAGAACAACATCGGGAATATCCTAGCCATGGTTCAAGGCGCAGGCCTGGAAATTCTCGGCATGCGGATGCTGCATCTGAGCCGAGCACAGGCTGAAGGCTTCTACGCGGTTCACAAAGATCGTCCGTTCTTCGGCGAGCTCGTCGAGTTCATGACGCGCGGCCCCGTCGTCGTAAGTGCGCTCCAGGGCGACGACGCTGTCGTCCGGTACCGCACGCTAATGGGCTCGACGAACCCAGCCGAGGCCGACCAGGACACGATCCGCAAGGCCTACGGCACCGACATCGGCGAGAATGCCTGCCACGGCTCCGACAGCGTCGAAAACGGCCGAATCGAAGTCGCGTATTTTTTCCCCGAGTACATGCTGAAGTAATCGATGAGCGAATCGATCGAAAACCAGTTGCGACCGCTGGTGGAACAGGCGTTTGAAGACCGTTCGAAGCTCGAAGCGGCAGAGTACCGCGCTGCAGTCGAAGAGACCATCGAGTTGCTCGACAAGGGTAAAGTCAGGGTCGCCACCCGCGGTGACGACGGCGCGTGGACCGTCCACGCTTGGACCAAGCAGGCGATTCTTCTCTACTTCGGCATTCGTCGAATGGAGCGGGTCGAAGTCGGCGCGTACGAGTACCACGACAAGATCCCGCTCAAGAAGAATCTCGACGAGCAGGGCGTGCGGGTGGTCCCGCCCGGCACGGTGCGCTACGGCGCGCATATGGAGCCCGGCGCGATCTTGATGCCTGGCTACGTGAACATCGGCGCGTATGTCGGCGCAGGTTCGATGGTCGATACCTGGGCGACGGTAGGTTCTTGCGCGCAGGTGGGGAAGGGCGTTCACCTTTCGGGTGGCGTTGGCCTCGGTGGGGTTCTCGAGCCGCCCGGCGCAACGCCGGTGATCATCGAAGACGGCGCGTTTGTCGGCTCCCGCGCCATCGTCGTCGAGGGCTCGCGCATCGGTGAAGAAGCGGTTCTCGGCGCCAACGTCGTCATCACCTCGAGCACGAAGATCATCGACGTCACCGGGCCCGAGCCGGTCGAAACCCGTGGATACGTTCCGCCGCGCTCCGTGGTCATTCCTGGGACGCAAAGCAAGCGGTTCGCCGCCGGAGAGTACCAGGTCCCCGTCGCGCTCATCATCGGCCAACGGAACGCGAGCACCGATAAAAAGGTCACGCTGAACGAGGCGCTCCGGGACTTCGGGGTTTCTGTCTAGTGCGGACCGAGAGGTCAGAATTTTTTTACGGAGCTAGCTGCAAGTGACCGACCTATCGTTCGACGTCGCCATGCTCGCGACACCTCACATCGACCACTACGCCGAGGCAACACGAGCCAACTGGCAGGCGTACTGCGATCGTCACGGCTATCAGTTCGTCTGCTGGCGAGAAACCGTGCTCGAAGACATGCATTTGATCTGGTCAAAAATCGAGTGGATGCGGCGACACATGCGCCAGATGACAGCCGACTGGCTGGTCGTCGTCGATGCCGACACCGTCGTCAACAAGCCGGAGAAAGAGCTCGCCGACCTCGTGCTCGCACACCCGGGCAAAGATTTTCTCATCTCCGAGGATTGCTCGCGACGGTTCGGTATCCCGATGCCGCTCAGCCTGCGCGGCGTGGTGTCCGCGCGCACTCGGCGCCCCCCCAACTGCGGCTTCATGATGATTCGGGCTTCCGATTTCGGGGTGCGTTTTCTCGACGAATGGCTCGAGAACGGTCGTGGCAAGTTCAAACACATCGCGGATGTTTTTCCGCGCGAGCAGTGGGTCTTGTGGCTCTCGCTCTTTCGAGAGCAACGCGATCGAATCGCCGTTCTCGGGACGGAAGTCATGAGAATGGGCAACCACCCGCTGCTCGATCGCGCGACCAACTGGAGCGATGCGTTCGTATTGCACGACAAGCGCTTGCCCCTCTGCAAGTCGCTGAGTGTGACGGATTTGCCACTACACCCCTGAAAAAGGCGCGCGTGGTGGCTCACGATTCCCGCCTTGTAGTCGATTGACCATTCGTGGTTAGATAGCCGGATGCGCAGCATCTTCCTACTTTTGGCATTGGGCCTGTTGATCAGTGGCGATTCCTTCACCGCCCAAGCCCATGCCGAGGCAACACATCAGCTGAGGATTGCGACTTTGGCCCCGCGCCAATCCACGCTCGGCGAAGTGTATCAAAACCTCAAGATCGAGATGAGGAAGCGCACCAACGGCGCCGTAAACATGAAGATGTACTACGGCGGTGTCGCCGGCGACGAGATCACGGTCGTTCGCAAGATGCGCGTCGGCCAGCTCGATGGCGCGTTGATCACGTCCACCGGACTCTCCGCGCTCGTTCGGCAGGTGCTCGTCATGGAAGCGCCGGGGCTCATCCGGAGCTACCCAGAGCTCGACGCCGTGCGCGACGATCTCGCACCGCAGTTCGAAGCCATGTTCGACAAGGCCGGGTACAAGCTCGTCGCCTGGGGCGATGCGGGAAAGACCAGGATCTTCTCCACCCATAAGATCTACGGGCCCTCCGACTTGCAAAAGGTCCGCCCCTGGGTGTGGCGCGACTCCGCGACGATGAGGGCGTTCATCAAGGCCTCCGGTGCCAACGGCGTGTTGCTCAACTTGCCCGAGGTCTACTCCGGCTTGCAGACCGGCATCATCGACACGATCATCGCGTCCTCCGTCGGCGTGCTGGCCTTCCAGTGGCACACGAAGCTCAAGACCATGGCCAAGCAGGCCGGCGGTATCGTCACCGGAGCCTTCGTCATCAGGAAGGAGCATTTGGCAACGCTTCCGCAAGAGGCCCGGGACTACCTCGACGAGGTCTCCGGCGAGACCGAGGAGATCTTCCGCGTCGAAGGCCGAAAGCTCGACGACGAAGCCGCTCAGACGCTCGCGAAGCGACTCAAGGTGATCAATCTGTTCCGAGCCCAGCGCCAGTGGGAAGAGGTGCAGTTTACGGCACGTGAATCACTCGTCGGCCGGATGTA
>CBESWY010000143.1:0-7178 GCA_965533395.1 uncultured Myxococcales bacterium
AACGATAGCCAGCACCTTGTCGGTCACGGGATCGGACACTGCCGCTGCCGCTGCCGCTGGCACTGCCGCTGACGCTGGCACTGACGCTGACACCAAGTCCGGCCGACGGTCGCGCACAAACTGAACGACATGCCCTAGTGTCGGGAACGCCCGAAGCTCGAGACTGTCCTCCCGCTCGATATCGTACGCCTCGCGCACCGCGGCAAAGGTCTCCGCCTGCTTGACGGTGTCGATCCCGAGGTCGGCCTCGAGGTCGAGCTCGAGGTCGAGCATGTCAGACGGATACCCGGTCTGCTCGGAAACGATAGCCAGCACCTTGTCGGTCACGGGATCGGACACTGCCGCTGCCGCTGCCAGTGGCACTGCCAGTGGCACTGCCACTGGCACTGGCGCTGGCAGTGGCACTGGCACCGCCGCTGGCACCGCCATCGAGGCCGCGGGCCCCTGGTCCTTCACCCGCAGCGTCCGATTCACCAGCTCCAACTCCGGCGAAGAATAGCCAGTCGCGGCGGCCAACCAGCTTTCGAACAGGGTCCGATCCTCGATGCGCGTCGCGTAACCCAGGTCGCGCGGCGCCGGTCTGCGTCCGTCGGGGCTCGGGATCCAGCGTACGAGTGACATGCTGATCTGCGAACCGAACCCAGCCCCTAGGCGAAGCGAATATTGAACGGGGTAGCTCCCGCCTCTCGAGAGGTTTAGCGCACCGAGCTCCGGGTCGATCTCTTTGAAGTTGGCCACCGGCGGGACCAAGCCCGTCTCGAGAATCTTCACGGCGGTCGCGTCCTCCACGCCGGCCCCCATTGCGTGACCGGTCATCCCCTTCGTGTTCGCGATCACGATGCTGTCCGCGTTGACGCCGAACACGCTCCGAAGCGCGCTGATCTCTGCCTGGGCGCTGCCGCCCCGTGCCGGTGTGTAGGTTTCATGCGAAACGAAGACCGTGTTCGGCGCGATCTCGGCGCGGTCGATACCGTGCCGCGCCTCACAGTCGGCGACCAGCTTTTCCATCAAACCCTGGATGTGCTCGATGTTCAAACGGCTGCCGTGGTAGGCACTGTTGGCCGTCAGCGTGCCGAGCACTTCTGCGATCGGCCGCAGGCCGCGTTCGCGGGCTGCCTCTGCGCTTTCGATCACCATGCCCGACGCGCCCATTCCGAGGATGAGGCCGTGGCGGCGTCGATCGAAGGGCAGGGCGGCCTCTTCGAGGACTTCGTCGGTTGCCGCTGCGCCGCTCGCCAGAAAGCCCGAACCGATCCATTCCATCAGGTTGTCGCTCGTCACGTTGTCCGCGGTGACGACGATGACCCGCCTGCAGCGACCTCGCGCGATCCAATCTTCGGCCAGCGCCACGGCCTGCGTCCCACTGGCACACGCGGAGTTGATCTGCGTATTCGGCCCGCGCGCGCCGATGTACTCCGCGAGCTGAGAGTGGCCCATCGACAGCGCCTTGAACAGGAACCGCCGGTCGAAGGTGTACGGGTCGCGTTCGCGGTCACTTTCGATTTCGGCAATTCGTCGGTCGATCTCTGCGCCGATCGGGTTGCCGCCGTTGCTCGCCAACCGTGCACGAAGGCTGCGCAGCTCATCGAGTAGCTTCTCCTGCGTCTCGCTCTCGAAGTATCGCCGCGCCTCGCCCATGAACATGTCGGCGCCCGGGAACGCCGAACCGAAGATGACGCCCGTTTCGTCTTGCATCGCCACCGGCAGACCCCAGCGGTCCGGAAGCTTCGTTCCCTTGGTGGTGGTCTTGTAGTGCATCACGAGCGGAATGCCGGCGTCGCGCATCGCTTCGACGCCTGCCGCGATCGCCATTTGCGTGGTCGAGTCCATTGCGGCTGCACGCTCCTCGGGAATGCCGAAATCGCTCGACAGGGCGATGTCACCGCCCCGGCCGGCAAGCTTGATCACCTCGGCCGGCGAATCGATCGTTTCGAAACGCGGCCCACCTTTCTCGGACTTCACGAGACGGGTGATTTTCTTGTCGGCCATTGCACGGCGAAGACCAACCGGGATCGCATCGATGAAGCTCTGACCGTGCAGCATGCGGTCGACGTTCTCATCTGCGAACACCCTCTCCCCGCCGGGCAAGCCAATGGCCGCTCCGGTGACGACCACGGGCTCTCCGGAATCGACGGTCGTCCCGCCGCGGTAGATCTCCATCCCCTGGTCGAGGAAATCTGCGAACAGGCGGCCGAGTTGGGCATAGCGGTCGCCGCCCGCGGCGGATGACACCGACCGAGGCGCCCGCCGCGACGGAGCGGTGACCGGCTCGGGGGATGCCGTCGCCAGTGGAGCAGCCCCACGCGCAGGTGCTCCGTTGCTGCTCAGCTCTGGTATCCTGCGCTCGCTCTTGGCCGCGCCGTGTCCGCTGGCGTACAGCCCGGTGAGCGCCGCGTTGAAGGCGGGGACGTCGCCGAGCTTCGGGTGGTTGGTAAACAAGGACAAGGTGTCGGCCTTGCCGCCCAGCACGTCTTCCGCAAATCTTGCAAGCGCCGACTTCGGACCCACTTCGACGAACACGCGTGCCCCTGCGCCGTACAGCGTTTCGAGCCCCTTTACGAATTGCACCGGCGAGGCGATCTGCCGCCCGAGGAGCTCGATCATCTCCTCCGCGACGTTCGGCCCCATCGGGTAGAACTCCCCGCTGACGTTGGCGACAATTGGAATCTTCGGGGATTCGATGCCGAGACGTGCGATCTCCTTCTTGAGCGGCCCGCTTGCAGGGGCGACGACCTCGGTGTGGAATGCGTGGCTGACCGGCAGGGGAATCGCCTGGTGACCGGCCTTGGTGATCGCCTCGATCGCTGCCGTCACACCCGGTGTCGAACCACCGATCACCGACTGGCCGAAGCTGTTGATGTTGGCGATGACGACGTAACCATCGACCGAGCTCACGATCGCCTGCACGTCGTCGATCGGCGCGAGGACGGCCGCCATCAAGCCGTTGTCGTCGACCGAAACCTTGGTCATCTCCCGTCCACGGGCGCTGACCGCCTCGAGTGCCTCGCGAAATCCGAGCGCGCCGCTAGCGACCAACGCGCCGTACTCCCCGAGGCTGTGTCCCATCACCATGTCCGGCGTCGTGCCGTAGGCGGCGAGCAATCGCGTCAGCGCAAGGTCGGTTGCGAGCACGGCCGGCTGGGTAATCGCGGTCTGCCGAAGCGCTTCGTCGGCCTCTGCGACGGCCGCCTTGTCGTTCGGGTCGACGAAAATGATTTCACTCAGCGGCTGGCCGAGAAGCGGCTTCATCACTTCGTCCGCTTCTCGGAAGGTGTCGGCCACGATCGGCTCCACCTTCCGAAGCTCTCGAAGCATGTTCACATACTGCGAACCTTGGCCTGTGAAGAGGAACGCCGTCTTTGGGGCGGCGCCCGTTCGGTAAAAGATGCCCTGAGCCCGCAGCGCCTTCCACATCGCCGCGTTGTCGGCGCGAAGCCCCTTGGCCGCATTCGTGGCTTTCTTGGCAAGCTCGGCCGCGTCGCCGAAATCGATCGCCAGCCTTTCAGCGGCATTGAGATCCGCAGCGGCTGGCGGCTGGCGATCGGGCGAGCGCCCCGCCTTTGCGTCTTCGAGCACCGCATCGAGCTTGATGGCCAACTCGGCCGTCGAGCTCGCGCCAAGCACCAGCGAACCGCGCAAGGGAGCCTTGTCGGCCATCGCAACGGCGCCGGTTGCCGTCGGTGTCGCAGAGCCGGAGGGCACCGCTACGGAGGTCCGCTTCTTTCGTTGAATCCTCCCAGGCACGTGCTCTTCGAGCACGGCATGAAAATTCGTGCCTCCGAAACCAAACGCGCTGACGCCGACTCGCCGAACTTCTTTGAAGTCGTCCCAGGGCCTGAGCTCGGTGTTGACATAAAACGGGATGTGACCGAACCCGATCTTCGGATTTGGCGTTTCGAGCCCGATGCTCGGCGGCAATTGCTTGTGGTGCAGCGCAAGGGCGGCTTTGAGCATGCCGGCAGCGCCAGCAGCTCCCTTGAGGTGACCGATGTTCGACTTCACCGACCCAATCGGAATGCTCGAGTTGGGCAGGCCCGCATCGGCAAATGCATCGACCATGCTCTGCACCTCGACCACGTCCCCAACCCGCGTCGACGTTCCGTGGCCTTCAATCAGGCTAACCGTCGCCAAATCTTCGCCGGCATGCGCCCACGCACGCTCGATCGCGAGCTTCTGTCCGATCGGGTTGGGCGCGGTGATTCCTTTGCCTTTGCCGTCGCTCGCCCCGCCAACTCCCCGAACCACGGCGTAGATCTTGTCCCCGGCCTCTTCCGCGTCCTCCAAGCGCTTCAAGAGGAACACGGCGGCGCCTTCGCCCATGACGAAGCCATCGGCGCCTTCGTCGTAGGGCCGCGTTCCGGTCGCCGAGAGCGCGCCGATCTTGCAGAATTTCGTATAGCTCGACGCGCTCATGTTGCTGTCGATGCCGCCGGTGAGGACCGCGTCGTAGTCCCCCTCTTCGAGCCCCGAGATGGCGGCGCTGAAGGCGGCCATCGCCGAGGCACAGGCCGCATCCGCGGTGAAGTTGGGGCCGTGGAAGTTGAAAACCGCCGCCACGCGGCCTGCGATGATGTTCGCAAGCTCGCCGGGCATCGTGTCCTCGCTGATGCTCGGAAAGTGCTCCCGCATCCGTCCCATCGTTTCGTCGACGATCGCGGCTTTGACCTCGTTCGGAAGCGCCTGAAAGCTCGGCGCGCCATCGAGCTCACGGGTGAACTCGGGAAAGAAGATGCGAAGCGCGGTCTTGTAATGCCGATCGCCGGCCATCGCGTTCCCCAGGATCACCGCGGTTCGATCGCCGTCGAGCGGGCGCTCCGGATAGCCGTAATCCAGCAGCGCCTCTCGTGCCGACATGATCGACCACTTCTGCGTGAGATCCATCGCCTCGGCGACCTTCGGAGGAATCGGAAGTCTCCACTTCAGTGGCTCCCAATTGAACTCGCGAACCCAGCCGCCGATCTTCGAGTATGTCTTGTCCGGAGCCTTGGGATCAGCGTCGTAGTAGAGCGCCGGGTCCCACCGGTCCACGGGGGTTTCGCAAATGCTGTAACGCCCAGTTGTAATGTTGTGCCAGAATTCCTTGGCATTTTGGGCATCTGGAAGGACTGCGCCGACCCCGACGACAGCTATGGCTCGATGTACCTGATCTCGCATCTGCGGGCTCCCTAGTCGCTCAGGAGCGCTCGTAGAGCGCATCCCCCACTTGATTCATGTCTTCGATCAACCCCGCCTGGGCTGCATAAACTTTCGAGAGGCCCGCGCTCGTTTCGAGCGACTGGGCGTCTGCGCTCCCGGCTGCTTCTGCGCCGATGACCCACCGCATGCCGTCCACGGCGACCCGCTGCGCGGCTTCGCGCGCGAAAACCCGCGCCATGGCCGCAACGGCCGAAGGTGAGAACCGTCGCGGTGATTTCGGATTGAGCTCATCGAGCTCGGCTCGGACCGCGCGCCTCGCGAAAGCCGCAGCTCCCTCGACATAGGAAGCAAGCTCGCCGATCCGAAACAAGACGTGCTGATTGCGCGTCAGACGTTTCTCGCGCGCCCGTTCCATGACTTCCGCAAGCGCATGTGCTGCAAGCGCTGCGACGTCGGCACCGACCTTCGGGTGCTCGCTGTGCACCCCTTCGAGCCGCCGCCCGAGGTCGTGATAGTGCTGGCCACGGGTCTTGAGGTGATGCTGCCAGCGATCGCGTCCGATCGTCATTTCCATGATCTCGGAGGTGCCTTCATAGATCGTGGTGATTCGCACGTCACGCTTGATCTTTTCGACCATGTACTCTTTGGTGTATCCGTAGCCGCCGTGCCCTTGAATGGCAGCGTCCGCCGCCGCATTGCCCGCCTCGCTCGCGAGGTACTTGGCGATCGCGCCCTCGGTGTTCAACAGGTCGTCGCCGCCCTTGTCGATGGCTTCTGCCGTCTGCTCGATGTACGCGCGCGCCGCCTCGAGGCGCACCGCATGCGGCACGATGAGCTTGTGTGTGTAGCCCTGCTTTTCCGAAAGCGGCGCACCACCCTGAATCCGCTCTGTCGAGTATTCAATCGTCCGGTCGAGGGCGGCCCAGCCCGCGCCCAGCCCGAAGGCCGCCACCATGAGTCGCGTGAACCCGAAGACCAGCTGCGCCTGCTGCAGCCCTTGGCCTTCCTCGAGCCCCACGAGTTGACTGGCGTCGACGTAGACGTTTTCGAGAACCAGCGCGGTCGTGTTGCTCAGCCGGATTCCGTGCTTGTCCTCCGGTTTTCCCGACGAGAAGCCCTCGGCGCCACGCTCGACGACGAACCAGGTGGGCCCACCGGGCGCCTTCGCAAGCACGGTGTACACATCGGCGTACCCGCCGTTCGAGATCCATTGCTTGTTCCCGGTGATCTCGTATCCAACGACCTTGCCGTCCTTTTCTACGGGTACCGCCACCGTCTTGAGCGCTGCGAGGTCGCTTCCAGCCGCGGGCTCGGTCGCCCCATAGGCCATCAGCAGACCCTCTTCGGCGATACGGCTCAGCCAGTGTTCCTTTTGCTCCTGCGTTCCGCCAAACACGATGGGATCGCTTCCGAGAAAAGTCGCCAGGACCCCTGTCGCTAGCCCGATGTCGATCCGGGCCATCGCCTCGCAGACCCGGTACACATCGAAGGCTCCGCCGCCCATGCCACCGTGCTCCTCGGGGATGAACACCAGCTGCACACCGAGCTCTTCGCTGCCGATCGCGCGCACGAGCTCCTCTGGAAAGATGTCCTTTTCATCGAGATCGAGGAGTGTCTCGTCGCTCAGGTTGGCTTTGGCGAAATCGTCGAGGGAATCGAGAACGAGGCGGAGCGACTCCGCGTCGAGGCTACTGCTGTGGGCCATGAAGAGGTTTTCCGTTTCTACCGTGCAGGGTATGCGCCGTACGTTGCAGGTACGCAGGGGCACGCTGCGGATAAGCAGCTTCTGTGCCAGGACGAGACGCCAGTGCCAAGACCCGAGATCTGTCGTACCTTGATTGCTGGGCTCGCATCATCCAAGGCTGGCACCGGCAAGCGCAAGTGCAACTCATGCGCTCCCCATTTTCTGTGCGCAAGAAGTGCGCATTTTGCGCGCTGCGTCATCGAGACGGTTTGCGGTATAAGCGCTCGGTGACCCGAGTCGCGCCTCAGAAAGGAAGTCCCATGAAGAATTGGTCGATGCTCGCGTGCGCTGGTTTGCT
>CBESWY010000144.1:0-7153 GCA_965533395.1 uncultured Myxococcales bacterium
CGTGGTCGCCCGGTTCGAGCAAGTTCACGAAGCAGGTCTCCATGCCAGCTGAACCGGTCGCCGACATTGGAAGCGTCAAGGCATTGTCAGTGCCGAACACCTGCCGAAGCATCGCCTGCGACTCGTCCAGGACTTGCAGAAAAATCGGATCGAGATGTCCAATGGTGGGCTGCGCGAGAGCCTCTAGAACGCGCGCCGGAACATCGGAGGGACCGGGGCCCATCAGGACTCGTTGGGTCGACGTCATTCGCGAACCATACAAGACAAAACCCCCCGAAAAAGTCCTTTTCGAGGGGTTCATCGTACGAAAACGGGGACCAACCCCATTTTCGCGAGGCTAAGACGGGCTTCTAGTTGAGGCGGCGATAGACGCCGACGACGACGCCGAGCACCTGTGTGGTGCGCCAGTCGTTTTTCGGAATGAGAATCGGCGCCATGTCCTTGTTGGCGGGCTGAAGGCGAATGTGCTCCCGCTCTGGAAAGTAGTATTTGCAAGTGGCTTCGTCGCCGACGAGCGCGATGATGACCTCGCCTCGGTTCGCGGTCAGCTGCTTGCGGACGAAGACAAAGTCGCCATCGAAGATACCCGCTTCGATCATCGATTCGCCGGTGACCCGAAGACCGAAGACGTCGCGCTGGCCGCCGATGAGCATTCGATCGATGTGCACGGTGTCTTCGGGGTGCTCGATGGCTTCGCTCAAGGCGCCAGCTGCGACGCGCCCCACGATGGGAATCGCGATGAGATCGTCGTTGGAGGCCGGCGGACGGCTGCTCGGCCTGCCGTCGGGAGTCTTCATCAATCGGAGGGTCCGCGACTTCATGTCCTCCCGGGTGAGGTAGCCTTTGCGCTCGAGCGCGCGCAGGTGGTCGTTGACCCCGTTGGTGCTGCGAATGCCGAGATGATTGCCGATTTCACGGAGTGTGGGTGGGTACCCCCTCGAGTGAACCGAGTCTGATATGTACTCAAGGACCGCCTTTTGGCGCGCCGTTAGCTTATGCATGCTTTCCCCCGCTCGCATCTCTCACCGCCTTCTCGTTAGCCACTAATTGCTGCACAAATGTCCCCTGCTATGTTGAGCAGGTGGGACAAAGGTACATATTGTCGCCAATCTTGTCAAAGAAGCGACGATCTGTGCAGGGCTGCTCAGTTGAGCTGGTCTGGATCCTCGTCTAGGGAGGCTGGGTCGGCTGGGTCTTCGCCGGGCGGAGGCGTGGTGGGGCGCTTGGTCAATGTCTCGGAGATCACCTGGGCCGGCGAGAAACCGAGCAATCCTTCGAGGCCCTTGCCGTCGGTGAGACCGCGCCAGAACCCCTGCGCGATCGTGACGAGCTCCTCGCTGTCGATGTCGTCGAGTGCGTGCAGCACGTACTTGGCCGCACCGCCCAGGACGTCGACCCCGAGGCCGGCGGCGGCGTACGCGGGCAAGGGATTGAGAATCAGGTCGCGCGTCGCGTAGGCCATGGCCCACTCTCCCGCTTGGCCGCCGGAGAGGAGCGCGCGGGCGGTTGAGCGCTCCATGAAAAAGCCGACGTGGATCGGCCCAAGCTCGCGCTCGATGGCCCGGACGAGCACACGTTGATCGCGACGCCAGGCTCCACCGAGCGGACCGGCCCAGCTCGAAATCGCCTCGGGTCCGGCGAAGACATCCAGGCTGCCTGACGTCCGTCGAAGCACTGCGCCTGTCCAAAGCTCGCCCTCGTCGAACACCGCAAGCACGACGCTCATACCGTCCGGCAAGAAGAACTCGATGGCGGGTTTGGCCGCAGGTGCCGCCGCAAGCAAGAGATGGGGCAGCGGATTGGGCCAAACGCGAAGCCAGTTTCCATTGCCGAGCTCACGCAAGACGTGCGCGAAGCGCATGACACGCGTCACGAAATCCTGGTCGGGGTCCAAGGGATCGGCGAGGTAGTCCAGGAGGTCCGGCATCGCGCGTTCGCGCATCAGGATGCAGGCGCCGGCCGAGGTTGCCTCGCAGAGCGCTCCTAGGTCGGCCAGGGCTGGCAGGCTTACGGGGTCGAGCGAGCCCTTCGCTGTATGAAAGCTTGCCACCGGCGTGCGGTCGGCGTCGACCACCACGACGAGCACCCCTCCGGCCCCTGTGCGATCTTCCCCGACGAAGAGGGCGACGAGCCGATCCCAAGACGCCTCGTCAAAGCCATAAAAGGCAAAGTCCTCGCTGATCACGGCGCGGACTCTAGCACGCAGGGCTCTTGCGCATTCGCAAACTTGTCGTCTACAACGCGGACGTGAGCTTCGTGTTGGTTGCGATCGGGGGTGCGGCGGGGTCCTGTCTCCGGTACTGGGTCTCCCTGCTGCTCGCGCCGATCACGATGGCGCAAGGTTTTCCTTGGGCGACGTTCACAGTCAATGCGCTCGGCTCGCTTGGGCTCGGCTTGGTGTTTGTGCTCGCCGAGGATCGATCCTGGTTTGGGGCAGACCTGCGCTTGCTGCTCGGTACCGGCGTCATGGGCGGCTTCACGACCTATTCGGCATTCAATCTCGAGAGCATCGGGCTGTTGCAGAACGAGGCCTTCGGGCGGGCCGCGCTCTACATGGCGGGCACGGTCGTGGTCTGTCTACTCGCAGGCGCGCTGGGTCTGATCATCGGACGCGCAATCCGGGGCTAGGTCAGGGCTCCGGCTTGCCGAGCAACCAGACCCGTGCGCTGTGGCCGATTGCGTACACCGCGCCGGCGGCGAGGGACAGGCCGCCGAGCCAATAGCTCTCCTGCGAAAGCAGAATCGCGCCCGCGATGATCAGTGAGCCCACCACCAGCCCACTAAATGCGCGCCGGCCGAGGCGATCCGCGGCCGATTCGAGCTGGGTTTGCTGCGTGCGAATGGTGAAGGCGCCCTTGCGCAGGTCCTCGAGAATCTCTTCGAGCTGCAGGGGCATCTCCGAGGTTGCGGTGCCGAGCCGACGCAAGCTTCGGAGCGCATCCTGCGTCATGCGCTCCGGCGAGAAGCGTTGCTGGAACAGAGCCAAGAAATAGGGGCGCACTTCTTCGAGCAGATCGAGCTCCGGGTAAATCTCCTTGCCGACGCCTTCGACCGTCATGAGGCTCTTGCCGAGCATCAGGAACTCTGTCGGAATCTCGACGCCGAACTTCCGCGACGCCATCACCAGGTCCCGGATCAAGGACCCGAGCTCGATTTCTTTGAGTCGCTTTCCGAGATAACGCTGGGAAAGGGTCGCGACCTCTGCATCGAACGCGTCACGGTCGATCTTCCGCACAGGCCGACCGATCGCGTAGAGTGCGTCGGCAATGCCACCGTAGTCTTCGCGAACGGCTGCCAGCATCAAATCGATGGTCCGATCGCGCATCTTGGGCGAGAGCCGACCCACCATGCCGACGTCGATCATGCCGATGACGGGCTCGTCGTCGGTGCCGAGGATGATGATGTTCCCCGGATGTGGATCGGCGTGGAAGAATCCGTCTTCGAAAATCTGCTGGATGATGATTTCGACGGAGCGCTTCGCGATCAGCTCGCCGCTGACCCCTGCGCGCTGCGCGGCGTAGACCTTGCGCCCTTCGAGATACTCGAGCGTCAAGACCCGCTTTGCGCTTGCGCTCCGATAGACTTTTGGAAACTTCGCGTTTGGGTTGCGCTGGAAGTTCTGGGTGAAGCGCTCGTGGTTGTCGGCCTCGAGCGAAAAGTCGAGCTCTGCCGACACCGAGCGGTCGAACTCTTCGACGAGGCTAATCGGCCGATAAAGATGCGACTCGGGCATCGAGCGCACGATGGCCTTGGCCAGCCAGTAGAGCAGGTCCACATCCCTCGCCATCAGGGCCTGGACCTGCGGGCGCTGCACCTTGACGACGACTTCGGCGGTGTGATCGCCGTTTCGAAGACGCGCCCTGTGGACTTGCGCGATCGAAGCCGAGGCAAGCGGGGTCTCTTCGAACGACTCGTAGACCTCGGCGAGCTCACAGCCCAGCTCTCGCTCGACTTCCTCTCGAATCGCTTCGAAAGGCTCCGCTGGGACCTCGTCTTGCAGCTTCTTGAGCTCGATCAAGATGTCCTCGGGAATTAAATCCGGACGCGTGGACATGATCTGCCCGAGCTTCACGAAAGATGGCCCAAGGTCCTCCAAGACCTTCCGAAGTCGAATGCCCGCCGGCGTCCGTCCGCTGTCGCCCCGCTTGCGGCCGGGAATCAAAGTGCTCAGCCCCGTTCGCTCGACCACCTCACCGAAGCCATGGACGGCCAGGACTCCCGCAATCTGTCGCAGACGCTCGAGGTCACGAACCGTAGTCAGAATCGACGCCATCGGCCGCGCAGCCTAGCACCTGGGCCTCGGGGCTCTATCCCGGGCCGCCTCAGGTCGACCCTGGAGCGAAATCCCGGTAACCGCTCTCGGCTACCTCACGCACGGCAAAGCGCCCAAGTTGGGCCGTCCCACTTGCGTATTTACCCCTCCGAAACAATTCAGAAATAATTGGGGGGTACACCCTTTTGCATCGGCGGTTCTCGTTGGGCTGCTTGAAGTTTCGGAGGTCCCATGAAGAAGGTGGAAGCCATTATCAAGCCTTTCAAGCTCGATGAGGTGAAGGATGCCCTTAACGAAGTAGGCATCAAAGGCATGACCGTGACGGAGGTCAAAGGGTTCGGCCGTACGGGCGGCAAGCGAGAGGTTTATCGGGGGTCCGCGTACGTGGTCGACTTCGTCCCTAAGGTGAAGGTGGAGATCGTCGTTCCCGATTCGCTGGTCGTTTCGGTGATCGAAGCCGTTGAAAATGCAGCCAAGACCGGCCGCATCGGCGACGGCAAGATCTTCGTGTCGCCGGTCGAGGAGTCCGTCCGCATCCGTACGGGCGAGCGCGGCGAATCAGCGGTCTAGGCTCGAGCTAGGCGATTGCAGGTGCCTCGTTGGGGTCCAACCCCGGCGGGGCACTCTTGCGTTCGAGAACCGAAAATCTCCGGGATTTCAGAGGTTTGTGGGGTTGCAGAGGTTTGACGTGTCCTTGTTCAGTCAGATACCATTTCTGAACTGCACCGGTATGGGGATGAGTGCTTCACGGCTGGCCGCTCAAACGCTCCGTGCTCTGCCGCGCAAGCGGCTGAGCAGGGCGCTCGGCGGGCTTGCTGCGTCGAGCGCTCCCCAGGCCCTCGTGGACGCCGCGGTAGCTGCGTTCGTCCGCGTGTACGACGTGGACCTGAGCGACGTCGACGTGCCTTCAGGGGGCTTTCGTACCTTTGACGATTTCTTCACACGAACGCTTCGCGACGGGTCGAGGCAGATCGACGCCGACCCGGGGGCCTTGGTCTCCCCGGCGGACGGGCGAATCGAGGACCTCGGTGAAATTTCGGCCGACGGCGAGCTCATCATCAAAGGGCAGCCGTACACCGCCGAGGCCCTTCTCGGCGATTCGGCGGCGGCAAGCGCGTACCAGGGTGGGCACTACTTCATCGTCTACCTGTCGCCCCGCGACTACCACCGCGTACACGCGCCGACCTGCGGAAGCGTCCAGTGCATGCGCTACGTGCCGGGCACTTTGTTCCCGGTGAACCGAATTGGGACCGAGTTTATCCCTCAGCTTTTCGCAAGGAACGAGCGTCTTGCTATTGTGCAACAGAGCGTCGTCCATGGAATTGTGACGACGATCATGGTGGGAGCGATCGGAGTGGGACGCATCGGCTTGAGCTTTGATGATGTACAGACGAACCGGGGGGACACTCCGGGTCTGCGAAGCTACGCCGATTCGCCGATTCCGCGCGACCGCGGCGACGAGCTTGGTGTCTTCCACATGGGCTCCACCGCGATCGTGATGACTCCTCCAACCTGCGCACTGGAGGTCGTTGTGAAGGCGGGCTCGTCGATTCGCATGGGCGAGGCCATGGCCAAAGGGGAGATACGGTGAGCGGTGAGACAGCCGACGAGCCCGAGGTGACGTCGTCGCCCGCTCCCAGGAGGCGAAGCGCCCTTCGAGTGCCAATCACGCACATTCCCCGCGCAAGCGCTCTCGACAAAGCCGCTGTGCCTGGAGGCAATGGCGACGGCGCCCCACACGAAGTTTCGAATGTGGTCGAGCTCGATCCTCCGAGCGGCGTGACCTTTGCCGTCGAACCCAGCGACGACCGGGAACCCACCGAACCCTCGTTCATGACGATGGGCGATCCGCTCTCTGATGCAGAACCAAAGCCCGACGATGAGGACGTGTCGGTGCCGTCGATCGATGTGCATTTCAGCGAGCCGCCCAAGATCCGAGCTTCGACGATGCCGCCCGCCACGGTGCGATACAGCGATCCTCCGGAGGAGCTTTTTCTCGACGATGCAGACGTGCTTTCCCGGAGTGACATCGCACCGCCGCTCGACGTTGGTCCCGACATCTTGATTCCAATCCCCAAACCCCCGCCTCCGCCAGCCGATTCCGTTGACTCTGGGCCACCCGAGGTCGAAGAGGACGATGATGGTCCCTGGCACGAGCATTTTTTTGGCGAGGCGTACCTACGGACTGTTCGAACATCGACTCCAAAGGAAGTCGCCGTCGAGTGTGGTTTCATCGAACGAGCCCTGCGCATGCCGGTCGGGTCGCGCATTCTGGACGTCGGCTGCGGGCTCGGGGTGCAGACGGTCGAGCTTGCGTCGCGTGGCTATCACATGGTCGGCCTCGACATTTCCCCGACGATGGTCTCTCGCGCCTACGATGAGGCCGAAGACCGTGGGTTGCAGATCGACTTCCTGCGCGATGACATGCGCGGCATCAGCTTCGAGGATCCGTTCGACGCGATGCTTTGTTGGGGCACGACTTTTGGCTACTTCAGCGAAGAAGAAAACGAGCTCACGATTCGGAAATTCCACGAATCGATCCGACCGCACGGCACACTCTTGATCGAAGTGGTCAACCGCGATTTCATGATCGGCTCGCAGCCAAACCAGGTTTGGTTCGAGGTCGATGGTGCGGTGTGTATGGAAGAGACCGACTTCGACTATGCGACATCACGCCTACGCGTGAAGCGTCGAGTGGCAAACCACAGCGGCCAACAGCACGATCGCCTTTACTCGATTCGTCTCTACGCGCTCCACGAAATCTGCGCTCTCCTCGAGCAAAATGGTTTCCGAGTCGACGAGATCAGCGGCCGAGAGGCCACGCTTGGGATTTTCTTCGGGGTCCATTCACCCAAGATGATCATTCGCGCCGAGCGCCTG
>CBESWY010000145.1:0-7076 GCA_965533395.1 uncultured Myxococcales bacterium
GCAGTATCGATCGACGAAGTCGAAATCCTGGTCGTTTCGAACAATACGACGCCGTTCATCTTCAACATGCTGGATGCAAGCCGTCGAATCACGCCGGTGTTTCTTCATAATGGCTCAGGGCCGAGGTCGGCGCTCGTCTCCGTTCCGGGTGTCGGAGCCATGGTGATCGGCGGCGAGCTCGGAGACGAAGCTCAATCCGAGGTATCACTAGTTGCGCCTGGCGGCGAGGTGACGTTTCTTCAGCTCAGCAAGCCGCGTTCCGGTCCCGCAGCAACCGCGCTGGGCGCCGACGTCCTGGTCGTCGGCGGCGATGCAGAGGGCGATGCCGAGCTCCTCCTCGACGGCAGTCCGACTGGGCAGCCTGTCGCAGGTGTCATGGACGGCGTCCGTGAGGGCGGCCTTCTCGTCGGCGACGGCGAAAGCCGCGCCCTTCTACTTGGCGGCACGGATGCCGAAGATGCAGTTCGACAGGACAGCCTGCGCTTTGATGCCTGCCCGAGTGCCTGCGCTTCGGGCGCCGGACCCGACTGGACGACGGCGCGCCTGGGAGTCCTACAGCCCGAGGACAGCGCACTGCTCGTCGGCGGCGAAAGCTCGTCTGCCGTGGAGGAGGTCCGATGGAACGACGGGGACGTCGGGATTGAACCTCTCTTGGAAATGGAGTTTCCGCGAGCCGGCGCTGGCGGCCTCGTTTTGGAAAGTGGCGCCTTCATCGTCGCGGGGGGTGACGATGGTGTGAGCATCCGGGACGATTTCGAGTTCTGCGTCCCAGCCGCCCTTCAACCGCTGTAGAAGGATGAGGTGGCGGTGCCCGAACCTGATACTCTGGAATTTCCCGGGCAGATGTTACGCAAGCTGGAGAAGTACGAGGTCCTCGACGAGATCGGCCACGGTGGAATGGCTACGGTCTACCGTGCACGTGACAGCTCGCTCGATCGATTCGTCGCCCTCAAGGTGCTCCATCCGCATTTGCAGCGCACCAGCGAAGCCCGCGCCCGATTCACGCGCGAAGCCAAGAGCGTCGCGAAGCTCCGACATCCGCACATCCTCGAGATCTACGACTACAGCGGCGAGGCCTCGGACGAGACCTACATCGCTGCGGAGTTGCTCACCGGACCCACGCTGAAGGATTTCGTCCTCGAGCAAAGGGCACTGCCGCCAGAAATCGCGGCCTGCATAGCGCTTCAGCTCGCAGACGCGCTCGGAGCTGCGCATGCCAAGGGCATCATTCACCGCGACGTGAAGCCCGAGAACGTGCTCATTCACGAGGATCGCTGCGTCAAGCTCACCGACTTTGGGATCGCGTACATGGTTGACGCGCACACGTTCACCGTCACCGGGCAGATCCTCGGTTCCCCAGGTCACATGGCGCCGGAGCAAGTGGAGGGCGGGACGTGCGACGTCCGCAGCGACGTCTTTTCACTTGGGACGGTCCTGTATTTCTGTGCGACCGGTCGACTTCCGTTCATCGGTCGGAACCCTCACCACCTGTTGAAGTTGTTGCTCGAGGGCGAGTACCCCGACCCGCTTCGCCTCCGTCCATCGATTGGTGCAGAGCTGGCCCAAATCATCAACAAGACGCTCTCCCGAGCGCCTGGCGGACGTTATCAGAGCGCAGGTGAGATGGCTGAGCGTCTGCGAGACTTTCTGAGCGAGATGGCCATCGATGATCCCGACGACACGCTGGCGCGCTACCTGGCCGAACCAAACGAGGTCGCTGGGGACCTCGAGCAGCACGCGCTTCAGAGGCTCCTCGTGCTCGGGGCCGAAGCCGCAAAATCGGGCCAGGTATCGAAGGCGCAGTCTGCGCTGAGCCGCGTTCTCGCGCTCGACGACGGCAATGATCGTGCCCTGAAACTGCTGGGGACCCTTGGGCGCCGCCGCCGCGTGAATCTGATCATCGCGTTGGTCGCCGCTGCGCTCGTACTTTCGCTTGCGGGGGTTGGCTACCTGAGCTGGCGACGTGCCGAAGGCGCGCCTGTGGAGACGGTCACCCTTCCCACAGCGGACGAGGGCGCCGGCGACGCGACGGGTGAAACGACCCAGGCAGTCGATTCCGATCCGTTGGACGTCGCCGAAAACGAGCAAGCCACCGGGGATGCGGAGAGCCAACCGGGGCAAGACACGATGGAGGCGACTCCAAACGGCCGGCGTTGGGTGGTCTTCAAGCCCAGGCCCCCGAATGTGTCGATAAGCGTCAACGGCAGCCCGCTCAGGCCGTACGGCCCCGGCTTCCAGCGGGTCCGACTCAAGGTCGGCAATCACACGTTTCGCTTCGTTGGCGCCGAAGACTGCTGCGAAGAGCGGGTCATCCGCAAACGGATTCCGCCGGGGGCGCGCGACTTCGAGCTCTCGGTCAAGCTCCGTTACAGGCCTGCGAGGCTCTATCTCAAGGGTCCAGCGCCAGCGGATGCGACCGTTCGAATCACACTTCCTGGGAATCGCACCGTCACCGGACAGATCCGTGAGATCCTTCAGATCCCGATGAGGACGCTTCAGTCCTCCGCGCAGGTTCAGATCCGCGCGCCGGGCTATCGAACCTACAGGACTGTGGTGAAGCTTCGCGCCGGAGCGGATTTGACCGAGCATTCCTTCAAGCTTGAGAGCGACGGTGAAACCCCGTAGAACCCGCCTAAGGTGATCCGGCGGCCCGCGCTTTCAGGTTTGATTTTCCTGTTGATGGCAGCGTTCGCGCTGCCCGTCGCTGCCGACGAGCTTTCGGACTTCGAGTCGGCCCGCCGCAGCTACGACAAGCAGAGCTACGCCAAGGCGGCTAGGGGGCTCGAGTCTCTGGTGGGCGGCGTCGTACCCCGCGCGGCCAACCCGGTCGTTCGCTTGGAAGCCCGAAAATACTTGGGCGCAACCTACCTCTTCCTAGGAAAAAAAGACGCCGCCCGGGAGCAATTCCGGCTGCTGCTCGAGGAGGATGCGGACTACGACATCGACCCGGTCGCCTTTCCCGGGGCAGTCGTGCAGACCTTCCAAGGGGTGCAAGAGGAAGTCAGCGCAGAACGCGCGCGTCGCGCTGCCCTGGAGCGCGCCCGCAAGAAGCGGGAGCGTTCCGAAGAGGTCGAGGACCTGATCCGCCAGCAACAACGCATCGAGGCGCTCGAGAAGCTCGCCTCCGAGCAGACCATCGAGAAGGTCAATTCGCGATGGATTGCGGCCATCCCATTCGGCGCCGGCCAGTTCCAGAACGAGAACCGCAAGCTCGGGATCATGTTTGCCACCACCGAAAGCGCGTTTCTCGCGGCCTCCATCGCGACCTTCATCGGCCACAACTCGCTTCGCGACGAGAATCCGGGACCCAGCGAAATCGACCGGGCGCGGCGGGTGGAGAAGGCGCTTCGCATCGGCAACTGGGTGAGCGTCGGCGCACTCCTGAGCTTTGCAATCGCAGGCGTTGTCGAGGCGGAAGTTCGTTTCAGGCCGGTGATTCGAAGCACCCGACCCCGTGAATTGCCGGACGAGCTCAAAAGGCCCCAAAGCCGCGGTCCCCAGCTTCGGCTGGAGATGGGGCTGACCGGTGGCAAATTGCGGATCGATTTCTGAATTCGCAGAGATCGAAGCGTGCTGGGAGACCGGGATCATTCCTGCTAATCGCGCCTGGAATCTCGCTCCTATCTGTCGACTGAAAACTCATTTATTTCAAACACTTACGGCTGCACCTCAATTCGCTGAACACTTCGCTTGACAGCGAGGCTTTCGCGCCTATCCTTCGCTCCCTTCGACGCGCGGGGAAGCTGCGCTCGTTCGAGGAATTGCACGCTTTTTCGGATAGTTATGCCCACGATCAACCAGCTCGTCCGTAAGGGACGAAAACAGATCAAATCGAAAACGGATTCGCCGGCGCTTCAGCGTTGCCCGCAGAAGCGGGGTGTGTGCGTTCGCGTCTACACAACGACCCCGAAGAAGCCGAACTCTGCCCTTCGCAAGGTCGCCCGTGTTCGTCTCTCGAACGGTATCGAGGCGACGACCTACATTCCCGGCGAGGGACACAATCTTCAGGAGCACTCCGTCGTGCTGATTCGCGGCGGCCGCGTGAAAGATCTTCCCGGCGTTCGCTACCACGTCGTGCGTGGCACGCTCGATGCCACCGGGGCGGCAGGACCCTCCAACACCAACAAAGCGAATCGCGTCAACAAGCGATCCAAGTACGGCGTGAAGCGCCCCAAAGCCTGAGCAAATCTAAGTCATGAGTCGTCGATTCAGCGCGCCTAAAAGGCAAATCATCCCGGACGCCAAGTATGGCGACCAGCTCGTGGCGAAGTTCGTCAACTCGCTCATGCTCGCAGGCAAACGGTCCACCGCCGAGAAGTGCTTGTACGGCGCCTTCGACATCATCGAAGAGCGTTCCAAAGACGAGCCGCTCGACGTGTTCAAGAAAGCGCTCGATGCGGTGAAGCCGCGCGTCGAGGTGAAGAGCCGTCGTGTCGGTGGCGCGACGTATCAGGTCCCCGTCGAAGTTCGCTCCGAACGCCGCAATGCGCTCGCAATGCGTTGGCTGGTTCAGTATTCGAGAGCGCGCGGCGAGAAGTCCATGGAAGAACGTCTCGCGGCAGAGCTCATGGAAGCCTCGCAGGGACGCGGAAACGCTGTAAAAAAGCGTGAAGACACACACAAGATGGCCGACGCGAACAAGGCGTTTGCCCATTATCGCTGGTAGGAACTTTTTGGCGTCTGGGAAGGTCTACGGAAACCCCTCGGGCAAGGAGCAGTAGCTGATTTCATGACGACGCGGACATAGAGAGAGTCACCGGGAAGACCGCGGCTGTGCGCCGCAACCGATGTGCCTCTCGAAACCCTCTCTGAGTTGAAGAAGCCCGAGGGTGGCTTCTGGGTCGGAGGGGGTTTTGTATGTGAAGCGCCATAGTCAGAAGAGTCGAGCTCATAGAATCCAATGGCCAGAAAGTACGCACTCGATAAGACCCGCAACATCGGCATCATGGCCCACATCGATGCGGGCAAGACGACGACGACCGAGCGGATCCTCTACTACACCGGCGTCAACTACAAGATCGGCGAGGTGCACGACGGCGCTGCCACCATGGATTACATGGAACAGGAGCAGGAGCGTGGCATCACCATCACGTCCGCTGCGACGACTTGTTTCTGGCGCCCGGGTAGGGGCCCGTTCGGCGGCGAGCAGTTTCGAATCAACATCATCGACACGCCTGGCCACGTCGACTTCACGATCGAGGTCGAGCGTTCGCTCCGAGTGCTCGATGGCGCGGTTGCAGTGTTCGACGGTAAAGAGGGTGTCGAGCCGCAGTCGGAGACGGTCTGGCGCCAGGCCGACCGATATGGCGTTCCTCGCATCTGCTTCATCAACAAGATGGACAAGGCGGGGGCAGACTTTCCGAGCGCCTTTCAGTCGATTAAAGATCGCCTCGTCGCACCTGCCGTCGCGGTGCAGCTCCCGCTAGGCCAAGAGGCCGAGCTCGAAGGCGTGATCGACCTGGTCGCGATGAAGGCCAATCGCTTCAGAGAAGACAATCTCGGCGCCGAGTGGACCGTCGAGGAGATCCCCGCGGAGCACCAGGCGCAAGCCGACGCGGCCCGCGCGCTGCTCATCGAAGCGGTTTCCGAGGTCGATGATGCCCTGATGGAGCGCTTCCTCGAGGGCGACATCGATTTCTCGGAGGACGAGATTCTGAGAGCAGTTCGCAAAGGCTGTTTGGAGCAGTCCATCGTACCCGTGCTCACCGGCTCCGCTTTCAAGAACAAGGGCGTCCAACAGCTCATGGACGCCGTCGTCAATTTCCTTCCGTCGCCGCTCGAGGTTCAGGCGATTCAGGGCGTTTCCCCGGAGGACCCCGAGAAGGTGATGGTGCGCAAGGCCTCGGATGACGAGCCGTTCAGCGCCCTGGCATTCAAGATCGTCAACGATTCGTTCGTCGGTCAGCTCACGTTCTTCCGCGTCTACTCCGGCGTCCTCAAAGCCGGCTCCGGTGTCCTGAACTCGACCAAGGGCAAAAAAGAGCGCATTGGCCGCATCCTTCAGATGCACGCCAACAACCGTGAAGAGCTCAAAGAGATTCGCGCTGGCAATATCGCGGCCGCGGTCGGGCTCAAGACAGCGACCACGGGCGATACGCTCTGCGCGGAGAACGCGCCTATCATTCTCGAGCGGATGGATTTCCCCGAGCCCGTCATTTCGGTCGCGATCGAACCCAGGACCCAGGCCGACCAGGATAAGCTCGGTGTGGGGCTCGGAAAGCTCGCGGCGGAGGACCCGAGCTTCCGCGCACACACGGACGAGGAGTCGGGCCAGACCATCATCAGCGGCATGGGCGAGCTCCATTTGGAGATCATCGTCGACCGCTTGAAGCGGGAATTCCAAGTGGATTCCAACGTTGGCGCACCCCAGGTCGCGTACCGCGAAACGATCACCAAGGAAATCGAATCCGAGGGCCGCTACGTAAAGCAGAGCGGCGGTCGCGGCATGTTTGGCCACGTTTGGATCAAGCTCGAACCCCTCGAAGCGGGGGCTGGCTTCGAGTTCGAGAACAAAATCGTCGGTGGCGTCGTGCCCAAGGAGTACATCCCGTCCGTACAGAAGGGTGTACGAGATGCCATGAGCCGGGGCGTGATGGCCGGCTACCCCGTGATCGACCTGAGGGCGACGCTCTTCGACGGCTCGTACCACGACGTCGATTCGAGCCCGGCGGCATTCGAAGTGGCAGCCTCTCTTGCTTTCCAGGATGGTGCCAAGCGCGCGGGCATTCAGCTCATGGAGCCGGTGATGGACGTTGAAGTCCGCGTCCCGGAGGACTACATGGGTGAGGTCATCGGCGACCTCAACTCGCGTCGCGGTGCCGTCAGCGGAATGGATTCGGTGAGTGGCTTGCAAGTGATTCGTTCGCTCGTGCCGCTCGCTAACATGTTTGGTTACGTAAACGACCTTCGCTCCAAAACTCAGGGGCGCGCGGTCTACACGATGCAGTTCAAGGAGTATCAGGGGGTGCCGCAGGGCATCGCCGAAGAAATCGTCGCCAAGGCGAAGGGCGGATGAGGAGCTAACGATGGCTAAAGAGAAGTTTGTCCGAGACAAACCACACATGAACGTAGGCACG
>CBESWY010000146.1:0-7003 GCA_965533395.1 uncultured Myxococcales bacterium
TGCGACTTCAGCCTCGACTGCGTCCTCGGTGGCGTCTGCGTGTGCATCCCCGGAGCGACCTGCGAGGGAGAGGGCAGGAACGGCCCCACATGCCAGCGGATTTGCGACCCGAGCACCATCAACGAGTGTCCGAGAGTGGCGGAGGTGGCGCCTGAGTGCACCGATCTAGGGGACGGCCGCGGTTTTTGCGACCCAACCACCATCATGCTGAATCCGTAGCTTGGGTCCCCTGAATTGGCCATTTACGTGAGCCGGTCGGAACATTAGACTCAGCGCGCCATGCCCACACCCCAAGAGACAGTCGACGCCCTTCGTTCTTATTTGCGTTTGCACCCCGAGGAGGTCGGACGCGCGGTTCGCAGCGCGCTGGGCCTCCGGGTCGGCGTCCCGCTCGCCGCCCTGCGTTGGCTCGGCCAGCAGGCGGAGCGCAGCGGCAAGGTCGAGGACTTTCACATCGACTCGGTTCCGCCTGGCCTTCGTCTATCGGGCAACGTCGATTTGATGAACACGCCGATTCGCGCCGGCGCGATAATTTTTGTAGAGCGCATCGTGTTCAACGACGAAGAGCTGACGGTTTCGCTTCGCCTCGAAGAAGTGAAGCTCAAGCTCAACGGTGAGTCCGACTCCCCGATCGCTGCCTTGATCAAGTCCGGCGCGCTGGACCTTTCGAATCCGGGCACTCTGGTGAACTTCATGCCGGGCCGCTCTCCGGTTCTGGCCGAGGCCAACGGGAACCGAATCGTGCTCGACCTGATGCGCGATCCAAAGATCGGCAAAAACCCGCTCGTCCGGCGCGCCGTCTCCTTGCTGACGTCGTTCGTCACGCTGCACGGTGTCGAAACCGATCAGAAGCACATCGACATCGCGTTCCGCGCGCTGCCGACGGGGTTTGGCGGCGCCTTTCGCTCGGTTCGCCAGAACGTCCTGCTGCCCGGGATGAGCCGCTTCCTACCGCGGGCGAGGTAGGACGCCATGCCGACCTGCCGATCGTGCAAGGACGACGTTGATGAGCTCGTTGCCGTCAAGGCAGACGGGCGACGCATCAAAGTCTGCGAAGACTGCGCGGAGCGCATCGCCGAAGAAGCGGAAATCGCCGAGATGAGCGAGTCCGTCGTTCAAGAGATGATGGGCTTCAAGGGCCGCCGCTAGCCGGGGCCCCGATGACGCCCGCTCAGCTTCCGGGCGTCGGCTCGCCGGACGACGGGTCCGATTCGGGTTCCGGTGCGTGGGGCGTCGGACGATTGCGAAGCGCTCGGAGCTCGTCTTCTGCGAATTCGAGCTCGAGCTCGGCGCGGCTACGCGCGGCGACGGCCCTCGCGACGGAATCTTGCAGCGCTTTGGTTTTCGAGAGCTCGGCGTTTAGGCGGGCGTCGAGCGCGGCGAGCTCGCCCTGAAGCTCGAGTCGGCGGTCACCCTCTCGGTCGAGTCGGCGTTGGATTCGTTCGGCGCGTTCTCGCTCCGCGCTCAGGTTCTGGGCCGTCGCGGCGAGCTTCTGATTCGCACCGGCGAGCGAGCGTTCCGTTGCGGAGAGGTCACGCTCGGTTTCCGAAAGGTGCTGCTCGATCGTCGCCTTCTCTTGACGGTTCTGCGCGAGCTTTTCGCGCGTCCGAGTCAGGCGCCGCTCTTCGTCTTTGAGCTGTGTTTTGAGAGCTGCGACCCGCCCGTCGGTGCGCGCCAGGCGTTTGGCAAGCTCGGTGCGCGTCAGCCGGCTCTGCTCGTAGCGGAGCTCTAGCTGCTCGGCGATCTCACGCGTGTCGGCGAGGTCGCGGCGAAGATCCGAAGCGGTGAGCTTGGCCTGCTGAGCCACTTCGCGCTGGGTTTCGGCCTTCTGGTAGAAGACGGTCACCGCGGCGCCCGATGCTCCGAGCAGGGCCAGCGCCATCGGGATCGTCCAACGCAGGATCGTCTTCACGCGCTCACGCCGCTCTTCGGGAAGCGACAGCGCCGAGAGCTCGACGGCTAGCTCTTCGGCGGTGGGCCGCTCGGCGGCATCCAGACTCAGCCAGCGGTCGAAGAACGGTGTGAGATATTTGAGCCCTTTGCGATTCGGCGCACGGGGCGTCTCCTTGGAGCGATTCTCGATGAATGTGTCGACCGCACCCGCGGCAACGTCTTCCTGGGTTCCCGGCTCGAGCGCGTTGCGAAGCGAAAGGGACAGCGCGAACACGTCGGCCTTGTTGCTCACCACCGGTTTGCTCTCGACCGAGGCAAACTGCGCAGCGACCTCGGGCGCGAAGTACGTCGGCGTTCCCGCGACCACCATCTCGGCCTCGGTTGCGGCCACGCCAAGATCGAGAAGCACGGGCGTGACTTCCTCCGCGCCGAACCCGGGAATGCGTGCGAGAAAGATGTTTTCGGGTTTGACGTCTTGGTGGCGCACCCCTGCTGCGTGCATCGCGGCGAGCGCGCGCGCGAGTGGCTGGAAGATCGAGAGTGCCTCGGCGCGATTCAAGGGCTCGCGCTGCAGCCGTGACTCGAGCGTCTCGCCGTCGTACCAGGGCATGACGAACCAGAGCCGTTCCTCGAACCAGCCGTGGTCTTTGAACTGCACGATCGACGGATGGAACACTGAGGCGATGAGCCGCAGCTCCCGCAGGGCAGCTTGCTTGGCCGACTTCGAGTGCGCGGGCTGGTGGAGCATTTTCAGGGCAACGACATGGCCCGGGACTTCGGTGTCCTTTGCTCGATACACGTCTCCGAACGCGCCAAGACCCACGCGCGCTTCGATGGAGTACCGCCCGCCGACGATCGTGCCGTTGGACAATGGTTCGACGATTTCGTTTTCCTCGCCTGGCGCACGCGGTGCTGCTTCGAGGGCAAACGCCTCGATGATGACGCGACCAAAGCGACTGGCGTCCGAAACGCCGTGTTCCGCGAAAATCCGCTCTGCCTGCGCCATGGCCGCATCCACGCGCGCTTCCATCGCCTGCGGCGGCTTGCCGTACACGAACGCCAACTCTTCGATGCTGAGCTCCCGGGCGTGTCGGAGCTCCAAAAGCTCGGAGTCTTCGGTGCTGAGGTCGAAGCGCAGCCCATTGAGCGGGCTGATGGAGTGATGCGCAGAGGGAAGGGCGCGCCAGGGCAGGCTCGCCAGCACTTCCTTCGTCGGCGCCTCGTGCGGGCGGCTCTGGTTGTGCATGTAGCCGCGCGCTGCCCTGTAGAGCCTCGCGCGGACGCCGGGGGCCTGAAGCAGCTCGTCGCTTTCGGTTTTCGCAACGTAGGCACGAAGCTTCGCGACGTAGTGTTCCGCGCGATCGGTGGAGCCGGTTCGAATGGCAAGGTACTGCCGCAGACCTTCGGCGTAATAACGAAAGGCGCGGCCGTGCAGAACGTCGACGATCGTCTGCGGTTGACCGTTTGAAAGCGCGATGGACGCGGCCGCTTGCGTGAGCGCCGCGCCGCCCTTCCCGGGTGGCCTCAGTTGATTTAGAAGAAAGGGGACGGTGCCCAGAGTTCCCATGGTTGCCTCTCACGAAGTGGGGAACTGTAAGGATGGGTCACCCTTGAGGCGGCACTCAACAAAACGGCAATGCGAAGCTACGCCCTGCGGGCGCGAAATTTGCGTTGGATCGGGTTCGGCTCCAAGGTGTCAAGGTCGTGTTTTATTGGCGCCTGGGATTATTGTCGATTCTCGGCTGTGTAGTTTTGTACGGCTGCACACCGAAGCAGGGTCCTGTCACCGCTCCGGTCGAAAGCGAGGCCAAGCCTGGGCGGAAGGCCGCGCGCAACGCGGACCCGGAGCCCGTGGTGCTGCAGGTCCCCGTGGCCTTCTGGAAGGACGGCAAGGCAGAGGGCGAGGTCGATGCCGCCACCGCCGACGAAGACGGCCACCTTCTCTTGGATCTCGGCGAAGACTGGACGCCATACATTCTCACCGAGGGTTCTGGAGACGAGGTCCCGAAGCCGAGCGAGTACCGTGCGACCTATCTGGCGCTGGCGCGAGGGGAGTTTCCGGACGACCGCCACGGGTATCGCGCCAAGAAGGACCAGTACCTCGAGCTCTACGGCATCTTGCCGAATCTGTCTTTGCTGAGGCAGCGGTTCGCGGAGGTCCGCGCGTTGCAGTGCGCCGAGCAGCTCGACCTGGTGCCGCTTCAGGAGTTCGAAGGATTTCTCGCATATCAGAAGGGCCGCCGCCCCGCACGTCGCCTTGCGCGCTACGAGCTACTTACGCCGAAGATGGCAGCGCTCGTCGAGCGTGCCCAAGTCGAAAGCCTCGATCAGATAACCCGCGCGCACGCCGCGGACGCAGACGAGTGGGAGCAGGTCGAGGAATACCGGACGGTAGCGCCCGAGATTGAGGCCATCGTTGCGGCACAGGCCCGGCTCGAGTGCGAAGGCTTTTTCGAAGGCCGCGGTGACTACACGCCGGGCCTGTTCGATTGGCGCACGCACGAAGCGCTTGCCGAGTTCGAACGCCGGCATCGCGTCTACGGTTGGGGCTTCATCGGCAAAGACACCCTGGCTGTGCTGCAGGAGACGCCGCAAGAGACCGAGCGGGAAGCCGTGATTCGAACGCTGACCGAGCGCGCGATGCACGCCGCGGAAGTCATCGAAGATGGCAGCACATCGTTTTTGCGCGACGGCGAGCCGCGTACGTACAAGGCGGAGGACGGGCGCGAGCTGCAGATTCCAAACTTCGAAGCCGAGCTTCGCGAGCGCGTCATCGAGGCGTTCGGCCTTCAGACGCCGGAATCGACCTACGCCTGGCTGGAATCGCTTGGCGAGATTCCCGCCGAGAAGGTGATCGCCCTGCAGGACATCGAGCGGCCTCCCTACTACAGCGACGCCATGGACCTGAGCGTTTCGATCGACCGGGGCGACGTCTGGTTCGAGTTCCCATACAGCGAAGAGGGCAAGGCGCGTTCTCAACCCGTGAGCCGCCGGCCACGGCTCACGATCCACGTCAACTACAACGGGCAGAAGGTTCCTCTCGCGCGTTTTGGCACCACCATCGGCGGTTGGCGGACCGACTACATCGATGGGGTCGTGATGCTGAAGTACAAGGGCTCGCCCACCGGGCGGCGGGTGTGGAGCCGTATTTCCGCTGCGCCAGTTTGGGTGCCGCCGGAAAGCACACCCCCGCGCGTGATGGTCAAGAAGCGACGCAAGCGCGGCAACGAATACTTCGAGGTGGATTACCACACGACGGGCCCGAGCTACGCGTCTGCGTACGGCTTGGTGGCTGCGTACCACCGCAAGTACTACCGCGGCGCGGACGGCACCATGCAGGTTGGCGGCGACGAGGGAATTCGGACGCACGGCTCGGTCGACTACATGAGCATCATGCGGCGTCACTCGCACGGCTGTCATCGGATGCACAACCACATTGCCGTTCGCCTGATGTCGTTCGTCCTCGAGCACCGTCCGCACACACGCTACGGCCAGCAGCCGATGATTTACCGGCGCGAGTTCGAGTTCGAAGAAGAAATGTACCTGATGGAGTTCGACAAGGGCGGCTACAACTTCGTGCTCGATGAGCCCCTGTACGTCGACGTCGTTCCCGGGCGAATTCGGGGCCAAGTCAAAGAGCCGATCGAAGTAGCGCTGCCGCGCTATGACCGCGATGTTGGCGCGTACGTGATGCCCGACGGCGCATGGGTGAGCGTCGACCGCTTTGGCAACTTGACCCCTCGGATCAAGCCGTTTGATTTCGACGCGCCGCTCGAGGCGCCGGAGCTGGGCGAGGATCCGTTCACGACGACGGCGGAAGTGACCGCGACCCCGAGCGAGGTCGGCATGCCTGCGACGGCGCCCGCGGCGATTCCGGTGAATACGACGCCGGTGCAGGTGAACACCACGCCAGTCCTCGTCCCCTCGACGCCCTGAAATCGAAGTGATTTCGCGCATGGGGTTACCTGTGGAGGACCTGGGCGCAATGCGCGTGGGCTGTGGAAAAAGAAACGCGTTTTCCACAAGCGAATTTCGTTGATCTCCCTGGGCGGATCGGTGACAAAAGGGGTCGGAAGATCGCGACAGCGAGGTCGGACGTTCTTTGAATCAACCCATCTGACGACAGCAACGCAAGTTGTTGTCTCTCACTCTCACGGGGCGAGGGGCGAGGCCGAAAGGTTTCGCAGTCGGGAGGCGATAGGAACGCCGAACGTGTCCGTGGGTCGTGAGCATTGCACAAGCCGTTGGTCTGATGCGTGGGTCCGAGTCGAGCGAAAGCTCAGGCGAAGGCCGTCGACGCGAGGAGCAGCGGTGGAAGGCGCACCAGAATCGGGACGTCGCTCGGTTTCACCACAGAGCGAGCGCGAAGGTTCTAGACGAGCCGTCGGCGGCACCTGGCACTAGGGCCCACCGATGGCCGTGACGGCGCGTCAGAGGTTCGGAGCTCGGCCGTTTCGGCGACCGAGCCCCCGCCAAAGCGAGCGCGACGGGGTGACACCGTCGGCTCACCGTCTACAAGCCGGTTCGGAACCGGTGACGGTAATCTCACGAGGTCCGGGTGCCCATCTTTGAAAACTGAAACTCTGGATTGCACGCGTCGGCCTGAACATGCTGCGCAACACCGCCGTACTGCGGGCGAAAGCTCGGACGGCAGAGCGAAGTGCGGCATGAGCCATCGGATCCGCCACAAGCGCATCCCATTTACGCGCCCTTGGAGAGCCGAAAACCAAGGGTTCAGGTACGACGAGAGTCGTCGCGGAGTCCAATCACGACGGTTTGCTAAACCCAAACCATCGCTGGGGCTCTGTCCGAATGAAAAGCGTAGGGCGACCTATGCGAGTCTTCGGTATCTCAAACCAACCATGAGAGAGGTACGACGTCAGCGCACGGGACGTGTCGGTCAACGCTCCTCCAGTGAGTCCAATAGCTCACGCGGGGGGTTAGCAGGCATCCCGACGGGGAATGCATCGCGCCGGAACGTGTCGCGCAAAGCAGGAGAGGCTGAATAGGCCCACCATCGAGCCTCGGCTCGAAATCCAGACAGAGTCGGTCGTGGTGCGTGCGACGTATTCGCATGCACCGAGCCAAGCGACGAGTTTTCGTCGCGAGG
>CBESWY010000147.1:0-6971 GCA_965533395.1 uncultured Myxococcales bacterium
CGGCCGGTGCAGCGGGCAATGCTCTTCGCGAGCGAGGTCTTGCCGACGCCGGGCGGTCCCACCAAACAAAGCACCGGCCCCTTGAGCTTCCTTACGAGCGCCTGCACCGCGAGGTACTCCACGATGCGCTCCTTCGGCTTTTTGAGACCGTAGTGGTCTTCGTCGAGGATCTGCTCGGCGGCGTCGATGTCGTAGTTCTCTTCGCTCTTGTCGCCCCAGGGGAGCGCGATCACCCAGTCGATGTAGTTGCGGATGACCGTGGCCTCCGCGCTCATCGGCTGCATCATTTTGAGCTTCTTGAGCTCTTTGCGCGCCTTGAGATGGGCTTCCTTGCTGAGCTTCTTTTGCTTGATCTGCGCTTCGAGCTCTTGGATTTCGCTCTTGAACTCGTCGCGCTCGCCGAGCTCCTTCTGAATGGCCTGCATCTGCTCATTCAGGTAGTACTCCTTCTGCGTCTTCTCCATTTGCTTCTTGACGCGGGAGCGGATCTTCTTCTCGACCTGAAGAATCTCGATTTCGGCGTTCATCAGTTGGAACAAACGCTCGAGACGCTTCGCCGGGTCGACGGTTTCTAAAATCTCTTGGCGGTCAGAAAGCTTGATGCTCGTGAGGTGCACGACCACGGTGTCCGCGAGCTTCGACGGGTCGTCGATCGTCTGGACCGTCATCAGCATCTCGGGGGCGATCCGCTTGTTGAGCTTGGCGTAGACGTCGAACGCCGACTGGACCGAGCGAATCAGGGCTTCGATTTCGACGTTGGCCGAGTAGACCTCTTCGACCGGCTCGACGTTGCAGAGGAAAAAATCGTCGTGCGGCACGAATTCGGTAATACGCGCGCGACGCTTACCCTCGACGAGAACCTTCACCGTGCCGTCCGGCAAGCGCAGCAGCTGGATGATGGTGCCGATGGTTCCGACCTCGAAGATGTCCTCCGGAGCGGGGTCGTTTGTCTTCGCCTTTTTCTGTGCGGCCAGCAGGATCTCTTTGTGCTGGCTCATCGCTTCTTCGAGCGCGTTGATCGACTTCTCGCGACCTACGAAGAGCGGCACCACCATGTGCGGAAATACGATGATGTCCCGCAGGGGCAGCAAGGGGAAGCTATCGCCACCGGGCTCACCGGTGCCGGTCTTCTGATCGTCGTCGTCGTTTCGGTGAAAGAACATCAGTCTATTGCGCTCCGCGCGCGGCGGGGATGGACCAAGAGGGCCGCACTAAGCGAGCTCCGCCTCTTCCTTTTCGTAGACGATGAGCGGCTTCTCACCCGAGATGATGACTTCCTCGCTGACGGCGACCTCACGGATGTCGGACTGGGAAGGGACCTCGTACATGATGTCCAGCATGGACTTCTCCATGATGGCGCGAAGGCCTCGGGCCCCAGCGTTCCGCTTCAGAGCTTCGCGGGCCACCGCATGCAGCGCGCCCTGCCCGAACTTGAGCTTCACGCCGTCCATCTCGAAAAGCTTTTGGTACTGTTTGACCAGGGCGTTCTTGGGCTTGGTCAGGATGTCGACGAGCGCCTCTTCGTTGAGCTCGTGCAAGGTCGCGATGACCGGCAGGCGGCCAATGAACTCCGGAATCAGTCCGGCGCGCAGCAAATCCTCGGGCTCGATCCGTTCGAGGAGCTCGCCGATTTTCTTGTCTTTGCGCGACGGAATGTCGGCGCCGAAGCCGAGCTTACGCTCGCCGATGCGCCGCTCGATGACGTCGTCGAGGCCGACGAACGCGCCGCCGCAAATGAACAGGATGTTGCCCGTGTCGATTTGCAGGAAATCTTGCTGCGGGTGCTTGCGCCCGCCCTTCGGAGGCACGTTCGCAACGGTGCCCTCGATGATCTTCAAAAGAGCCTGCTGCACACCTTCGCCGCTCACGTCGCGGGTGATCGACGGGTTGTCGCCTTTGCGCGCGACCTTGTCGATTTCGTCGATGTAGACGATGCCGCGCTGCGCCCGCTCGACGTCGTGGTCGGCGTTTTGCAGAAGCTGCACGATGATGTTTTCGACATCCTCGCCGACGTAGCCAGCCTCGGTCAGAGTCGTGGCATCGGCAATCGCGAACGGAACGTTGAGAATGCGCGCAAGAGTTTGCGCGAGCAGGGTCTTGCCTGAGCCGGTCGGTCCGAGCAGAAGGATGTTCGACTTCTGAAGCTCGACGTCATCGGCGCTGACTTTCGAATCGATGCGCTTGTAGTGGTTGTGGACCGCAACGGAGAGGACCTTCTTCGCGCGCTCCTGCCCGATGACGTACTCATCGAGGATGTCTTTGATTTCGGCGGGCTTCGGGAGCGGGGTCGTCGTCGTGAGCGATTCCTCGCGCTCGACCTCCTCTGCGATGATGTCGTTACAGAGCCCGATGCACTCGTCGCAAATGTAGACCGTCGGCCCCGCAATGAGCTTTTTTACTTCCTTCTGTGACTTCCCACAGAAGGAGCATTGAAGATTGCCGTGCCCATCATCTCGCCTGCGATCCACCATATACCTGCTTCGGAGAAGTCTAGCGTCCCGCCTCTTTAACGGCAAGGACTAGACCGCGCGCGCGGGCAGCGTTTTGTGGGGCCTCAGCCTTCGAGCTTGGGCTTGATGACGTCGTCGATGAGCCCGTACTCTTTCGCCTGTTCGGCGGAGAGATAGCGATCGCGTTCGGTGTCTTCCTTAATGCGTTCGGTGGTCTGGCCTGTATGCTTGGCCAGGATCGTGTTCATTTGTTCACGAAGTTTCAGAATCTCTCGTGCATGGATTTCAATGTCGGTCGCCTGACCGCGAATCCCACCGAGCGGCTGGTGAATCATGATGCGGCTATTGGGCAAACATTTGCGCAATCCGGTCGTGCCAGAGGCGAGAATCCAAGCGGCCATCGATGCGGCTTGGCCGATGCAGACCGTCGACACCGGTGACCGAACGTACTGCATCGTGTCGTAAATCGCGAGTCCTGCTGTAATCGAGCCACCCGGGCTGTTGATGTACAAGGTGATCTCTTTGTCGGGGTCGTCGCTCTCGAGAAAAAGCATCTGAGCGATGATCGCGTTGGCGACGTCGTCGTTGACCTCGGTGCCGAGAAAGATGATGCGGTCCTTCATCAGGCGGCTGAAGATGTCCCACTGGCGTTCGCCGCGGTGCGTCGTTTCGACGACCCAAGGCATGTACATCTGCGCGGTCGTAGGCTCGCTCATGACTCTTCCCCTTCGTCTTCGGCCGATTCGTCCTTTTGGGTTTCAGGCTGGGCCTCGGGCTCGGGCCGCTCCCCTTCGTTGATTTTGGCACGCTCGGTGAGCAGCACCATGACCTTCTCTTCGAGGAGCTGGGATTCGAGCTGGTCGCGCTGGGCCTCCTGATAGTCGGCGCGGACCTTGGCGACGTGCTTGCCCGTCTGCTCAGCGATCTCTTGGAACTTCACATCCAGATCCGGCTCGGTGACCTCGATGCCCTCCTGGCGCGCCAGCGACCCGAGCAAAATGCCCGCCTGCACCCGGCGCTGCGCCCGCTCTTCGATTCCCGAAAAGAAGTCCGCACCCGGTGCGCCCTGCTGACCCGCCATCTGCATGAACTGAGCCATCTCGTACATCATCATCTGCTGTTGCTGCTGCACCATCGACGGCGGAACCGGGATGTCGTTCTGCTCGATCAAGCTGTCGATGAGCTGGTCTTTGAGCTTGGCATCGCTCTGCTGCTTGGCGGTGCTTTCGAGCCCCTCCCGAATCTTGAGCCGCAGCTCGAGGAGCGTTTCGTAGTCGCCGCAGTCCTTCGCGAACTCATCGTCGACCTCGGGTAAGAGCTTTTCGTGGAGCTGCGTCACCTTGATTTTGAACTCTGCCGTCTTGCCCTGGAGGTCCGGGTTCGGGTGGTCGTCTTCGAAGGGGACCTCGACCGTCTTCTCTTCGTCGGGCTGCATCCCGAGGAGCCCTTCTTTGAGGGCCGGTAGCAGATGATCGTCGTTGATCTCCACCTGGCGGCCTTCGGCGCCGAGGTCGTCCTTGGCTTCGCCGTCCACCGAGACTGTGTAGTCGATCGTGATCAGGTCGCCTTCCTTCGCCGCGCGCATAGGATCCGGAACCTGAATCTCGGCGTGTTGGTTTCGAAGCCCTTCGACTTCAGCGTCGACGTCTTCGTTCGGAATTTCGATCGGCGCCTGCCAAGCCTCGAGCTCGTCGATCGCGACTTGGTCGATCTTCGGTCGCACCTCGACCTTGGCCTTGAAGGTCAGCGGCTTGCCCTTCTCGAGCGCGGGCGCTTCGTCTATCTGCGGCTGCGCGACGATGTGGAGCTCGTGCTCCTGGACCGCTTGCATCAGGCCCTGCTCGACCAGGGTGCCCGTCACCTGCGCCGCAGCTTCCCGGCCGTACACCTGCTTCAGCACATCCCGCGGGACCTTTCCCGGACGGAAGCCGCGAACGCGGGCGGTCTTGCCGATCTCTTTATAGGTGTCGTTGAGGTCCTTTTGGATGCGGTCCCACGGCACTTCGACCGTAACCTCCACCAGGACAGGGCTGATCTCGCGAATTTCAGATTGCATCGGCTTTTAGGGGGCTAGACAGGCGCGTTTCGTACAGCCGGGGCGCAGAGCCGTCAAGGTGCAGCCTTGGGAGCCGCCAACTCCCGGTGAAGCTCCACCAGCTCGATGCCCAGAGTCTGCGAGACCTCGAAAATCCGCTCGTCTCGATAAAACTCCTCGAAGATGATGCGCTTGATGCCGACGTTGCAAATCGCTTTGAAGCAGTTCCAACACGGGGACGCGGTGACGTAGATCGAGGCGCCGTCGATGGGGGAGCCGTTCTTTGCGGCTTGGATGATCGCGTTGACCTCGGCATGGATGGTCCGGACGCAGTGGCCGTCGACCATCATGTGGCCGACCTCGTCGCAATGGGGGAGTCCGCGGACAGAGCCATTATAGCCCGTGGAGAGGATCGTTTTGTCGCGTACGATGACAGAGCCGACGTGCTTGCGGGGGCAGGTCGAGCGAGTGGCCACCACGACGGCGATATCCATGAAGTATTGGTCCCAGGAGGCGCGGCCCATCGGCCTGTCCTAGCTTGGGGTGTTCCGAACGACAACCTCAATAGACGAGACTGGGGCGAACCTCCGGCGGAGGCGGCCGATTCTTGAGGCTGCGAGCGAACGAATTGAAGTCGCTGCGAGCTGCGCGGTGCAGCCGGTGCGGCAGGCCTCTGACGATGAGGACCGCGCGACCCTTGCGTTCCACCCGGGCGCTCGAGTCCTTGGGTGAGACCGAGCGAGCCGCGGCGAAGGCCTCTTGGGCATCCAGCTCGCTGTCCCAGCTCGTCCACCAGATGACAGCCGTCGTTTCGTTGCGCTGGTAGACCGCGAGCTGATCGCCCGCCCAACCGGCGGCCGCCTGCTCGTGGGTGCCCGAGGCTCGCCCCTGCCCGAGGTAAACGCTGAGCTCGAGCTCGCCAAGCGTATCTTCCTCGATTCGATCGAAGCCGGCGGCGAGGAGCGCTTTGCTCTTCGGCATCTGGATTGTTTCGGCCCGCTCTCGGGCGAAGTACTTGTCCGGGTGCAGCACCTGCTCGGTCGTCGCAGGGGGGCGGCGGTGTGCGTTGTTCACTGCGGGCCAACCGCCGCGCCCTTGGACGGCTGCCACGAACTGGAGTCCGCGCAGGTAGGGCGCCACCAAGGTTACCCGCAGAATCGCCGGCGCGTCGTCGAGCTTCTCGCCCCGCACGAGCGCGTCGAGGTCGATGTAATCGCCCATCTGTTGAATGCCGGCCGTCGCGGCAGACAAGGGGATACCCTGCTGGCGAAGCGCCTCCGCAAGCATCGCCAGGGTGGCGTCGCCCTCGACCACCGCGCGGAAGGCGTTGTCGGCATCGGCGGTGCGCTCCTTTTGATACGACTCGCCAAGGCCGAGGCGCTGATCCTGGAGCGCGTGGACCAGCTCGTGGACAAGGACCAGCTGTGCTTCCTGGGCTTGCTCTGGGCCGAAGGACCCGGCCAAGCCTGCCATCACGTCGTCCCGGATGACGAGTCGCCCGGTGTCCGGATCGTAGTAACCGATGACCTGCTCGCCGAGGACCCCTGCGAACAAGCTGTACAGGTCCTCCTCTGAATCGAGGAGTCCCAGCGCGCCGTAGACGAGCCTCGCGCGTTCGATTTCTTCTTCTTCGATCTGCGATCGCAGGCTTTCCGCGATCGCATCGCCGTCTTCAATTTCAATCGTCACCCGGCGCCGAAGCTTGAGCTGCCGCACCGACTCCGCCGCACGAATGAGGTCCTCGACCGCGGCGCGCTCCTTTGCGGTTGCGGTGCGCGCGATGCCAGAGGACGTCGGAGTGCGGCCGTCCGACACGGGCCCCGCCGGCGCGACCATTGCGGGTTCGGAGGAGACGAGCTGCGTGCTCGGCTCCGGTTTGACATGCCGGTGGCAGCTACTCAGGACGACAGCAGCGACCAGCCAGGCTACCCATCGGCTCATGGTTCCCCGTGGACGTCCGCCGTGATCAGCGGGCGCCTTCGGTGATTGTGGACCAAGAACCACCGCGCGGCCTCAATTGCGGCCTCTTCGGCCTCTGCCGCGGTCGCGAAACGCCGCCCTTTGAGCCGATTCCGAACGTGCTCGGCGACCTTTCGCTCGACGCGGAGTCGCTCCGCGCCGTCGACGACACCCCGCGACACGACGTGCGGGAGCTCCCGCGGCCGTCCTGCTTTGAGCGAGATCAGAATGGTGACCAATCCGGCCGATCCCATCGCGCGTCGCTCGGCGATGACCTCCGAGCTGAGCGCTCGCATCCCATCGATGTAGACGCGCCCGGTCGGAACGGTATCGACGACACCGAGCGCGTCCTTCGTGACTTCGAGCACGCTTCCGTTTTCGATGAGCTGTGTCTGCGCAATCCCTTCCTCGGCGGCCAGCTCGAGATGACGGCTCCGGTGGTGGTGTGTGCCGTGCACCGGAACGAACGCCTTCGGACGCAGAAGCTGGATCATCGACCGCTGCTCTTCGCGGCTTCCGTGTCCGCT
>CBESWY010000148.1:0-6928 GCA_965533395.1 uncultured Myxococcales bacterium
GTGACCGAAGGTCACCCCGATAAAATCTGCGATAAGGTCAGCGATTCGTTGCTGGACGCCTACCTCGCCCAAGACCCAAAGTCGCGTGTTGCGGTCGAAACCATGGTGAAAACCGGTTTCGTCGTCTGCGGCGGCGAGGTCACGACCAAGGCGACCATCGACCTCGCGAAGATCGTCCGAAAAGCAATCACGGAAATCGGCTACACCGACTCCTCGATGGGCTTCGATGCCGCGACCTGTGGTGTCTTGGCCGCGGTCGAGCAACAGTCGCCCGACATCGCCCGCGGCGTCGATTCGAGCGCCAGCAAAGAGCAGGGCGCCGGCGACCAGGGCCTGATGTTCGGCTATGCGGTCGACGAGACGCGTCAGCTGATGCCGATGCCGATCGATTTGTCGCACAAGCTCGCGCGCAAGCTCAGCCAAGTTCGCAAAAAGAACATCATCGAAGGTCTGCGTCCGGACGGAAAGACCCAGGTCACCGTCGAGTACGAGGATGACAAGCCACGTCGCTTCGACGCCGTCGTCGTTTCGACGCAGCACGCCGCGAGCGTGAAGCAGAGCGCCCTTCGGGAAGCGATCATCGAAGAGGTCATCAAGCCGACCCTTCCGGCCAAGATGCTCGACAAGAAGACCAAGATTCACATCAATCCGACGGGACGTTTCGTCGTGGGTGGCCCGTTCGGCGACGCTGGCCTGACCGGGCGGAAGATCATCGTCGACACCTATGGTGGCATGGGCAGGCATGGCGGCGGCGCCTTCAGCGGCAAGGACCCTTCCAAGGTCGATCGGAGCGCGGCCTATTTCGCCCGCTACGTCGCCAAGAACATCGTCGCGTCGAAGGTCGCATCACGCTGCGAGGTTCAAGTGGCGTACGCAATTGGCGTTGCGAAGCCCATGGGCGTTTACGTGACCACCTTTGGCACCGGTGCGGTTCCTGACGAGAAAATCAGCAAAGTCGTATCCAAACTATTCGACTTCCGCCCCGCGGCGATCGTCGAGACCCTGAATCTTCTGCGTCCCATCTACGCAGCCACAGCCGCTTATGGGCACTTCGGCCGTACCGAAAAGACCTTCACTTGGGAGCGTACCGACCGGGCAGAGGAGCTTCGCAAGGCGCTCCTTCCCAAGCGCGGGCGCTAGGGCTCTCACTGGCATCGCGCTACACTCACGACGTCATGCCTGAAACACCGCTTTCGACGCTCCAGGGCTGGGGTCGACATTCGGCCCGAGGACGGGAGCGCCTAGGCGAGGATCTCGAGCGCATCAGCAGCGAGGTTCATCTGTCGCGCGGGCTTGGACGTTCGTATGGCGACGCGTCCTTGCCGCCCGACGATCAGCCCAATGTCCTGAATACCAGGTTTGCCGATCGGCTCCTGGGGTTCGATGCGGAAACGGCGCTTCTCCGCGCTGAGTCGGGCCTTGCCCTCAGCGAGCTAAACCGGCTTTTCATGCCGCGCGGCTATTTCACCCCGGTATCGCCGGGCACCAAGTTCGTCACCCTTGGAGGCATGGTGGCCTCCGATGTGCATGGAAAGAACCAGCACCGAGACGGCAATTTCGGCGACCACGTGACGTCGCTCAAGATGCGCGTCGCCGACGGCCGCGTGCTCGAGTGCTCGCCGGAGCAGCATTCCGACCTGTTCCGCGCGACCATTGGTGGGATGGGCTTGACGGGCCACATTCTCGAGGTCGCGTTTGAGCTACACCGCATCCCCTCGCAGTGGATTTGGCAGGAGAGCCGGCGCATCCACGACATCGACGAGTTCCAGGACGCGCTCGAAGAGGCGGCCCCCGATTGGCCCTGCACGATGGGATGGATCGACTGCCTCGCGCGCGGCAAGAAGATGGGGCGTGGGGTTCTCATGACCGGTCGCTGGGCCGACGCCCTAGAGGCTCCGTCCCGGCTCCCCAAGCAAGGCTTTAGGCCGAGCCTTCGATTCGACTGGCCCGCCTGGGTCCTGAACGGGTTGACGATTCGGCTGTTCAACGAGCTCTACTATCGGAAGCAATGGCGACAGCGTTCGAGCGGCGTCGTCAATCACGAGTCCTTCTACTATCCGCTCGACGCGATCGGTTCCTGGAACCGAATGTACGGCCGGCGCGGCTTCACTCAGTATCAGTGCGTCTTGCCGCGCGAGGCCGGTCGAGGCTCCGCCCGACGCGTCCTCGAGGTTCTGACCGCGCTCGGTGGCGCTTCGTTCCTCTGCGTGATCAAGGATTTCGGGCGTGGGGGCCGCGGCGTTCTCTCGTTTCCGCGTCCGGGGATTACCTTGGCCCTCGACATCGCGGTTCGCGATGACACCCAAGCCCTCGTCGACGCCTTGAACGAGCAGGTGCTTCAAGAGGGCGGGCGCATTTATCTCGCAAAAGATTCGTTCACACGGCGCGAGCATTTCGAAGCGATGGAAAGGCCTCGCCTCGAAGAGTTCACGGCAATCCGAGACCGTTGGGACCCCAATCGCAGATTTCGAAGCGCACAGTCGGTGCGCTTGCTAGGGGACTGAGATGAAAGTTGCCATTCTGGGTGCGACCAAAGGGATGGGGCGAGCGCTTGCGCGTGCGGCCGTCGAGCGCGGCGACGAGATCTGTATTCTGGGCCGCAACAGCGTCGATCTCGAGCGCAGCGTGGCGGACCTCCGGGTGCGCGGCGCCGGTGACTCTGCGGGGTCGGTGGCCTGTGACCTGGAGAAAACCGAAATGTTCGGCCCGGCAATTGACGCAGCTCGTGAAACGCTCGGTGGCCTGGATGCCGTCGTGGTCACCGCCGCTATCTTCGCGAGCCAGGAAGAGCTCGAAGCCGATTCCGACCTCGCGGAGCGGCTCCTCCGAATCGACTTCTCTAATACCGTCTTGTTTTGTGAGGCCGCAAAGAGAGCTCTGCTCCAAGACGGTGGCGGCACCTTGTGCGTCTTCAGCTCGGTCGCCGGGGAACGCGCGCGCAAGCCGGTCATCATTTACGGCGCAGCAAAGGCCGGCCTGACTCACTACCTCGAGGGCCTGGATCACAAGCACCGCACCAACGGTCTTCGGGTGGTCACCGTCAAGCCGGGCTTCGTCAAAACGAGCATGACCGCCGGCCTCGAACCACCACCGTTTGCCGGCGAGCCCGATGCGGTGGCTCGCCGCGTGCTTCGCGCGATGGACCGCGGCGCCCCAGTTGTTTATGCGCCGGCGCCGTGGCGACTGATCATGGCTGTGATCCGAGCGCTCCCACGCGCGATGATGCGTCGACTCAACTTTTAGGAGCGGACGCGCGGATGAACTCGGCAATGTCCGGCCGCGTCGCTCTGTAGGCAGCTGCAACGTGAAGCGCTGCGTTGACCGTGCTGAGGACGACCACGCTCCCGATCAGCGCCGATAAGGTATCCCCCTGCGGCTCGGCGGGTAATGGGACGAAGGTCAAATTGACATGGGAGACTAGAGTGACGGTGTATGCGCCGATCCAAATCAACTTCGCCGCCACGGCCTGCTTGATCCACCACTGTGCGAGCCTGCGTCGCCAGCTCAAGAGGAAGCTTCCAATGAGCACCAAGGCCGACACCACCACGTTGGCTGCGGCCATCGGCCTTCGGTATGGATTGCTGACGCGAGCTTCGAAAAGCTGAACCTCCGCGTCGCTGAGCTCTTCATTCACCTCGGAGAGCTCACGAACATCCTCGGGGAGCGGCGCCATCGATAGGTCGTAGGCGCCGGTGAGAACCCCGGCGATGCCCAGCATCGTCAGAAGGGTCGACGTCAGTAGGATGGCAATGACCATCTTTCTCTCGTTTGATTCGCTTGCCATTCGCGGGTCGAGTCGTTGTACCCTGGCCAGGGGAGGCGATCGACCCCAAAACCCAGGAAACGATGATGGCCACAGAACCAAGTCGTTCGCGTGTGTTCGCCGACTACCACGAGCCAGACGTCTTCAGCGCCGACCGGATTCGCTGGCTCATCAATCTGCGTTGGGTTGCCATGGCCGGTGTCCTCGTGGCGACGGTGTTCGCGGCAGCCGGCTTCTATCCTGGAGTCGCCTGGCCGGTCTTGTTGGTCGTCGTGGGCGCCGGGAGCGTCTACAACCTCATCTTGTTGAGGCGCGCGCCTGGGCCCGGCTCTGGGCAGCGAGCCGCGGTTTCGCAAGCGCTCGTCGATCTGGCCATGCTGACAGTCGTGCTGTGGGCCGCCGGGGGCATATCGACCCCCTTCATCGGCTTCTACGTTTTCCACCTCGCGCTCATCGGGATACTGGGCGGCCCGGGCGCAACGCTGGTTGCCACCGCCGCCGCGTTTGCCAGCGCCGGCTTCCTGGCCCTTAGCGAATCGGTGCCGACTTTGAAAATCGGAGCCTGGGATCCGTTGCCTCCGTGGGACACCATCGGTAACGTCGCCGCTTTCACCACGACCATTGGCGCCGCGGCTTACCTCGTTCTCCACGCCGTGCGCGAGCTCCGTGATCGAGAGCGCGCCCTCGCTCGCTCGCGCGACCAAGCAGAGCTGGAGTACCAAGTCATCTCCAATACACTCGACGAGCTCGAAGCCGGCCTCGAGGTCGTCTCCCCCGACGGCAAGATCGAGTGGCGCAATCGATTGGCCGATGAGCTCGCTCCCGCGCCCGGCGAGGTTGGAGCCTGGGAATGCCCAGTCGCGGTCCGGGCCTGCAAAACGCAGCCGGCAGGTCTTTGTCCCGTCTGGAGAGCGCGTGACGAGGGTGCGGAAGGTCGGTGCCGATTCACCGTCGGCGAGAGCTCGTACGAGATGCTCTCCTTTCCTTTGGCCTCACCCGGTGCGGGACCTCCCCGCATCATGAATCTCTACGTCGACCGCACACAGATTCTCCACGCCGAGCGTCGGCTCCTTCATGCCGAGCGTCTTGCAAGCCTCGGTCGCGTTGCACAGGGCGTTGCGCACGAGCTCAATACGCCACTGGCGACGATCCGAACGCTTGCGGCCGACATGCGAGAAGCGATTCGTTCGCTTGGGGGAGATGAAGCGCTCCAATCGGATCTCGCCGAGTCGGCCGCGCTCATTCGCGACGAAACGGGTCGGCTCGGCCGCATCACTCATTCCCTGCTGACCGGAGGGACGCTGCCACGGCTCAGGTTGAGCGCGTCGACCCGCTTGCTTCCGATCGTTCAACGTGCCCAGGCACTCGTCTTTGCCGGCGCGCGTGAGAATGGGCCGGAGCTCGAGGTCAGCGATTCGGTCGATGATCTGGCAGTCGTGGCCGATCCCGACCGGCTGCTCCAGGTGCTCGTGAATCTTTTGCAGAACGCGCTGGATGCAAATCGGGCGGCAGGCGGTCGTAGTGTGTGGCTCTCCGCGGAGCGACGCGGCTCGGTTGTCGAGATCATCGTCGAGGACGAGGGAACGGGAATCGACCCCGAGATTGAAGGTCGCCTCTTCGAGCCGTTTGCCACGACGAAGCCACCCGGAGAGGGAACGGGCCTCGGCTTATACGCCTCGTACATGCTCATTCAGACGATGGGGGGCGACCTCACGATCGAGAACCGTGACCAGGGCGGTGCCAGCGCGCGAGTGCGCTTGTCCGTCGGCGAGGAGACGCTTGCAAAGGAGCCGGGGGTGCATCACCGTGCGCCCTAGTCATGAATGGCAGCGTGCTCATCATCGACGACGACACGGCGTTTCGCTTCGCGATGGCGAAGGCGTTGCGGCGTTCCGGCTATGCGGTGTCGGAGGCCAGTAGCGGCGAAGAAGCGGTCGACGTCTTGAGCGACGGCTCGCCACCCGATGTCGCGCTCCTGGACCTCAAGATGAAGGGGATAGGCGGGCTGGAGGTGCTCCGACGCTGCGGCTCCATTTCGACGCGCGTGATCGTTCTAACGGGCCACGGGACGGTCAAGGCCGCCGTCGAGGCGATGCAGCTTGGGGCGTTCTCTTTCTTGGAGAAACCGGTCGATGCCAACATGCTTCGCCCCTTGCTCCGTCAGGCGCTCGTCGAAAAAGGCAGAGCAGAGCCGGGTGGCACCCTTCACGACGCGACGCAGCTAATCGGTGAAAGCCCCGCCGTGGACGAGGTGAATGAGTTCGTTCGGACCGTCGCACCCACGGACGAAACGGTTCTCGTCTTTGGAGAAACCGGCACCGGAAAAGAGGTCGTCGCCCGGCAAATTCATGCTCAGAGCAATCGGGCTACGCGGCCGTTCGTCGCGTTGAACGCGGCCTGCGTCCCGCGCGAGCTGTTCGAGAGTGAGCTCTTCGGCCATAGGCGCGGCGCATTCACCGGAGCGCACGACGACAGGGCAGGGCTCTTTCGAGAGGCCGACGGAGGCACTCTGTTCATCGACGAGCTGGCCGAGCTTCCTCTGGAAAGTCAGGCGAAGCTGCTCCGCGCAATCGAATTAAAACACATTCGACCCGTCGGCGAGTCCGGAGAAGTTGCTGTGGACGTCCGAATCGTGGCCGCGACCAATCGAGACCTGTGGATCGAGACGCAGGCAGGGAGGTTTCGCGAAGACCTGTACTTTCGACTGCAGGTTTTTCCAGTCCTGGTCCGCCCTCTGCGAGAGCGCCCCGAAGACCTCGAACCTCTGGCGACGCACCTGCTCGCTCGTCTCGGCAAGAGCGAGCTCACGCTGGACTCCGACTCGCTGGCAGCGCTTCGAGAGTATGACTGGCCGGGCAACGTTCGAGAGCTTCTCAACGTATTGAGACGCGCATCGCTATTCGCGATCTCCGACACGCTCGACGGCGACTTGGTCCGCCGAATGATCGCGGCCAGCGTCTTTGGAAACGCCAGAGAGTCGACCCCCCCGCCGGGACTCGAGCTGCCCAGTCGCACAAACCTTGCGGACGTCGAGCGCGAGCACATCGAGCGCGTGCTCCGCGAGAAGGACGGCAACATCACCAAAGCCGCAGCGGCGCTCGGCATTGACCGCCGAACGCTCCAGCGGAAGCTCAGATCCTACGGGATTGAAGCGCAGTAGGGGGG
>CBESWY010000149.1:0-6864 GCA_965533395.1 uncultured Myxococcales bacterium
GCGCCGAGGGCCAGACCCTCGACCATGATCTGCATGCCCAAGAACTTCACGTCCCATCGGGAGTCCTGGATGAGGGCGTCGATGATCACGAACAGGTTGTCGTTGATCTGGTAGAGCTTGTTCATCTTGGAGTCGAGATAGCGGTGGAACACCTCGACGTGTCGGCCTTCGTCGACGACCTGGGTCGCGCCATAGAGCTTGCCATCGAAGAACTGCACCGCTTCGGTCACCTGCGCCGCGGCGAAGAGCGCTCCTTGCTCGCCGTGCAAGAACTGACTGAGCATCCAGGAGGCGACGCTCGAGTTGAGCCGCCGTTCTTCGAGATCGGTGAGCCTGATTCCCTTCGCACGCAATGCGTCGTAGTCCATGAAGTGGCGGGGGATGATCGGCTTTTCGGGATTCTCCGGGTCGACGTCGATGTGCCAGGGGAGGTCGTCGCCGTTCCACTGCTGCTCTTTCGCCCTCGTGTAGAGCTCACGCATTTCGGGCTGGTCGTTCGGGTAGGTCCAGTCGAAGTACACCTCGTGGTTCGAAGGCATTCTCGTCGGGACGCCCTGCTTGCCACGCTGAAGAATCAAGCCGCGCACACCAGATGGCGCCATCGACTTCAAGACCTTTGCGTTCTTGGTTGCGGTCATCAGCTGCACGGCTTCGACGTACGGCTCGATGCGGCGGCGGATTTCGTGGGGCAGGTTGTCGAGGACTTTGTCACTGAGCATGGCCAGTTCCTTTTATTAGAGCACGTTGGCGAAGAATTCCCGAATCTTCGTTGAATGTAAACGCATGATGTAACGATCGAGGATGGGGACGACCTCCTCGATCATGAGTGCGACTTTTTCCGGCGGGAGCTCCGAAAGCCGCGAAGAAACCAAGCGAACCTCTTCGTTCAAGAGCTTGGTAATGGCATCCTGATAGAGCGCCATGTCCTCCACTCGGAAGCCGAGGTCCGGGGTGAATCCCAGCGAGCGAATCTTGCCAAAGACTTCGAAAACCCAAACGTCGGCCGCTGCGATCCGGAGCGTACCGTTCGAGTGCGCGCCGCCGACCAGGCCGAGCTCAAAGGCGCGTTCTACGTCCTCGGGGTCGACTCCCGTTTCTTTGGCGATTTCTCCCGGTGTGAGGGTGGGGCTGCGGTCTTCGCTGGTCTTGAGCGATTCGGCGAGGCGCTCTTTGACACCGGCTAAAAACGCATGTTGCCGCGGAGAAAACACACCCTCTTCGCCGTCGAACAGCGCTCTGATCGCCTTTAGGGGAAGGAATCGCTCGTGTTGGAGCTTTTTGACCAGGTGAAGGCGCTCGAGGTGCTCCTCGCTGTACCACGCCATATTCCGGCCCGTCTTGCGTCCTGGCGGGAGTAGCCCCTGTTGGATGTAGAAGTGGATCGCCTGACGGGGCAGGCCGGTGGCCTCGCAGAGATCCTTCATACGATAGGTCCATCGCGCTTCGTCGAGGTCGATGGCTTCCGAGCTCGCCGTCATGCACCCTCCACTTCGATCTGGCATTGGCTCAGCGGGCGGCCCACGCAGGTCAAGACGTAGCCTTGTTCCCGTTCGCCACGGCTGAGGCAGTTCGGCTCTTCCATTTGCACGTCACCTGCCACTCGGCGAACGCGGCAGGCCCCGCAACCACCCATGGCGCATGAAAACGGCATGTCGATTCCGGCGGCCAACGCGGCTTCTAAGATCGATTGCCCCGGCTCGACCTGGATGCCCTGCTCGTGACCACCTTTGGAGACCTGAACGAGCTCGGTCTTGTCGCTGCCGGCATTTCGAGAACGGGCTTCGGGGCTGGTGAATCGTTCTTCGGCGATTCGGCTGGGTTCCACCCCGCGCCGTTGCAAGGCTTCGTGCGTCTGCTCCATCATGGGCGTCGGCCCACATACGAAGTACCGCAGCATGCCGTCGTCGATGACGCCCAACGCTTGCAGGCGAGATTCGAGGACCTCGCTCCCGAGAAGGCCGCGCTCTCCGGTCCACCATTCCGGTGGATGCTCGAGGACGTGATCGACGACCAATCGATCGCCGAACTCGCGGCAGAGCGCCTCGAGTCGCTCCCGAAAGATCACATCGTCCCAACCTCGGTTCCCATAGATCAAGGTCACACGGCTTCCGGCCTCCACGCGCAGCACGGTTTCGAGAATACTCATGATTGGAGTGATCCCGCTGCCGCCTGCGACCATCACCAGGCGTCGTTCATTGACCGAACGGGGCTCGACGGTGAAGTTGCCGGAGGGACCCAGCACAGCGAGCCGGTCGCCGACGTGAATCGTCTCGTTCAAGTGGTTGCTGACGCGTCCGTCGTGGATGCGCTTCACGGTGATGTGCCGCGGAACGTCGGGCAGGCAGGCGCTCGCCAAGGAATACGCACGTCGTAGGCGCTCGCCATCGATGACCACGTCGACGCTGAGAAACTGACCCGGCCTGAATTCCAACGGTGATCGATCCGCCTCGGTCAAATAGATCGAAACGGCGTCGTCGGTTTCGCGAACGACATCGACGACTTCGAGCGGCCTTGCCATGTTCGGCGTCTTGCGCGGCAGCGAAACCACCGAACCAGGGGAGGGCCGTGGACGCTCGATCAACGGGGGAGGTGTCTTCCCAAGGATCAAGCGGTCGCGCAGCATCCGCAGGTCACGCTGCGTGGCGCGAACTCGCTCTGCGACGCGGCGCGGAAGCAGATTCAACGGATCAACCTGGTCGAGTGGCGTCGGCGACTCGATCTCGTTGACGAGCGGCGTCGGCGATCGCCCGCTCACACGGTCCAAAATCATCGTGGCGTCGAGACGAGCCTGCTCGATCCACGGTGTGAGCCCACTTGGCATCGCGCGTGCCGCGAGCGACATCGCGGCATCGAAGCGGCCCAAGCGGCGGCGTTGCTTGCCCTCCATGGCCAGCAGAGTGCCGAAGCTGCGGCCAAGTGTCAAGTGTGACTAGACACTTGACTCACACTGTGGGCTAGAGTGAGCAAAAGAATGGATTCGCCTGCACTCATCAAGGCTTCGGACGCCGTTTCGTCGCTGGGCGGCTCGATTTTTCTCGACGCGCGCGCAGGCCCCGGGGCTTCCGAGGCCTATGAGACGGCCCATCTGCTAGGCGCCCTTCGCGTCGACCTGGAATCCGATCTTTCGGCCCTCGCGGACCCAGCGACCGGAGGCCGTCATCCCCTCCCGCCCCTCGATCTCTGGCTTTCGCGTGTCGGAGACTGGGGCGTCACCCCGTCGCATCAAGTCATCCTCTATGACGATGCGGGCGGCGGGATGGCGGCTGCTCGCGCCTGGTGGATGCTGCGGGCGATTGGCCACCCGCGTCTTGCCGTAGTCGACGGTGGTTGGCGAGCGCTGCGTGACGTGGGTGCTCCCACGGAAGCCGGTGTCTCGCGCGCCAGCTCCGTCGGCCCGTATCCGAGCAAGGCCAATCGTTGGCCGACCGTCGATGCTGGCTTCGTCGAACGCGTTCGCAGTGACCCGAGGTGGCGTCTGATCGATGCGCGAGCTCCCGAGAGATACGTCGGCGCGACGGAGCCTCTCGATCCTGTACCGGGACACATTCCGGGGGCGTGCAACCTCTACTGGCAGTCGCAGCTCGACAGCAGCGGTTTGTTCGATTCGATCGACACGCTGCGCGCTCGGTTCGCCAAGATCCTCGCGGACGCGCCGCCCGAACAGGTCGTCTGCTACTGCGGTTCCGGCGTCACGGCGTGCCACGTCCTGTTGGCCATGGAGGCTTGCGGTCTTCATGGCGCGCACCTCTACGTCGGGTCTTGGAGTGAGTGGTGCCGTCAGGAGCGCCCTCGCGCGTCCGGCTGAGTTGTGCAGTCGCACAAACCCCCGGAGATGCTATTGGACGCTCGTCATGACCGCGGTTTGCGAATTCCCGCTCACCTTGCCTCGCAACGCTTTTACCTCGCGTGAGGTTCCACGGGCGGGTGACATTTGGCGACTTTGTCAAGACGCGGCGACGCTCGCCTCGATTCGCGCAGGGTGGCCGCCCTCTCGTTTCCGCGTCGAGAACGTGGCCTTCGTGGTCTACAAAATGACGCTACTGCACGATGCCCAATCGCCCTATGGCGAGGTGCTCGACGCGCAGACTTGGGTGTCACGCCTTCGACGCCGCACGCTGTGCACGCGAGAGGTGCGGGTTCGAAGCGGTGGGCAACGAGTTGCTGCTGCGACCCAGGAGTGGGTTCACGTCGATTTCGAGACGCTCAAGCCCAAGCAGGGCTCGCTCGAAGCGGCTTCGGCGTTCGGCGAAATCGAGGTCGAGCCCTCGATCGCGATGCCTTCATTCGACGCGCTTCCCGGTGCGGAGGACAACTTCCAATTTGACATGTGGCAGACCTGGGCCGACCCGCTCGCGCATGCCAATCACCCCGCGTACATCGACTGGTGCGACGAAGCGACAAGTCGGAGAATGCTCGCCGCCGGCCTCGATCCCGTGCTGCTGCGTCCCATCGCCGAGCAAGTCACCTTTCGCAGCGCCGTTTTGCCGGGCGAGCGTGTGACGGTCCGAAGCAAACGCGTCGGCCGAATCGGAACCGATGCGGTCGTGCTGAAGCACCACTTAGAAACGGACCGAGGGCCCGCTGCCGATGCGACGAGCGTTCGTGGTCTCGCGCAGGGCGACGGCAAGGCCCTCGTGGCGGCCTGGGATTGAGCGATGCGACCCGGCCTACCAAGTGGGACGTCGCTCTTGGTTTCCTTCGCGCGCGGACTGGGTGTGGACAAGCGAGAGATCGACCCGGTCGCGTCCGAGCTTTTGCCCCCGGTGCTCGCACAACTCGCTGTTGCGCCTCGCCATCTCGGAGGGGTGGCCGGGCTGTATCGGACTGCCGTGCGTGCAACGACCTTCGGGCTGATCGATCACATGGTGCTGAGGACCCAAGCGATCGACGCTCACCTCGATTCCGCCCTGCAATCCGGCATCGACCAGCTCGTCATTCTGGGCGCCGGGCTCGACGCGCGAGCCTGGAGACTCGAAGCGCTGAAGGATGTCACCGTTTTCGAGGTGGATCACCCGGCGACGCAACGTTACAAACGCCAGCGGATGGCGCAGAAGCGCCCGCCAGCGGACATTCGCTACGTGTCGGTGGATTTCGAGAAGGAGCGATTCTCGAGCGCACTCGAAGGCGCGGGGTTTCGCTCTGGCGCGCCCAGCGCGTGGATCTGGGAAGGCGTTGCGATGTATCTGCCGCTCGACGCCGTTCACGACACACTTGTGCAGCTGACGTCGCTCGCGGCTGCGGGGAGCGAGCTCGCGATGACCTATCGCGTGCCGGGTCTGCTTCCCTACGGGTCGTTCGGGCGTGTTGCGATCCCCGCCGTTTTCGCGGCCGCCGGCGAGCCGCTCAAGGCCACCCTTCAGCCCCATGAGCTCGCATCGGCCGTCGCCCCCGATTGGGAGGTAACCTTCGATGAAGACTCGCGCGGATGGCGAAGACTAACCGGCTCGACCGCGAATGCTTCCCGCAGCTTCTTGTCGGAGCGCCTCGCGGTCGTCAAGAGGCGGGGCTGAGCGATGTGCACGATCATCGTGCGGCACCGGATGGATGACTTCTGCTCGACGATCATTGCCTCGAACCGGGACGAGTTCTACGATCGGGCGGCGTCCGGTCCCCGCGTGCTGCGTGCCGACCCGCTCGTGGTTGGAGGGCGCGACGAGCGCGAAGGCGGGACATGGTTCGGCCTCAGTCGGGATGGCGTTTTCGTAGGGCTCACCAATCAACGAAGCTTCGGCTCGCGAGACGACTCACTTCGCTCGCGAGGCGGGCTCGTGCTCGACGCGCTTGCGGAAGGCTCGCTCGAGGGCATCGAGCGGTACCTCAGTGGCGTCGATCCTGCGGCCTACAACGAGTTCAACCTGATCTTCGGCGACGGCGAAGAGCTGCGCGCTGCGTACGCGAGGCGGGACGCGCGAGAAATCGAGATCCAATCACTGGCTGGCGGTGTGCATGTGCTTTGCAATGACCGACTTGGCTCTCCGGAGTTTCCGAAGGCCGAAAGGGCACGCACGCGCGTCATGGCAGTTCCTTCGGAGAGCTGGCCGCGGATCAAACGGCAGCTCGTCGAGGTTCTATCGGATGGGTCGTTGCCGGACCCTTCGGAAGTCCCTCCCATTCCGCCAGATGCGCCTTTCGACCAAGAAGTCGCGCGCTACCTTCAAGCGATCTGCGTCAAGACCCCGGTGTACGGCACCGTCTCGTCCACGATTGCCGCGGTGAGCCCCGGGCGTGTCGAGCAGTATTGGTTTTCGGACGGACCCCCGTCAGAGACGAGCTTCGAAGACCTCCGTCGCCTCACCCAAGCGTCTGAATGAAGCGCAGGGCGGCCGCCGCAGCGGCTTCGAGATTCTGTTCGATCGTCCTGCCGCTCTTCTTCCGCGGCGCGAATGAATGGTCGCCATCTTCCATCCAGGCGAGCTCGATCGCCGGAGAGAGCGTGTACTTGGAGACGTCTTCCTCGCTGCCAAGCCGGTCGCGCGTGCCCTGAACGATGAGGCTGGGGGTCCTGAGGGTCTCGAGATGTGCGGTTCGGAGCCGCTCGGGTTTCCCGGATGGATGAAACGGATAGCCAAGGCAGAGTAGCCCCGCTGCGCGCGCTTCATCGGCGATCATGGAGCCGATCCGTCCTCCCATCGACTTGCCGCCAAGGACGACGGCGTCCGGAGGTCCAACGAGCTCCAGCGCTTCCTTGAAGCGGTCGATGAGCTTGGGCATGCGATCGGGCCCGCGTCGCTTTCCGTCGGCGCGCCGCTTCGCCATGTAGTCGAACTCGAAACGGATGACTTCGACGCCGCCCGCCGCAAGCCTCTCGGCGATCGCGTTCATGAACGGAGAGTCCATCGGGGCGCCCGCGCCGTGGGCCAGGAG
>CBESWY010000150.1:0-6740 GCA_965533395.1 uncultured Myxococcales bacterium
CTCGCCGAACCCTCGTCCTCTTCGGCCTCATCGTCCTTGCTGGCTGCGAGGACAGCGCTGCGGTCGCGCGGACCCAGAGTCAGCTTCGGGACGTCGACTCTCCTAGAGCTCAGGCGCTGGTCGAGCAGGACCTCGCGAATCATCAGGCGGGCGTCGTGAAGGCGGCCGACAAGCTCGCCCCGGGGTTCTCGGTCAGCGACCCCGAAAAGCGCGAAGCGCAAGTGCGAGCCGCCTTGAGAATTCTCCAGGAACCCAAGAGAGGCATTGATGAATTCGTCGCGTCTCCGATGTCATTTCTCGCGGCCGTCGGCGTCGATGGCGTCGTGATTGCGCGCGACCGCGACCCTGACCGCATGAAGGGGCAGGACTTCAAGTCACGCTTCGAGCCCGTGGCACAAGCGCTTGGCGGGACCGCCTCGACCGGTCTGGGCGAGTTCTACGCCGAGGATCCAAACGCGCCCTCGTCCTGGTCGATTCTCTTCGCGGCGCCGTCTCTGAGGGATGGCAAGGTCGTCGGCGCCGTCCTTGCGGGCATTCCCCTGTCGCGCCTCGCCCAGCGGCTCAGCCGTCAGTTCCGCGTCGAGCAGAAGGCAGGCGCCCCCGTCTGGGTCTACCTATTCAAGGGCAACCGTCTTTTTCATTGGGACACGCCCCCCGAGGTCGATGCCCTCGTTCGTGACCCCGTCGCGCGCGCCAAGGCGCTCACCGCTTCGCCCGCCGGTTACACCGAGCAGGTGCGGCTCCAGGGCGAGCTCCAAGTCTACGGGGTCTTCCCGCTCGCGCTCCTCGGGCCCGACCTGGGGACCATCATCTTTCGCACGCCCGAGTGAGGCCAGGCCTTGGGCCCTAGGCGTTCGGCTCGTTGCTCTCGCGAAGCAAAATCCGCTGCGGAACCGTGATTCGAATCCCGAGCTCGTTGAACCGTATGCTGATCCGACGCAGAAGCTCTCGGCGGACAGCGAAGAGCTGTTCCGGCTTCGTCTTGACCATGAATTTGATGACCACGCCATACTCGGTGAACTTGTCGACCCCGAGCATTTCGGGCTCTCCGATGACCTTGCCCTCCCAGGCCGGATCCTGCCCGAGCTCTTTGGCGATCTGAACCAGGGCATCCATCACTCGGTCGACGTCTTCGTCGTACGCAACCGGAACCTCGATGACTGGACGCCCCCAGGCGTAGGTTCGATTGGTGACGTGGTCGATGCTGCCGTTGGGCATGAAGTGCACGCGGCCCTCGAGGTCGCGGAGCACGGTCACTCGCATGTTGACCGACTCGACCGTCCCGGTGACCGTGCCAATCGTAATCAAATCCCCAAGCTGGTATTGATCCTCAGCGAGAATCAAAAAGCCCGAGAAGTAGTCCCGCATCAGGTCCTGCGCGCCAAACGCTATCGCCACTCCGAGGATCGCCGCGCCCCCGAGAACCGTCTTGAGGTCGACCCCCGCTTCTTGCAGCACCAACAAGACCGCCAGCACGACGATCAGAACGCGCGAGACCGCGCGAAAGCTAAACGCCAAGGTGTCGGCTCGGCCGGTGCCCGTGGCGCGAGACCCCCGCCGGCGTCGAACCAAAGTTCTGGCAATTCGACGCGCGCTGAGCCGCACGAACGTCAGCAACAAGAACGCGGCAAGCAAAACGAGCAGGATGCGCGGCCCTCGCTCTTTCGCCCAGTGCTGGATGTTCCTGGGATGGATCGGGCTCTCTAACCACATCGCGCGTCGCCGGGCCTCGGCGGCCGCCTCTTGCTTCGCGTCGACTTCTGCCGTCACGCTCAGCTCCGATTCGTCGAGATGGGCAAGCCGTTCGACGAGCGTCGCGATGTACGCCGCGCGACCCTCGCTTCTCTCCCTGCCCTCTTCGATGATTCGGGCGATCTCTCGGTTGCCGCGCTCGCGGCGCTGTATTTTCTCGGCCGCGGCGTTGGCTTCGCGATACTTCTCGACTCGTTCCGTGAAGACCCCGAGGACGCGTTCGAGGTTCTCGATTTGCTTCCTCTCGTTCTCCGCGAGCCCCTCCTCGAACTCGACTTGCCTTGCGAGCGCGCGTTTTCGCTCGACGAAATCAGAAAGCGCGATCTTCGCGACTTCGACGTCCCGCTCCCTGCTCTCGACCGCTCTCCGAGCCTGGAGCTGTGCCGACGTCATGGCGGAGGAGCTCTCCGTTTGCTTCGGCGCCGGGGTCGGCTCCGCACTGCGAACCGGCACGGGCAGGCGCGGAGACACCGGCTTCGCCGCTTCCGACAAGGAACCGCCCGCCTCGGCCGGAGCCGTTTCGGGTAGGGCGATCTCGATCTCGCCGGTGAGAAGGCCGAGGGCCCGTTCCTCCTTCGCAATCTTCTTTTCCAACGCTTCGAGCTGCCGACGCACGGTCTTCTCGCCTTTGAGCGCGAGGTCCGTCTGGACGTCGTAGAGAGACCAGTCCTCTTGAAGCTCCTCGACCTTGGCCCGGAAGGTGGCGATCTCTGCGGGGTCGGATTCGGGGTTTGCCTCTAGGGTCTCGAGCCGTTCGCGCGTCTCGTCGCGCTCTTTGGCGACCTCTCCCATCCCGGCGGACAACCGCTCAAACCATCGGGTCTGGGAGCCGATCTCGCTTCGAAGCCAGCGTAGGTGTTGCGTGTCGAGCTCGATGACCTGGCGGATGCGCACGACGCGTGTGGCGTCGGAAGCGGTTTCAGAGGCCGGCTCGCCGACCTCGCCATCCCCCGGCGTGTCGCTCCGAGGTTCGTCCTGTGCGAGGGCCGGAGTCGCAAGCAGGCAAAGCGCGAGCAGGGTGAGGCAGGCCGAAGTTTCGCTCGGTTTCATTTCAGAGCGCAGCATACATCAGGTTAAAGCCGTTCGAGCGCTTCTTGCGGAGACAGGGTGAGCTTCCATGGCGCGAGCACGCTCGGTTCATCGACCGCGGCGCGCCATTCGCAGAGAAACCGTTCGCGAGGCCACATCGTCGCACCGAAGCGCGCCAGATGCTCGGTATGCACCTGACAATCGACGATGCGAAAGCCCCACATGGCAAGGTGGCCGAGCAGTGTCGTGAAGGCGACCTTCGAGGCGTCGGGTTCCGTGGCGAACATCGACTCGCCCGCAAACGTGCGCCCGAGCGCTACCCCGTACAGCCCACCGACCAGCTCCCCATCGCGCCAGGCCTCGATGCTGTGTGCGTACCCGAGCTCGTGGAGCCCGAGATAGCCGTCGCGAAGCTCTGGTGTGATCCACGTGCCCTGCTGGTGCGGACGCGACATGGCTGCACAGGCGTCGATGACATCGCAAAAGACACTGTCCGCAGTCACGCGCAGCTGTTCTTTCCGGATGACCTTGCGCAAGGACCGGGAGACGTGAGCTCTGTCGGGCGACAAGGCGAATCGGGGATCTGGCGAAAACCAGAGGAGCGGGTAGCCCCGCGCGGGCCAGGGGAAGATGCCATTGCGGTACGCGACGAGCAGGCGGCCCGGCGATACATCTCCGCCCACGGCGACGATGCCTTCCTCATTGGCGTCCTCGGGCGCGGGAAAGGCGAGCTTCTTGTCGAGAAGGTACACGGGCATCAGCGGACACCGAAGGCTAGCGCAAGCTCGGCAACAATGGGGCGACTGACCGCTAGGCTTCGCCCGCGGGCGCGTTGGTGTCGTGATAGCTCAGCGCGATGTCGCCGTCCTTGGCCTCGGCGATCGCCAGGCCGCCTTCCTTCAGGCTTCCGAAAACCATGGCTTCGGCCAGCGGCTTCTTGAGCTTCTGTTCGACGAGACGGGCCATGGGCCGGGCGCCCATCTGCGGATCGTAGCCGTGCTCCGCCAGCCAGTCTCTCGCCGATTCGCTCAGCTCGAGCCGCACCTGCTTTTCGGCGAGCATTTCGCAGAGCAGCGCGACTTCCTTGTCGACCACCTTTCGGATGACCTCTTTGCGAAGCCCGCTGAAGTACACCACCGCGTCGAGGCGGTTGCGGAACTCGGGGGTGAAAATGCGTTCCATCGCCTGCTTTGCGCGCCCCGTCGCGAAGTCTGTTGGTTCGTCGCCGCTCGCGAAGCCCACCACCTTCTCGGTCGCTTCAAACGCGCCGGCGTTCGTGGTCATGACGAGCACGATGTTGCGGAAGTCTGCCTCGCGCCCGTTGTTGTCGGTGAGCTTGGCGTGGTCCATGACCTGCAACAGGATGTTGAAGAGCTCCCCGTGTGCCTTCTCGATTTCGTCGAGGATCAGCACTGCATGGGGGTGCTTGCGAACCGCGTCTGTGAGCAGGCCGCCCTGGTCGAACCCGACGTACCCCGGAGGCGCACCGATCAGCCGCGAAACGGAATGCCGCTCGCTGTACTCGCTCATGTCGAAGCGCAGGAGCTCGACGCCCATGACGCGCGCGAGCTGCCTGGCAAGCTCGGTCTTGCCGACGCCCGTTGGCCCGGCGAACAGAAAGGAGCCGATCGGCTTGTTGTCCGCGCGCAGCCCAGCCCGCGCCAAAGTAATCGCGCTCACGACTTTGTCGATCGCCTCGTCCTGGCCGAAGATCACCTTCCGAAGCTCGGGGGCGAGCTCCCGGAGCTGGTCGCGTTCTTTGGCGCTGACCGACTCGACCGGCACGCGCGCCATCTTGCTGACGACCTTTTCGATCTCGGTGACGGTAATGCGATGGGTGCGTTCGTTTTCGGGCCGCATCCGTTCGAGCGAGCCCGCCTCGTCGATCACGTCGATGGCCTTGTCCGGCAAGAAGCGCTCGACGATGTGCTTCTGCGCGAGCTGCGCGGCCGCTTCGAGCGCCTCGTCGTCGTACTTTACGTCGTGGTGATCTTCGTAATAAGAGCGCAAGCCTTTGAGAATCTCGACGGTGTCTTCGAGGCTCGGCTCGTGCACTTCGATCTTTTGAAAGCGCCGGGCGAGGGCGCGGTCGCGCTCCAGGTGCTTGAAGTCGGTGTAGGTCGTCGAGCCGAGGCAGCGAAGCTTACCGGACGCCAGCGCCGGCTTGAGGATGTTGGACGCATCCATCGAGCTGCCTGTCGTTGCGCCCGCTCCCACGATGGTGTGAATTTCATCGATGAAGAGAATGGCGTTGTCGATTTCCTCAAGGCGCTTCATCACCGCCTTGAGACGCTCCTCGAACTGCCCGCGAAACTTCGTGCCGGCGAGCAGCGCGCCCATGTCGAGCGAGAAGATCTTCGCGTCGCCTAGAATTTCGGGCACGGTCCCTTCGTGGATGCGCCGCGCAAGCCCCTCCGCGATGGCCGTCTTACCGACGCCCGGCTCCCCGACGAACACCGGGTTGTTCTTGCGTCGACGACACAGCACCTGGACGGTTCGATTGAGCTCGGCGTCGCGCCCGATGAGTGGGTCGATCCGCCCCTCGGCGGCCTCGGCGATCAGATCGGTGGCAAAGGCCTCGAGCGGGTCGCGCCCCGGGGCCGCGCCCTCCTCGTCATCTTCGAAGTCGGCGTCGGTGTAGCCTTCGCTTTCACCCGGGACGATGTCCGTCCCCACGCCGTGAGAAATATAGCGCTTGAGGTCGAGCGGGGTGACCCCGGCCTCTTGGAGTACGAAGGCCGCGAAGGACTCGTCCTCTTTGAGAACTTGGACCAGCACGTTGCTCCCGTCGATGGTCTTCATCTCGGACGAGATCGCGTGGATCGCGGCGCGCTGCAGGACGCGTTCGACCGCCAGGGTTTGCCGAGGCTCGACGGTGACGTTTTCGGGGACGCGCGACAAGCGATCCTGCATGAACTCCTCGAGCTTGCTCCGCAGCCGGCGAAGATCGGCTCCGCAGGCCCGCAGCGCCTTCGAGGCACTCGGATCCTCGGTCAAGGCCAGGAGCAGGTGCTCGAGTGTCACGTATTCGTGGCGCATCAAGCCCGCGCGGTCGAACGCCTTGCGTAGCGTCTCCTGAAGTTCTTTGTCGATGACGGGGCCAGCCATGATTATGCGTCTTCCTCCTCTTCGGGCTCCATCGTCAGGCGGAGCGGGAACTCGTGCTCCTGGGCCAATCGCTCGACCCGCTGGATCTTGGACTCCGCGACCTCGCGGGTAAACACACCTGCCACGCCAACGCCGTTGTGGTGGACGTGAAGCATGATGCGGATCGCGGCTTGCTCACCGAGGTGAAACACGGTGTGCAAAACGTGAACGACAAACTCCCTGGTGGTGTAATCATCATTGTGTAGAAGTACTCGAAAGAGCCGTGGGCGCTTTAGCTTTTGTTTAGGTTTGACCTCGGTAGTAGTCCCAGCATCGTTGTCGAACCTGTCGGCCATTCCTTATTTTAGCGCTTTCTCCGACAGAGCCCAGCCCGCCATCCTCGGCGGATTTTCACAACCTAAGGCCGGCACCGCCGATGCGCTAGGGGGTCAGTCGAGCGTGAGCCTCAGGTAGAAAAGCTGATTCTGCGCATTACGAATCGTCACCGAGGACTCACTCACCTCCTCAATGACGAAGCTGTTGCCAGAGGCCGGGGTCGAGAAGCTGCCGTCCTGGTCGAAGGACGTGTAGCCCAGGACATTGACTGGAGCTCGGCCGAGCGGGTGTTCGACTTGATATTTGCTGCACCCCCGGAACTCCAGCCAGTAGCATTGCGCATCGGCTATGGGGGGGAAGGGGTGCGACTGCCAGACGCCTTCCGCGCTCGTCATGCTGCAGGGAAGCTCGGCGAGCGGCACCAGCCGATCCTCGGCGGCGCCACACGGGTCACCACAGGCCGATCCGACGAGGCCGAGCAGCGTGAGGGCCGCCGCGCATGCGATCTTAGTCATCCGCATCTCCGGTCGGGGCAT
>CBESWY010000151.1:0-6724 GCA_965533395.1 uncultured Myxococcales bacterium
TGATGGAGTTGGCCTCTCGCAGGGTTGAACACCTCGGGTTTTTCCGCCCCGTGGTCAGCGGGCGGGCGGAATCCGATCGCGAGATAGGCCTCATGCGCTACCGCTACGGCCTGAAGCAGGACCCCGAAGCGTCGAGCGGTGGCCCCTACGACGAGGCGCGCGCCATGGCCGGAGCGGATCAATCCGACGAGCTGCTCGCGCGCATCCTTCGGCGCTACAAAGACCTGGAGTCCCAGTGCGATTTCGTGGTTTGCGAAGGGACGGACTACACGGGGGTTGGCGCGGCGTTCGAGTTCGAGTTCAACGCGCGCGTCGCCGCTCACCTGGGTATCCCGGTGTTCTTCGTTGCGAATGGTCAGGGCCGGGAGCCGGACGAGATTCTCGAGGACGTCAGGGCGGCCCGCCGGGCTTTCGAGCGGGAGGGCTGTCCCATCGTGGCGACTCTGGTCAACCGGGTAGCCCCCGACCGGCTCGCAGAGGTCGAGGAACGCTTCGCCGAGAAATGGCGCGGGAAAGATCCCGCGTACTTGGTGCCGGAGGAGCAAACACTCGGTCACCCCAGCGTTGCCCAAGTCATGGCCGCGCTCGACGGGAAGCTGTTGTTTGGTGACGAGCAACGTCTGCAAGGGCTTGCACACGAGTTCGTGGTTGCAGCGATGCAGCTGTCCAACGTGCTTACGCGCCTGCGGCCGGGTTCGGTGGTGATCACCGGTGGCGATCGGGCCGACGTCGTGCTCGCCTGCCTCGCATCCGTGCGTTCCGAGTCTTTTCCAAACATTGCTGCCATAGTTCTGACCGGCGGGCTCGAGCCACCTGAGCCGGTCGCTCGGCTCATCAGGGGCTTCAGGCGGACGGCGGTTCCCGTCATCGGCGTCTCTGACGACACCTTCACCACTGCGACCAAGGTCAACGCGGTGGGAGGGGCCATTCGCGCCGGGGATGACCGCAAGATCGCCACTGCCCTGGGGCTCTTCGAGGAACACGTGGACCTGCCCGAGCTCATCGAGCGCATCCAGGTGAGCCACTCGTCGCGAGTGACGCCATTGCGCTTCGAATACGAGCTGATCGAGCGGGCGAAGATCAGCCGCCAGCACATCGTCCTTCCCGAGGGAACGGACGAACGCATTCTACGCGCCGCGGAGATCTTGCTGCGGCGCCGGGTGGTCGATCTCACCTTGCTCGGCGATCCGGCCGAAATTCGGGAGTTGGCCTCCACGCTAGGCGTGCAACTCGACAGCGCTCGGGTCGTGAACCCGATGACGTCGGACTGGCGTTCCGACTTCGCGGATACCTACTTGGACTTGCGACAGCACAAGGGCGTGACCGAGCACCGCGCCCACGACGCCATGGGCGACGTGAGCTACTTCGGTTCCATGATGGTCTACAAGGGCTTGGCCGACGGGATGGTCTCCGGCGCCGCCCACACGACGGCCCATACGATTCGTCCCGCGCTCGAGTTCATTCGCACGCGGAAAGGCGTCTCCGTGGTGTCGAGTGTATTCTTGATGTGCCTGCGCGACCGAGTCCTGGTCTACGGGGACTGCGCGGTGAACCCGAACCCGAATGCGGAACAGCTCGCGGACATCGCCATCAGCTCCGCGGAGACGGCGGCGACCTTCGGGATTGAGCCCCGCGTCGCCATGCTCTCTTACTCGACCGGCGCGTCCGGCGAGGGCGACGATGTGGCCCACGTCCGCGAGGCCACCGAGATCGCGCGCGCCCGTCGCCCCGATCTTCTGATCGAAGGTCCCATGCAGTACGATGCCGCTGTGGACGCCGGCGTGGCGCGCAAGAAGCTCCCGGACAGCAAGGTGGCCGGGAGCGCCACGGTGTTCATCTTCCCCGACCTCAATACCGGCAACAACACCTACAAGGCCGTGCAGCGCTCGGCGGGCGCCGTGGCGATCGGGCCGATCCTTCAGGGCCTCAACAAGCCCGTCAACGATCTGAGCCGGGGTTGCACGGTGCCTGACATCGTCAACACCGTCGCGGTGACAGCGATCCAGGCTCAGACCCCGTCGAGCGAGCCGTGAGGGTCCTGGTCCTCAACTCCGGAAGCTCTTCGATCAAGTACCAGCTCTTCGACATGCGTGAGCGGACCTTGCTGGCGAAGGGAGCCGCAGAGCGGATCGGCGAGCCGGGCAGCCGACTCGTTCACGGACAGCGGGATTCGACGGGGGCGCTCCACGAAGAGGTCACCGACTGCGGTCTACGGGATCACGCCGCCGCCCTCGACCGAATCATGAGCTTGCTCGACGAAGGCGGTGTAGCGGAAGACGGCAGCGAGCTCGTCGGCATCGGACACCGGGTCGTTCACGGCGGCGAGGAGTTCCGCGACCCCTGCGTGGTCGACGAACGGGTGATCGACGCCATTCGGAAGCTGTCCCCGCTCGCGCCCCTCCACAACCCAGCGAATCTACTTTGCATCGAGGTCGCGATGGCCCGCCGGCCGGATGTGCCCCAAGTCGCCGTCTTCGACACCGCCTTCCATCAGAGCATTCCGCCGCATGCCTATCGGTACGCGGTCCCGGAGTATTGGTACGCATCCCACGGCGTCCGCCGATACGGTTTCCACGGAACCTCCCATGCGTACGTGGCGAAGCAGGCGGCTCTGCAACTCGGGCGACCGCTCAGTCGGCTCAATCTGATCGTGCTCCACCTCGGCAACGGCGCGAGCGCGACCGCCATCGAGAACGGCAAGAGCGTGGACACCTCGATGGGACTGACTCCGCTCGAAGGCCTGGTGATGGGGACGCGTGGCGGCGACATCGACCCCGGGGCGCTCATCTACCTAGCGCGTCAGCGGGGTTTGAGCGTCGATGAGCTCGATGCAGACCTCAACGGGGCGAGCGGCCTCGAAGGCCTCTGCGGAGCCAGCGACCTGCGCGACGTCCTCCAACGCGAAGCAGCCGGCGACGCACGTGCACGTCTAGCCCTCGACGTGTACGTCTATCGACTTCGCAAGTACATCGGCGCGTACACGGCGGCGCTGGGCCGTGTGGACGCGATCGTATTCACGGCCGGCGTAGGCGAAAACTCCGCGGACATTCGAAAGCGGGCCTGCGAGGGACTCGGTGCGCTGGGCGTGGAGCTGGATCAATCGCGCAATCGGGCCAACGCGAAAGGCAGCCGGGCAATCCAGCGGGAAGGCGCTTCCGTGGCAATCCTGGTGGTGCCGACCAACGAAGAACTGGAAATCGCCGAACAGACTCTGCAATGCATCCAAACGGCCGACATGGCCTCCTGAGCCCATAGGCCGGAAGATTCACCTCCGCGGCAGAAGTCTCTAGACTCGTGCCGATGCTTTTTGGTTGGATAGTCGCTGGCTTGCTGCTTGGTTCGACCGTTGGCGGACTTTCCGGTGCGGTGTTCGGAGGCGTGCTGGGCGCAGTGCTGGGGATGCAGACCTCGTTGCGCAACCGACTCGCAAATCAGGAAGAAATCATCCGGCGGCTGGGAGAAAACGTCCGGGCGCTAGAGAACAAGCTTCCTGCACCTCATACGACGCGTAGCGCCGAGGTAGCAGCAGATGAGCCCTCTACCGATGAGCTGTCGGTGGACTCGACTCCGCTGCCGAGATCAGTCGAACCCCAGCTTCAGGCTGATCCTTTCCCTTCCGAACGCAGGGCGCCCGAATCGGTGCGGCCAGCCTTTGCGTCGAGTCGACTCGAAGTTGGCGAGGAGCCTGCGCCGGAGCCCAAGGGCCCGATCGCTCTCGAAAACGCTGCCGAGATGCTGCGCGAGCTCCTGTTCGGCGGCAACACCGTCGCGCGCATCGGCATCGTCGTTACGCTGGTAGGGGTCACGCTTCTGGTGAAGTGGGCGGTAGACAACGAGTACTTCCCGATCGAGATGCGCATGGTGAGCGCTGCACTGATAGGGCTGGCGCTCGTCGTAATTGGCTATCGAATGCGGAGCGATCGTCCGGACTTCGCACAGACGCTACAGGGCGGCGGCGTCGCTGCGATGTATCTGACAATCTTTTTCTCTTTCAGAACTTACGGCCTGCTTCCCGCTGGGCTCGCGTTCGCGCTCCTCGCTGCCATTGCGGTCTTCAGCGGCGCGCTCGCCGTACTGCAGAACGCGCTTCCACTCATGGTCATCGGCGAGGTCGGCGGATTCATGGCGCCCGTGCTTGCGTCCACCGGTCAGGGCAACCACGTCGCCCTGTTCAGCTACTACGTCTTGCTGAATCTCGGCATACTTGGAGTCGCTTGGTTCAAGGCCTGGCGTCTCCCGAACCTGCTCGGTTTTCTCTTCACCTTCGGCGTGGCAACGGCCTGGGGCGTTCTGCGTTACGAGCCAGAGCAGTTCGCCAGCACGCAGCCGTTCCTCATCATCTTCTTCCTCTTATACCTCGCGATCCCGATCCTGTTCGCGTTCAAGAGCGAGGGCCTGAAGCGCGGCTGGATCGACGGCACCCTAGTGTTCGGCACGCCGCTCGCTGTGCTTGGCCTCCAGCGTGGCCTGGTCGAGAACATCCCGTTTGGCATGGCGTTCAGCACTGTGGCGCTTGCCCTGGTCTATCTCGTGGCAAGCGCAGTGCTTTTCAAGCGGGCGCCCGAAGCGCTTCGCACCATGGCCGAATCGCTCCTGCCAATTGGCGTCGGCTTTGCGACGCTCGCAATTCCCTACGGCTTCGACAACCACAACCTGACCGGCGCCACCTGGGCACTCGAAGGTGCAGGTCTTTACTGGGTCGGCCTCCGGCAGGATCGCTGGCTGTCGCGGACGGCCGGTGTAGCGCTCCAGATCTTTGCGGTGTTCGCTCTTGCCTTTGCATCCATGGAATACCGGCTCGACGATGCGCTCCCGTTCGCGAACACCAGGTTCCTCGGAGCCTTCTTCATCGCCACGGGCTCCCTGTTCGTCGCGCAACAGGCCTACGCGAACAGAGGTTGGCTCAAGCGCTACGAATGGCTCGGCCTCCAGTTTCTCATCGCCTGGGGTCTCTTCGTCTGGCTCACCATAGGTCTCGATGAGATCGATCGTCAGCTTCAGCCGGACTGGGCTGCAGGCGGGATGCTTCTCTTCCTCGGGATTACGGGCATCGTCCTCGAGCTGCTCGGCCGGCGCTTCGCGTGGCTTCCCGGGCGCTATCCGGGGGCCTTGCTCGTGCCGCTCATGGGACTGCTTCTCGTCCTTTGGTATGCCGATGTCGGGGCGCCGCTGTGGGCCGACGGCGGCGTGCTCGGATGGCCCATCTATGTCGCAGCGGTCCTCTTCATCCTGAAAAGGCTAGTTCCAGACGCAAGTCAGGCGTTCCGCTACCTGCATGCGATCTGGCTCTGGAGCGCGACCGGCTTTCTCGTGCTCATTGCCGCCGACGTTGCAACCGAGCTCGTCGACCTCCGCGCCGACTGGGGGAGCTCCATTGCACTTGCGACGATGGCCGCCGCTTCGGCTCTCACGCTCAGGCTCTCACGCGGCAATGCATGGCCTTTCGAGCCCTATCGACAGGTCTACCGGAATCCGGGACTCCCCGCTCTGCTCTTGGTCATGGCCCTCGTGATCGTGGCGTTCACCATTGATCGAAGCGCGGACACGCCTCCACTGGCGTATCTGCCGGTGCTCAATCCGCTCGACCTCGCGCAACTTGCCGCGCTGACGGTCGCTCTAGCCTGGTACCTCGATTTGAGAGGCACCGACCCCGACGCCGAGCTGATCGCCGTGGCACCAGCCGTTATCGGTGCCACCGCGTTTCTCTGGTTCAACGGTCTGCTCGCGCGCACCGTACACCACTACGCTGGAGTCTCGTTTTCCTGGCCCGCTTTGTGGGAGTCCTCGACGTTTCAGGCGGCCGTCTCGGTATCATGGTCGCTGCTCGCTCTCACCGTAACCGTCTGGGGGAGCCGGCACAAAGCGCGGACGGCTTGGATCGTTGGCGCTTGCGTGCTGATGGCCGTGCTGGTCAAGCTGTTCTTGATCGACCTTGCACAGCTCAGCGCTCCAGCGAAGATTGGCACCTTCCTGGTTGTCGGTGTTTTGTTCCTCATGGTGGGCTATCTTGCGCCGGTGCCACCGTCTCGCCCCGCCATTTCCGAAGCTACAGAAGAGGACGCAACGTGAGCCCAGGTACGTCATCGTGGACGTCGGTTCTGCTCGTGTTCTTGCTCGCAAACGCGGCCAGCGCTGAACCGAGTGCTGAGAAAGCTCTCGGCCTTTCAGATTTTGCATACAGCGTGCAATTGACCGGTGAACCGGGACGCGCCGTGCAGACGGTGTTGGTTCCACACGACGTCTACCTCAACGTGCTTCGCAAGGACCTAGGCGATGTGCGTGTCTTCTCCGAAAGCGGCCAGGAAGTACCGCACGCGGTTCGAAGGCTGAGCGAGCATAGCGAGCGAGAGCTGCCGCCGCAGGCTCTTCCGCTCTTCCCACTCAGGGAAGCGGGCGGATCTGCTTCGTTGAACGACCTCGAGGTGCATGTGACGCACGGCGCGGACGGAAGCATCGTCGACATCCGTTCCTCTGGGTCGGATGCGGCTGAGGAGGGAGAACTGGGGCCCATCGTGGCATACATCCTCGATGCGAGCGCCGCGGAACACCCCATCGCCTCGATCGTCGTCACACTGGACGAAACCGAAGAGAGCTACGTCTTTGCGCTCCAGGTGCAGGCGAGTGACGACCTGAGTCATTGGCGCGCAGTCGCGAGCGAACAGACGCTGGCTCGGCTCGAGTTCGAAGGAAACCGAATCGAGCACGAGCGCATCGTTCTGATGCC
>CBESWY010000152.1:0-6715 GCA_965533395.1 uncultured Myxococcales bacterium
CTGACCCTGGGGATCGTCGGCGAAGATGCTCGGCACTTGCCCAGTCGCCTGTGGGGCCTGCGGACGACTGGCCCGCGTCGTCTCTACCCGACCTCCCTTCGGCTGGGCCCGAAGATGCCCCTCGAGCTCCTCCTCGCGCAGCGGCTCGGGGTCGTCTGAGCCGCGCGGTTGTTCGGCGACTAGGTCCGGTGAAACGCCCTCGGCCTGAATCGAGCTGCCCGACGGAGCGAAGTATCGGTACGTCGTCAGCTTGAGCGCGCTTCCGCCCGGCAGCTCGAAGACCTTCTGCACGCTGCCCTTGCCGAACGATCGGACCCCGACGAGTACGGCGCGCTTGTGGTCGCGCAAGGCGCCGGCGACGATCTCCGAAGCGCTCGCGGTGTTCTCGTTGATCAGAACCACCATGGACCATTTCGGCCGGGTGCCGGCACGACGCGCGGAGTATTGACTAATCGTCTCACCACCTCTGCCGCGCGTGCTCACGATGACACCTGAGGATAGGAACTCGTCACTCACGCCGACGGCTTCGTGAAGCAAGCCTCCGCCGTTGTCTCGGAGGTCGAGCAAGAGCCCCTCGACTCCGCCACGCTTGCGAAGCTGCACGACCGCCGCATCGAGAGCTTCGCTCAGCTGGCGCGTGGTGCCGTCCTGAAACGCCTTGATGCGCAGATACACGATTCCGTCTTCCAACACATTCATCTCAATGGGATCGACTTCGATGAACGCACGCGTGAGCGTGCGCTCCAGGGCGTCTTCTTGTTCGTTTCGCCGGACGCTCACGGTCACTTGGGTCCCGGGCTCCCCGCGGATCCAACGAACCGCGTCATACAGTCGAACGTCGCGGGCCTCCTCACCCTCGATGCTCAGGAACCGGTCGCCGGGCCGGAGCCCGGCTTTCGCCGCGGGGCCATCGTCGAACACCGAGAGAATCGTGAGCCAGCCATTTCGCGTCGAAACCTCGACCCCAACGCCTGCAAAGCGCCCTTCGGCGTCGCTTCTGAGGATCTGGTACTCCTCGGGGTCCAGAAAGACGCTGTGCGGATCGAGCGAATCGGCAAGCCCTCGAATCGCCCCATAGACCAAAGTCGTCTGGTCGATTGGCTCCACGTAGCTCACTTCGACGTAGGCGAGGGCGCGGGCAAAAATGGACAGCGGCTCGAATGGACTGCGCCGCGCGGGCGCGTCCGACGCCATCACCGCAAGGAGCGCCAAAGCCAAGGTGGCAACGAAGAGCAAGCGGAGTGTTTTGCGGCCGGTTTTGTGACGGAACATGGGCTTCAGACCTTTATCATTGACACTGCTTCTATCCCTGGGTAGGACCACCAGATACTTGAGCGGGGCTTGTGCGCCAGATGGTACAGCGTCCGCATGGAGGATTCCTCACGATGTCTACGACCGACAAGCGCAAGCAAAGCCTCTACTTCCCAGAGTCGATGCTACACGACATCAAGCACGAATCGGCAAGGTTGGATCGCTCGCTCTCGTGGATCGTCCAGCGCTGCGTGAAGATCGCCCTTCCCGAGATTCGCAAGCTGCCCTCCGTGAACGACATCCCGGACAGCCCGGACGACAGCGCCAAGAAGTAAGCTCCAAGCGCGTGGAGTACGACCGCGAAGGCTTTGTCGAAGCAGCGGATGGCACCAGAGTTTTCTACGAGCTGATGGGCGCGGGCGATCCGCCTGTCATTCTCACCGATGGAATCGGCTGCGACGGATTCGCGTGGCGATACCTCGCACCAGGGCTCGCGCAGCACCACCGCGTGATCCACTGGCATTTTCGCGGCCATGGGCGCAGCGGACCGCCTCGGGATCCCGCACGCGTGTCGATTGAAGACCTCGCCCAAGATTTGAAGCGAATCTGCGGTCGGCTCGAGGTCGAGCGCCCCGTCATCGTCGCGCATTCGATGGGTGTTCAGGTCGCTCTGGAGTACTATCGGCAGAATCCCGAGGGCGTCAGCGCGCTCGTTCTGATGTGCGGGACATTCGGCCGCATTACCACGACGTTTCACGGCACCGACCTCCTGGACCAGCTCTTACCAGGGCTCGTTCGAGGGATGCGAATGTTCCCTGGAATGGCTCGTGCGGTTTGGGGGCGCGTTCCCGCAGCGATGGCGTTCCGCATGGCTTGCGCAGGCCGCGAGCTAGACGGCGAGCGCATCCAAGAAGAGGACTTCCAACGCTATTGGGAGCACGCTTCGTTGATGAACCCCGAAGTCTTCCTGCCCATGCTGCAGCACGCTGGGGTGCACGACGCGCGGGGTTTGCTCGCCGATGTCGATGTGCCGACCCTGGTCGTGGCAGCCGAGCACGACACCTTCACGCCGATGTCGCTCGCGGAAGAGATGGCAGGCGCGATTCCCAACGCGGTGCTGGAGGTGATCGACGGGGCCAGTCACGCAGCGCCAGTTGAGCAGCCCGATCTTGTCGCCGAGCACATCGAGGACTTCTTGTCTTCACGGCTTGAGCTCAGCCGCAGTCGGGCTTAGTACTCCGCGCGGAACAGCTGCTGACCCATCAAGACGAAGGTGCCCTGGGGTACGAACGACTCGTTCGAGACTCGAACGAATGTGCCGTTCGAGCTGCCGATGTCCGTGAGGAACACGTGCCCCACCTCGGAATGGACGCGGCAGTGCAACCCAGAGACGTAGCCGTCCTCGGAAAACACAACATCGCCACGCTCGCGGCCAAGATGAACGCCTTGGGGTGGAATGGGGTAGCTGTTGCCCGTGGTCTCCCGGCCAACCAGCAGTGAGATTCGGCCCAGGTAGCCGCGGTGGGGACTGCCCATGTGCTGCGTGCCGTCCGCGGCCGGCTCGGGCGCCGTCGGCCCGTCGAACCTCAGAATCTCTTGCCCGACACGAAAGATGCTCCCATCAAAGAGCTCGATGGGAACGTCGGGCTCGATGCGGATGTAGACGCCGTTGAGGCTTCCCATATCCTTGACGACGAGCTGATCGTCCTCGAATCGGAGCTCTGCGTGCTCAGGCGAGAGGTATGCATCATTCGCGAAAATCCCCTCGATGCTGCGCCCGATGAGCGTTGGACTCGCCGAAAGAGGAAACATATCACCTTCGGAGCCATCCGGCTGAATCAAGATCAGCCGAGCATGTGTACCCACCGGCTCGGGAGCCCGGGCAACGGCCGGCGCCGAGGTGCGCTCCTCAGGCGCATCACCGGGCGCCTGCCCGCCGTCCTCGTCCTGCAAGTCGTGCCCGCACACGTGACAGAACCGGAAGTTCTCGGGGACGCCAGCACCACAGTGCGGACAAGGCGTTGTCTGATCCCCCAACGGCGCTAGCTCCGCGGGCAAGGAGTCCGACCGCGCCTCTTGGACAGGATTGGGGGGGCTGGCCTGCATGGGGGTCGGCCCCAACTCCATTTGGGGCGCTGACGCGAGCGCTTCGCCCCGCGCGGCTCGCGCCCGTGGTGAATTCGTCGATCGGCCCGATCCGGATGAGCCGCCCGGCGGCGTATCCGTCGACAATGAGCGCGGCTTGCCCGACACACGCGGAAGCTCCGCCCCGCATCCCAGACAGAATTTGTAGTGGTCCTGGTTGTCCTTGCTGCATCGGGAACAGACGATCACGCCGTAACCTCCACTCGGAGCAGGTTCCTGCCCAAAAACAGGTAGTCTCCGTGGCTCAACTCCCGCTCGCCCCGAATGCGAACGTAGGTCCCATTTTGGGAATTCTCGTCGACGAGCTCGAGGGATTCCCCGGACATCTCGACTCGGGCATGCCTGGGCGACAGATACACGTCGTCCGGGAAGTTGATATCGCATTCCTCGCGACCGATGTGAACGGTGTGCTCGTGAGCACAGCAGACGATGCCGTCCATGCCCCCTTCGAGCACCTGAGTGACCCGGAATGCACTCGGACGCTTGGGTGACGAATAGAAATAGGTCTGATCGGCCTCAGGCCCCGAAGTGTCCCTCGGCGTCGCATCCAGGCGGAACAGCTGCTGGCCGCACAGGAAGTGGTCGCCGACCTTTATCGGCGCAGCCCCTCGGATTCGGATGTAGACGCCGTTCAAGCTCCCCTCGTCCCGCACGACGAGCTTTTCGCCGCGGTACAGGAAGTTGGCGTGCCGCGGACTGAGCCAGGTGTCGCTTGGAAACGGAATCTGATCGGCCTCCCGACCGGCGATGTGTTCGGTAGCCTGCAGCAGGTAGCTGAGGCCTTCGCCCATCGCTTCGTCGCCGCGAACTACGATGAGGCGGGCCTTTCCCGGCATCTGCAGGGCTCCGAAAAACTTCGTCTCGAGTGTTTGCGCTTCGTGCGGCACGCCCGCCCCACAGGCCCCGCAGAATTTGTGCCCCGACGGAACCGCGCTTGCGCACTCCGTGCAGACGTAATTGCGAGCTTGCTCCATGCCCTCGTTCCCCTCTTGGCCCAACCCCGGAAGGCGCCAATCCTACCAAGAGTTGTAGGCCATCGAATCACCCCTAGTCAATCGGGGCTCTGGTCGGCAATTTCCAAGCCCAAACCGACTTTGCTTGTCCGGGCGCTGCGGCTACCCTCTCTCGGATGCAGCTACTGGCAGGCGCTTTGTTGGAACGGCCCCCCGGCCCGAAGTACGTCGCCGCGCTTGGCTTTGCCGAGCTGGCGCCGCGTGCCCCACTTCCAAAGCCCGCAACGCTAGCGGGCTGGCGTCGGAAGCTCCCCGATGGGTTCGAGCTTGCTCTGCGCGCGCCCGATCTGTGCTGGCAGGCTCCCGGAGGGCCTCTGCGCCCGAGCACGGAGCTCGACGCCGGCCTCCTCTGGCTGTCGGAGGCCGCGGATGCGCTGGAGGCTTCGATGGTCGTCGTCGCGACGAGCGCCGAGGTCACGACCGGCGCGCGCGATCGGCAGCGGCTGAGGGAATACTTCGCCCACATCTCGCGAACCGAGGGCTGCATCGTCGCCTGGAAGCCGACCGGTCTTTGGGAGCCGGAGGCGGTGCAAGCCATGGCGCGCACGCTTTCAGTCCTCGGTGGGATCGATGCCATCGATGATCCGGCCCCGGGCGTCGACGTCGTTTACGCGACGCTGGTCGCCGAAGGATTGCGCCGGTCGTTCTCACATGCCCAGCTGCTCGACGTTTACGACAAGCTCCAAGGGGCAGGCGCGTCGCGCGCATACGTGACGATCGAATCACCACAATCGTTTCGAGAAGCCCGCTTGCTTCAAACGCTGTCCGAAGGTCGGGAGTGAGCCCGTGGAATGCGAAGATCGCGCGCGTTGACCAACCAGAGCCCGGGCTTCTAAGTCTCTCCGTCCGAACGGAGGGCAGGAACGAAGTGTTGGTCGTAGTCACCCTCCCCGGAGCACTCCGGCTCGGCATCATCGATGAGCGACCACGCGGCGCGAGTGCCAGCCCCTCGCTGACGCAGCTCCGCCGGCATCTCGAAGGAGCCCGGATCGACGGCGTCGAGACGAGCCGACGGGCGGCGCGTCTCTCATTGACTCGAGCCGGCGTGGCGCGCTTCCTGATCGCGGCACCGAGCAAACCCTACGGCGCCTGGTGGCTCTGCGAGACCGACGGCTCGATCGTCGTTCGCTCCCCGGGCGCAGCAGCGATGGCGCCAGACGAAGACGGCCATCTCGAATTGCGGAGTTGCGAAGAACTCCGGGACGCAGGCACGGCGACGCTCGACGCCCATCGAACGCGGCGCAAGGAGCAGCTCGAAAGACTCCTGCAAAAGCACCTGAAACGCCTGGTGAAGAAGCGCGATGCGATCGTCGAGGACCTCGAACGGGCAGCGACGGCGGACGAGCTGCACCAGAAGGCAAGCCTCATCCTTGCGCATCTCGCGGAGATTCAAGCGAATGCCGACGCTTTCGAGACCGAGAGCTGGGACCCGGAGCCCCGGCCGATCCGGATCGAGCTGGACCCGCGCAAGAGCCCAGCCGAGACTGCCCAGGCGCTCTTCAAGAAGTCCAAACGCCTCAAGCGAGGCTTGGACGTCGCGCCGAATCGCTTGGCTACCGTGGAAAATGAGATCGCGGAGGTCCACCGAGTCCGAGACGAGCTTCCGGATTGCCCCGCGGAGGACCTCGCGGTGAGGCTCGATGCGTTGGGCGTTTCGACCACGGCCCCCATCGAACGTGCGCGCAAACGGCGACAGGCCGGCGTGCGCCTTCCCTACAGGGAGTTCCGCAGCGGCGACGCGTCCGCCGTGCTGGTCGGGCGCGGCGCTGCCGACAACGATCGGCTCACGCTTCGCGTGGCGCGGCCGCACGACCTCTGGCTGCATGCACGAGGCGTGACGGGAGCTCATGTCGTCGTTCCGCTCAGCAAGGGACAGTCTTGCTCAGCGGAGACGCTCGTCGACGCCGCAACCCTAGCCGCTCACTTCAGCGACATGCGCGGCGAGACGATCGTCGATGTGCTCTACACGCCTCGGCGCTTCGTGCACAAACGCAAAGGGAGCCCGGTTGGCTCGGTCACACTGGGGAGCGAGAAGGTGATCGCCGTGCGAGTAGAAGCCAAACGCCTGCAACGCCTGCTCGAAAACGAACAGAAGTCGTCCGATTAAATAGCTAGCGCCCCAGCCAATGAGCCAGGGCGCCAGAAGACGAACACCCCCCCGATAAGTAAAGAGGGATCGCCACGACAGACTGCGCGAAGGCCCTGAAAAACAGGGGCCTTAGGCCAGGGGCCACCAGAGGTGACCCCTCGGTTGACCGGTAGGTCTACCGCCTAGAAGCTTATTTCTTCTTACGAGCCGTGCGCTT
>CBESWY010000153.1:0-6708 GCA_965533395.1 uncultured Myxococcales bacterium
TCCGACGACGCCGACGAATGAGCGCCACCGCGACTTGATTGCGCTGCAATCGAGCGATTGGTAAGAGCGCTCGATGCCCCTAACGACGATCGCAATTCTTGGGGCAAAAGGGGGAGTGGGAACCTCTCTCTTCAGCGCCAACCTCGCGATCTACCTCGCGACGATTGGCAAGCGCGTTTTGGCCGTGGATGCGGACCCATCTGGCGCCGACCTTCATGCGATGCTGGGCATGGGTCCGCGCGTAGCGCCGTACATCGCCCCCACGCCTGCCTTCGGCGTGGAGCGAAGCTTGACGAGCCTGGCGACCGCGCTCGACCACGACGCGGCGAACACGCTGCCGCTGCGCGAGCCTGTGGATGGACCGATTCCCGGCTTGCAGCTGATGGACGGAGGCCTGAGCGAGCCCCACCGAGGAAGCGCACGCCGAAGCTCGTTGCGAGAGCTCCAGAGCCGACTCGCCAAACAAGATGTGGATTTCGCAGTCGTCGATCTGGGTTCCTCGGCGACCGACGCCGCGATTCGCTTCTGGTGCTCGGCGGACCATCGCCTGGCCTTGACGATGCCGGAGCCCAACGCGGTGAGCGGCCTGTATCGCTTGGTTCGCAAGGCCTTCGCCGCCATGGCTCAGACGCGCCTCACCGACGAGAGACAGCAGGCCGCACTGCACGCCGCGTTTGCGAAAGCGGGTCAGACGCCGGCGCCGTCCGACATCTCGGCCTTGCTGCGGCGGGAATGGCCCGAGCTCGGGGCGGCCTTGCACGATTGCATGAACGAGCTTCAGTTCCCGTTCATCGTCAACCAAGCGCGACTGCGCGCGGATCTCGAGCTCGGCGATCAAATCACGGTGGCCGTCCGCAGGCGGTACGGTGTGCACCTGAAATACCTGGGCTACGTCGAGCACGATGACGTGGTTCGAAGTTGCTCTCGAAAGAGGCGGCCGCTTCTGCTCGAGAGCCCTGGAAGCAGAGCAAGTCGCAACATCGAAAAAATCGCGCGCCGGCTTTTCGCCTCGAAGGAAACTCGAAGAGATCGCGCGCCGTGGCGCGAAGTACCCGAGAGCTCGCATCACGACGTCCTCGAAGTCGAGCGCGGCGCGACCGACGAGGAGATCCGCCGCGCCTACAAGCGGATGTGCGCGGTCTTCGACACAGAGAACCTCGTTACGTTCGGCCTTTTCGACGAGGAGGGCCTTGCGGTCGCGCGCAGTCGAATCGACGAGGCCTATGATGTGCTACTCGACCCCGCCCGTCGCCGTCCCTACGAGATTTCGGTCTTTCCCGAGGCCGAACAGAGCAAGGCCGAGACCGCCCGAGAGCTGGCGCCTAGCGGCGAGTTGCCCCCTGCTCCGAGCATCACGTTGGACACCGAGTTCAGCGGCGCATTGCTTCGCGCCGTGCGCGAGTCACAGGGAACCAGCCTCGAGCAGATCAGCGAGCGGACGAAGGTCGGCACCAACTATCTACGGTGCATCGAAGAGGATGACTTTGAGCGACTGCCGGCGGCGGTCTACGTACGGGGCTTCGTCACCGAAGTTGCGAAGTGTCTGCGGCTCGACCCCGAGCAGGTGAGCCAGAGCTATCTCCGTCGACACAAGGCGCGCATGGAAAGCAAGGGGGAGGGCGCGTGAGCCCGTCACTCTCGCCGATCATCTTGGCGTCGGCATCGCCACGGCGCCGCGAAATCCTGGCGTCGCTCGGGATTCCGTTCGAGGTGCAGCCGAGTGGCGCCGACGAGAACAGCCTACCCATGGAGGATCACCTCGAGTTCGTCCGCGCCGCGGCGCTCATCAAGCTCGAGAGTGTCTTGTCGAGCAGCGACCGACGAGGGGCGTTCGTCCTCGCGGGCGACACCATCGTGTGCGTCGGCGGCGAGCGATTGGGAAAGCCAGCCGATGAGGCGGATGCCGTGCGCATGCTGGAGCTTCTTGCCGGGCGTGCGCACTTGGTTCGAACCGCAATCGCGATCGGGCGAGTCGGGGAGGGCGCGCTCGACTGCCGCATCGTGGAGACCCGCGTCTGGTTCGGGCGAGCCTCCCGCGAGCAGCTGGAGCGCTACGTGGCCGCCGGCGAGAGCCTCGACAAAGCAGGAGCCTACGGGGTTCAAGGGCTTGCGAGCGGCTTTGTGACCCGGATCGAAGGATCATACAGCAACGTCGTGGGCCTCCCAGCCGCCGAGGTAGTCGCGCTGCTTCTCGACCACCATGCCTTGGACCGATGGCCATGAGTCATGATGTCGCCGCCGCCCTCGAGCGTGTCCGTGAACGCATCGCGCTCGCCTGCCAGCGTACGGGGCGCGATCCGAGCTCGGTGCGGCTCGTGTCGGTCTCAAAGGGGCATCCCGAAGAGCTGATTCGAGTTGCCTACGATGCGGGCATGCGGGTGTTCGGTGAGAACTACGCTCAGGAGCTTGCGGAAAAGGCCACTCGACTAAGCGACCTGCCCGAGATCCGCTGGCGCTTCATCGGCCACCTCCAGCGAAACAAGATCAAGCTCATCGAGCGTGCACGGGCGACCGTCGACACGGTGGACTCGTCGCGGTTGGCCCTGGCGATCTCCAAGCGCGCTGAGGCGAGAGGAGCGACTGTCGAGGTCTTGGTCCAGGTCAACATCGGAGACGAGACACAGAAGTCCGGCTGCAGGCCCGATGAGGTCCCCGCGCTCGTCGATGCGGTGCGCGCGTTGCCGAACGTGACGTTGCGCGGGCTGATGACGGTGGCCCCACACCTGGAGGACGCCGAAGCTGCACGTCCGTTTTTCGCGGCTCTTCGCGAGCTTGCCGAGGCGCAGGCGCTGCCCGAGCTCTCGATGGGGATGACGCACGACCTCGAGCAGGCGGTCGAAGAAGGCTCGACCATGCTGCGGATTGGAACGGCGATCTTTGGGCCGCGGCCCGCGATGAAGCCCTAGCTCTCTGGAGCCTCGGCGATTTTGCCGAGCTCGACGGAGCGACGTGTTGCCGCTCGAACGGCTCCGAGGACAGCCTCTTCGAAACCTCCCGCAGAGAGAGCGTCCAAGCCCGCTCGCGTGGTGCCGCCTGGGCTGGTGACTCGCTCTCGCAGGACCTCGGGCGATTCGTTTTCGTCCCGCAGTAGACGAGAGGCTCCGAAGACCGTCTGCGACGCGAGCTGGAGCGCAGTGTCCTCGGGCAAGCCTTCGCGAATGCCCGCGTCCCGAAGCGCCTCGATCATGGCGAAGACATAGGCGGGCCCAGAGCCGCTGAGGCCGGTCACCGCGTCGAGCTGTTCCTCGGGCACGCGGACTGAAATCCCCACGCTCCGGAAAAGCGTCTCCGCGAGCGCGAGGTCCTCCTCGGTCGCGTGACTGCCGGCGGCGATCGCCGTCGCGCCGGCTCCGACTAGCGCGGGGGTGTTGGGCATCGTTCGAACCACGCGTGTGCTCGCCGGCAGCGCACGCTCGATGAGGCCGGTTGGAATGCCGGCGGCGACCGAAATCAGAAGCGCCTCCGGCGCGAGTGCCGCGGCAATGCCGGGGAGCAGCTGCGCGAACACCTGAGGCTTCGTCGCCAAGACGACGACGCTGGCTTCCTGGACCGCTTCGGCATTGTCGCCCGTGCAGCGGACGCCCAGTTCTTCTTCGAGGGAGCGGAGCTTCGCTTCATCGGGGTCGGCGGCGATGATTTGGTCGGCACGCACGGTTGCGGTACCAACCAGGCCACGGATGAGGGCCCGCGCCATGTTGCCGCCACCGACAAATGCGATCGTATGTTCATCGGACATCTCGCGCGGCATACCACACAAGACGCGCCAATGACATGCCGCGGCGACGCGCTACTGGCAGGCCGCTTCGACCTCGTCGATCTCTTTTGGAATTCCGTAGGTGAGCACGTCAGAGCCGGCTTCCGTGACCAAGACATCGTCTTCGATCCGAACGCCGATGCCGCGCCAGCGCTCGTCCACGCCCTCGGCGTCGGTCGCGATGTAGAGCCCGGGCTCGACCGTCAGCACGAAGCCTGGCTCGAGTGGCCGGTGCTCTCCCCCCACGAAGTAGTGACCGACGTCGTGCACGTCCATGCCGAGCCAGTGCGAGGTTCGGTGCATGTAGAACGGTTCGTGCTTCTTCTCTTCGATCAGCGCATCGGGCTCGCCTTCGAGCAGGCCGATGCCAACCAAGCCTTCGGTGATCGAGCGCACCGCGCGCTGGTGAATCTCCTCGAGCGTCGCTCCGGGTTTCACCGCGTCGATGCATCCCTTTTGTGCCTGGAGGACGATTTCGTAAATCGCCCTCTGCGCTGCGGAGAAGCTGCCGTTCACCGGGAAGGTGCGGGTGACGTCGCTGGCGTAGTATCCGTACTCGCAACCGGCGTCGATCAAGAGCAGCTCGCCGTCATTGAACACCCGATTGCCCGCTCGGTAGTGTAGAATCGTGGCGTTGGGCCCGGAGCCTACGATGCTTTCGTATGCCGGGCGTTCGCTCCCGTGCTTGCGAAAGACGTGAAGGAGCTCGGCGTCGATTTCGTACTCGTGCATGCCGGGACCTGCGAGCTGCATCGCGCGCAGGTGAGCTTCCTTGGTGATCGCAGCTGCCTGCCGCATCGTCGCGATTTCGTCGCCGCTCTTCCGGAGCCGCATTTCGTGCAGGTGCACGGCGGAATCCACGATCGTTTCGGGCGCGCGCACGCCGCGGCGGCCCCCGCGGCGGAGATGGTTCAGACAATCGAAGACGATCGCGTCAGCTTCGCGGTTCTGGGCAACGCGGTAGTGCAGCCGTTCGACGTTCCCAAGGTAGTCTGGGAGCTTCTCGGCGAGCTCTTCGATGGGATAGGCAACGTCCGCGCCGAAGTCCGCGACGGCACCTTCAACGCCGGCGCGTGGCCCGTCCCAGATCTCACGTTCGCGCTTCTTCGGGCGGACGAAAAGGACCACCTGGTGCTCCTCGTGTTGATTGGTGAGCAGAAGCAGGCTCTCGGGCTCGTCGAGCCCCGTGAGGTAGTAGAGGTCGCTGTCCTGCCGATACGGGTGCCCGACGTCCTGGTTGCGGAGCGCGACCGGAGTCGAGGGGAACACTGCTACGCCGTCGCCCATCGCTTCGAGAAGCTGCCTTCGACGTGCTGCAAACTCCGACATCGCTCCAGCCTAGCAGCTACCCTCGGGGCTGCATCTCGCCGCTCTTGTAACGGCTCCAGTAGCTCCTCAACGCAGCGCGAACTTTGCCGCTCAACAAGACCGCGCCGAGAATGTTCGGGAACGACATGCCGAGGATCATCAGGTCCGAGAAATCGATCACGTTGCCGAGCTTCAAGACCGCGCCGAACACGACGAAAAGCAGGAAAAGCACTTTGTACACAATCGAGAACTGCGCGCCGAAGAGGAACGTCCAACATCGCTCGCCGTAGTAGCTCCAAGAGATCATCGTCGAGAACGCAAAAAGGAACACCGCCAGGCTGAGCACCTTTGGGAACCACGGAAGAACGGTCGCAAAGGCTCTGGAGGTCATGAGCACGCCTTCGTGGCCGCCACCCTCGTACGCGCCCGTGATCACCACGACTAGGCCTGTCATCGTGCAGACTAGAATCGTGTCGATAAAGGGCTCGAGTAGGGCCACGATGCCTTCGCGCACCGGTTCGTCGGTTGCCGCTGCGGAGTGCGCGATCGACGCCGAGCCGACGCCGGCTTCGTTCGAGAAGGCTGCGCGCCGAAAGCCGGTGACCAGGACGCCGAGCGCTCCGCCAAAGCCCGCCTCCGGTGTGAACGCCTCGTCGAAGATTTTGCCGAACGCCGGCCCTATCTGATCGAAGTTCGTGATGATGATGAAAAGCCCGGCGGCCAGGTAGATGCCGCACATGACCGGGACGATGAAGCCTGCGACCTGACCGATGCGACGGATGCCTCCGATGATGACGACACCCACCAAGAACGCCAGGATCACGCCGTACGCGAGCGCGCCCCAGTCACCCGCGAAAAACGGGAGCACGTCGGCGACCTGTGCATAGCTCTGGTTCGCCTGGAACATGTTGCCGCCGCCAAAGCTCCCGCCGATGCACATCAAGGCGAAGAGAATGGAGAGGAACCTTCCGAGTCGACGCATGCCGAGCTCCGCGAGGCCGGCCTGCAGGTAGCGCATCGGTCCACCTAGGATGTGTCCGTCTTCGCCGATTTCGCGATACATCTGGCCGAGCGTGCATTCGGTGAATTTCGACGACATACCGAGGAAGCCGGCGACGATCATCCAGAAGATCGCCCCAGGACCGCCCATTGCGACCGCGACCGCAACCCCGGCGATGTTGCCGAGGCCCACCGTGGCCGAGAGGGCCGAGGAGAGCGCCTGGAAATGGGTGACCTCTCCGGGGTCGTCCGGGTCGTCGTAGTGGCCGGTCGTCACCACCCAGGCGTGCCGAAACGCCCGGATGTTGATGAAGCCGAACCGGAGCGTGAAGAAGACCGCGCCGGCGATGAGCCAAAACACGATGAACGGGAGCTGCAGATCGTTTTTTGCGCCGTTGTCCCAGAAGATCAGGTCGAAAAAGAGAACCTGCGCAAGGGGTCCGACCACGTTGGCGCCAAACCACGCATCCACCGACTGGAGCACGCTGCCGATGCTTCCCACCCGAGCCGGCTCCGCCTCGGCAAGCGCGACGCCCGGCCACATACACGCCCATAAGGCCGCGATCGTTCTCAGGCGTTTCCCCATTCCGGAGCCGAAAGATGGCACGATGAGCCAAATCTCTCCAGTTTTGTCGAACAAAGAAAAT
>CBESWY010000154.1:0-6578 GCA_965533395.1 uncultured Myxococcales bacterium
AGAACGCCACCAGCTTGGCGGCACCAATTGCGAAATCGACAATCAGCGCGACGGCCACGGCTCGTGTGCTCGTCGTCATGGAATACCCACTGCCTTACAATGAAGTTGTGGACCCCCGAATTGTGGAAGTCAACGAACCCGCCTTGGCGGCGACCATCATCGAGCTCCCATCAAAGATTTTTCGAGCCCATCTCCCGGTGGATCGTAGACTATCGCCTCGCCGACCAGAGATGAGGCAGTGATCGAGAAAGTACCGAACACGATTTCGCCTGCATGGCATACGCTGCCCGTTGACACTGTCCTGTCGCAACTGCGCTCGGACCCTCACGGGCTGGCGGAGGCGGAAGTCGAACATCGACTAGCTCTCCACGGACCGAACGAACTGGAGGCCGTTGATCGTGTATCGCCTTGGGCCGTTCTGTTGGGACAATTCAAAAATGTCCTGATCATCATCCTACTGATCGCGACCGCGATCTCCGCCTTTGTCGGACACGGCATCGAAGCCATCGCCATCGCCGTGATCGTGCTGTTCGCTGTGGTGCTGGGCTTCGTACAGGAGTACCGAGCGGAACGCGCGATCGAAGCACTCAGGCGAATGGCCGCACCCACCGTAGCGGTGATCCGCGGCGGTCAGGAGATCGAGATCCCGGCGCGCGAGCTCGTGCCAGGCGACCTCATTGCGTTGCGCGCGGGCGACAAGGTCGCGGCCGACGCGCGGCTGGTCGAGTCGGTCAATCTGCAGGTGGACGAAGCGGCGCTCACGGGCGAATCCGTGCCTGTGGAGAAGAACACCGAGCCGCTCGGCGGCGAGGACCTGGCGCTCGGCGACCGCAGCAACATGGTTTTTGCTGGAACCATTGCCACCTATGGCCGGGGCCGTGCCGTCGTCGTCGGCACCGGCATGCAAACCCAGTTCGGTCGGATCGCCCAGATGTTGCAATCCGTGGAATCCGGCAAGACGCCTCTACAACAGAATCTCGATAAACTCGGCCGTGTCCTGGCCCTAGCAGCACTTGTCGTCGTGGCTGCTATCGTCGCCATGGGCGTGCTCCGCGGCCAACCGTTGCTGGAGATGTTCATCTTCGGGATCGCCCTGGCAGTTGCGGTCGTACCGGAGGCCTTGCCGGCGGTTGTCACCATCTCGTTGGCAATCGGCGTGCAACGCATGGCGAAGCGAAACGCCCTCGTGCGCCGCCTGCCCGCCGTCGAAACCTTGGGGAGCACGTCGGTGATCTGCTCGGACAAGACCGGCACGCTGACCAGGGACGAAATGACCGCGCGCAAGCTGTACACGCCCGAACGAACGCTCACCATCTCCGGTAGCGGCTACGAGCCCGAGGGCGAGTTCTCGCTGGACGGATCGGCTGTCGAGCGCTCTCCACAGGAGACGGAGTTGCTACGGGCCGTCGCGCTAGTTTCCGATGCACACCTCGTCCGCGACGACACGGACGGCGGTTGGCAAATCAAGGGAGACCCCACCGAAGGCGCAATGATCGTGGCGGCAGCGAAGGCCGGACTGCAAAAGGACGACCTCGACCTCCAATTCCCCCGCATTGGCGAAATCCCCTTCACCTCTGAAACCAAACGGATGACAACCTTGCATTCCAGCGCGAGCGGTCAGGTCGCGTACGCCAAGGGCGCGCCGGAGACCATCCTCGGTTCGTGCTCTCAGCAATTGACGAGGCAAGGCCAAGTCGCGCTGGAGAACACTGCCCGGGACGCGATTCTGCAAGCGGTCCAACAGATGGCTGGAGAGGCCCTCCGCGTGCTGGCTGTGGCCCGCAAGGCAGACGCTACGCTCGGAGACGCGGAGCGCGAGATGACCTTCCTCGGCTTGGTGGGCATGATCGATCCACCACGTCCCGAGGCCAAAGCTGCCATTGAACGATGCGAGCAAGCCGGCATCAGAGTCGTGATGATCACGGGCGACCATCCGCTCACTGCTCAGGCTGTCGCTCGTGAGCTCGGTTTGCTCAAGGCAGGGCGCGCGATAACTGGCGCAGAGCTCGAAGACATGAGCGACGAGGAGCTCGAGCGCGACGTCGAAACCATCGAGGTCTATTCCCGCGTCTCCCCGGCTCACAAGCTCCGGGTAGTCACCGCCCTGCAGAAGCGCGGTCACATCGCAGCAATGACAGGCGACGGGGTGAACGATGCGCCGGCTCTCAAGAAGGCGGATATCGGCATTGCCATGGGGATCACCGGCACCGACGTGAGCAAAGAAGCCTCCGCGATGACCCTGACCGACGACAACTTCGCATCGATTGTTGCGGCGGTGGAAGAAGGGCGCGGGATCTTCGAGAACATCAAGAAGTTCCTGATGTTCCTGCTCTCCTCGAATATTGGTGAGATCGGTCTCATGGCCGGCACCACGATCGCGGGTTTGCCGCTGCCCTTGACCGCCGTCCAGATTCTCAGCGTCAACCTAGCCACCGATGGCTTGCCTGCGCTGGCACTGGCGGTCGACCCCCCCGAAGACGACCTGATGCAGCGGCCGCCGCGCACCACTCGCACTGGAGTATTCACGCGTCCCGTCGTAGTACTGATGACTATCGGAGGGCTGTGGTCCACAGCAGTGAATCTCGGCCTCTTCACCTGGGCCCTGCAGTCGGGCCGCGGAATTTCTGAGGCGATGACGATGACCTTTGTGTCCCTCGTGTTGATCCAGTTCTTCAAGGCCTACAACTTCCGCTCCGACCGCCGCTCCATCTTGCATCGACCGTTCGCCAACAAGTGGCTAAACCTCGCCATCTTTGGGGAGCTGTGGCTGCTGCTATTCGTCGTGTGGTTTCCACCGATGCACGAGCCGTTCGGCACCTACGCGTTGTCACTGAATGACTGGCTTATCGCCCTCTGCGCATCCCTGACCATTTCGCCGGTCCTCGAGCTGGCCAAGTGGTTCGAACGGCGCGGTTGGTTCGGAAAGCTGTCTTGACGGTTCGTCGGCAACACCCGCGTGCGATCGCGGTGCGCGATTGGCTGAAAGGATTTGGCGGCGTTTCAAAAGCGGGAGCGTCGGCCAAGCTTGACTGGTGTAACAAACCCTTCGGGCTTCACTGCCAGCACGGAACAGCTCACCGACTGCAGGATGGTTTCTGCGGTGTTGCCCATGAACAGACCGGGCAATCCCGTGCGGGCCACGGTGCCCATGACGATGAGACCGATGCGGAGCCGACTCGCCAAGCGAGGCAACACCTCGCGCGGGTCGCCCGACAACACATGGATTGAGCCCTCGAGTTCGTTTACCCGGTGGCATGCCGTCAGAGCCTCGATCTGTTCGCGATGGGCAGCCCCAGTTGCCCGCATGATGGCATCGACGTCCGTCCCGGGAACGCTCAGGTACGGAGACAAACGCAATGTTGATTCGCCTGTCAACCTCCAGGCGTGCCCCACGTGCAGCTCCCCGCCCTCGCGGCTAGCCAACGACGTTGCCAACTGCAGAACCAGATCGTTCAGCCCGTCGCGAACCGGATCACTTGGGTCCGGGTCGACCAACGCCAGGATTCGGAGCTTGCGGGCGCGAGACGGGCGCATCATCCACACAGGAACCGGACACTTCCGCAGTAAATGCATCACACCACTATCGAGATGTGGCGCGTGGCCCTTCCCCGCCGCGTGTTCGCCGACGATCACGAGGTCATTGCCATGGGATAGTACGTGCCTGATCACCTCAATAAACGGCTCGCCGACCGTGACGACCACGTCTGTGTTCGGGCCGCCACGAGTGTTTTGGACCAGACGCCGGAGCCGCTCGTTGCGGTCGCGCAGCAGCAAGGCCTCGATATCGACGACGCCGCCTTCGACCGGCATGGTCTTCCGCGAACGCGGCAGCGGCGCGACCACGTCCAGGACCGTCAATCGGGCGTCGTTGGCGTCCGCAAACTTGATAGCTGCGCGGAGAGCCAACGCCTCCACATGCCCGGGAGACGCCGCAACCAGGATTTTTTTGAATCTTTCCATCGTTCATAGCCCGGTCAATGGTCGTGTCGTCGCCGGCTTCTTTACCGTTGCGCGCCAGCGTGGATTTAGCGACGTGGCCACTTATCCGCTTATCACGATCGGCGAATAGCGTGAACCGAGACGTCCCTCCCGTTGCGGATGGACAACTGTGCTCCTCATCACGTCAGACGGCGCGCCGGCCCCGGAATTGCGATGACGGCACCTCCATTTGCCGGAGCCTGCGCTGGTTGGAAATTGAATAGACGACGACCTCCGCTCGGCGGTAGACTGGCGACGCGGCAAGGCTTCGGCTCCACTCAAGAGAGGATCGCGATGCCAATGCTGATTCGCGGACGGTACGATTGTCGAGCTTCGTTTTTGGAAGGAAATCTGAACCCATGCAGTTGAACCACATCATCGTTGCAACGGATTTCTCGACGCAGTCCAACTCAGCGATCCGTCACGGAATGGGTATCGCGCGTTCTACCGGGGCTGGGCTTCGAATGGTCCACGTCGTGGAGACGCCTGCAGATGAGGAGGGACTAGAGTCCGCACGGCCCGCCGTAGAGCATTGGCGTGCCGACGACCGGGGGCGATTAGCACAGGCGATCGAGCCGTACGCGACCGAGGACATCGATATTGCCCAAGAGATCGTCGAGGCCCCATCCACCGCAGAAGGACTCCAACTGGTCGTCGATACGCAGCCCGTGGACTTGGTCATCGTGGGCAGCACGGGACTGACCGGGATCAAACACGCCTTGCTCGGCAGCACCGCCCAGAAGGTTCTACGCACCGTGCAGTCGCACGTCATGGTTGCCCGGGGCGAAACTCCTCCTGCCGGTGGCTACAAGCGCGTTCTCATCCCAACAGATTTCTCCTTGCCCGCCGAGAAAGCTCTGGAGCTCGCCGTGTTGCTGGCAGCGCCGGATGCACAGTTCGACCTCGTTCACTTCTGGCGTGTTCCCGAAGCCACGCGTGGAGATGAGTACTCCGACTTGGTGATCGACACCGTTTCCACCTCTGTGACGGAGCGCGGCCGAAAGCTGATCGAGTCATTTCAAGGACAAGCACCAAACGCTACATTCTACTCGGTTCAGGCATCCCCCGAGCGCGGCCTCGCAGAGAAGCTAGACGAAGGCGACTATGACCTCGTCGTTGTCGGAAGCTTTGGGCGCTCCAAGCTAAGGCGTTGGCTTCTGGGAAGCGTAGCGGAACACACAGCCCGGGTTGCACCTTGCGCTGTCGCGGTGGCCAGACTGGATTCCTGAAGCGCAATGAACCTATGGACTACACTTCAGGACTCGTTTCCGCGCTCGGGGCCAAGCTAGCCTACCCCAAGCTTCACTTGCTGTACGTAGCCAGAGCGAAGAACCCTACAACGCATACAAGCAACACGGAGGGAAGCGTGGATCTGCAGAATCTCAAAGACCATGTCCGGACTCTAGTCGCGTTGAACGAAACAAAAGATCCTCTCGTTAGCTGCTACTTGAACCTGGAGTTGGGCCGCGCGACCTACCGCAACGAGCTCGACCTCCGCGTGCGAGTGATTCGAGAAGCGCTAGCGGCGCAGGCGCGCCGCGGCTTCGAAGAGGCGCTGGGCCGCATCGAGGCGTTCCTGGTATCGGAGGTTCTCCCCGAAACCAACGGTGTTGCGCTCTTTTCTCGCGCCGGGGTTGAACCGTTCTTTCTGGCACTACAGTTTAGGGTTCCTCTTCCCAACCGCGTGGGCGTGGATACGGTGCCCAACATTTACCATCTCGTCGAGCTCAAGGACACCTATCACCGATACGTGATGCTCATCTCGACCGAGACTCACGCGCGGATTGTTGAGGTCGATATTGGCAACGTGACCCGGGAACTCTGGATCGCGCATCCGGAGCTTCACGAGCGGGTGGGTCGAGAGTGGACAAAGGAGCACTACCAGAGCCATCGCCGCGATCAATCCGCGAAGTTCGTCAAAGAGAAGATTGAAATACTCGATCGACTCGTATCGCATCGCGAGCACACACATCTGATTCTGGCTGGGACCCCGAAGATGGTCGCCCGCGTTCGGAACGGTTTGCCTAAACGCCTCAAAGAAAAAGTCATCGATGTCGTTGGAATGTCTGGTAGTGAGACCGCCGAGGAAGCTGTGCTTGCCACGCTTGCGCGCTACGCCGAGCACGAGCAGGAGGAGTCCGTGAATACTGCCGCCCTACTCCTCGACGCGCTGGCGCGGGGCGGTCTCGCGGTCCACGGCACCTCTGAATCGCTTGCGGCGCTAAGGCGCTCTCAAGTCGATCTGCTGGTTTTGTCCAGCACTTATGACGCCCCTGACGGTTGGGCTTGCGGGAGCTGCCATGCTGCGGACGTGGGCGATCCGCCACCTGCATGTCCTTGTTGTGGTGAGCGCAAGACGCGCGAGACGAATCTCAAGGAACAGCTGGTGCGTTTGGCTGAGATATTAGGGGTGAAGATCGAAATCGTCCGCGAAAGCGACGTCCTCTTCGATATTGGTGGCGTCGGATGCCTCCTGCGCTATCGCACCGCCGACCAACGCGATAGCGAGCCTTCGAGCAGCGGCGGTGACTGACCCCGCGCTACTACTAGATTGCACCTCACACCCTTAGCGCTCAGACCCGAGATCTCGAAGGCGCGCT
>CBESWY010000155.1:0-6556 GCA_965533395.1 uncultured Myxococcales bacterium
CGCCGGCCGCCCGCCTTCGAGCTCGGTGGTCCCACGACGCCTTGCTGTTCCATTTGTTCGACGAGCTTCGCGGCCTTGTTGTAGCCGACGCTTAGCTGGCGCTGGACGTGGCTGATCGAGCAGTAGCCCGCGTTTGCGACTACGGCGACGGCTTTGTCGTAGAGCGGGTCGTCGCTCTCGCTGCCGAAGCCCTCGTCTTCGCGAGGTTTGAGGATCTCTTGTTGGTATTCGGGGTCGCCCTGCTCGCGCAGAAAGTCGCACACGGCTTTCACTTCTTCTTCGCTGACGTATGCTGCGTGCACCCGGTGCAGGTCGCCGGAGCCGGGCGGGATCATGAGCATGTCGCCCATGCCGAGCAGATGCTCGGCGCCGGAGCGGCCGAGGATGGTCATCGAGTCTTGGCGCTGCGCGACCTTGAACGCGATCCTGGCCGGGAAATTGGCCTTGATCATGCCGGTGATGACGTCGACGCTGGGTCGCTGGGTTGCGAGGATCACATGGATGCCCGACGCTCTCGCTTTCTGCGCAAGGCGAGCGATGCAGGCTTCGACGTCCTTGGCTGCGACCATCATCAGGTCGGCGAATTCGTCGACGACGACCACCACCGACGGCAACTTCTCGGGCTCGAAGTTCTCGGCGTCGGCCGCCTCGCCGTCCGTCGGGTCGAGGAGAATCTCGCTGCCGTTCGCGTCCTGGGCGCTGACCTTGCCCTTTCGCTTGGGCATGAACTTCTCGAGCGAAAGATCTCCACGCAGGACGCGGTCGACTCGCCGATTGTAGGTGTCGATGTTTCGGGTACCCGCATCGGCAAAGACCTGGTAGCGCCGCTCCATTTCATCGACCGCCCAGCGGAGTGCCAGCGCGGCCTTCTTCATGTCGGTTACGACCGGCAGCAGCATGTGCGGAATCCCGTCGAAGACCTGTAGCTCGACGACCTTCGGATCGATCATCAGCATGCGGACTTCTTCTGGTGTCTTCTTTGCGAGGATCGACGTCAGCATCACGTTGAGCGCCACGCTCTTACCCGAACCGGTCGCACCGGCGACGAGCAAGTGAGGCATGCGCGCAAGGTCGACGTAGACGGGCTGGCCGGCAATGTCCTTGCCAAGCGCCATCGGAAGCGCCCCCCCCTGCAGCTCCCAGCGTCGATCTTCGACGATCTCACGCAGGTGAACGGTCTGCCGCAAATCGTTTGGAAGCTCGAAGCCAACCCGCGCCTTGCCCGCGATCGGCGCGACGATGCGTACTTTTTGTGCCGCCAGGGCCATCGCGAGGTCATCGGCCAAGCCAGCGATCTTGGAGACCTTGGTGCCGCTCTGGGGCTCGAATTCGTACATTGTCACGACCGGGCCCGGGTGAATCTCGTCGACGCGGCCGCGGACGCCGTAGGCCGCGAGCTTTTCGGTCAGGAGCTCCGCGTTTTCGCGGAGCGCGTCGGCATCGACGTGAATCTCGGATGCATTCGGCTGGTCGAGGAGGCTGGTCGGAGGCAGCTGGAAGTCACGGTGGCTTCGCTTTGGACGCGTCGAGATCTCCAAAGGCTTCTGCTTCGTTTCTTTGGGTGCGACGATCGTCGGGCCGTCTGTCGGGCTGGGCTTGGACGTTTGCGCTGTCGGGATCGGCGCGGTTGTAACGACCGTCGCGGCGGGGGCGCTCTCCGCTTCCTCGCCGTCGTAGTGCATCCCCATGATGCGTGGCTGACTCGCGCGAACCTCTTCATTGTGGATCTCGCGCGCTTCGGCCCACGCCTCCCGCAGCGCGACGAAGATCCCCCGAACCTTCGCCCATGCGGCATGGCCGATGCGAGCACACGCCCGAGCGGCCTCTTCGAGCGTCCAAGGGGTTCGCAAAATGATCGCGGTTCCAAGGATGGCGAAACCGATGATCACGGTTCCGTAGAACCCGAGCAAAGAACGAAGCACCTCTCCGAGGAGCTCTCCCACAGCGCCTCCTGGTGATGCTCCCCACACGGCCTGCGGTTCGATCAGCAGGTGCCCGAGGGCTGCGCCGATCACGACGAGCACCAGCGTCGACGCGACGGTGGCAAGACCGAGCAACGCGGAACGCCTGCGAAATAGACGCCAGGTCAGCAGCCCGCCCTCGAGCGGCAAGATCCAGGCGACCAGGCCGAACGCGAGCATTACGGCACGCGCGAATCGATGGCCGACGGGCCCCACCAGGTTCGCGGTTCCGTTTCGGGCATCGTAGGACACGAGTGCCAGAGTCAGGAGGACAGTCGCGGTAAGGGCCAGGATCGCAAGAACGTCCTGCCGCCGGCCCTCCGGCGCCACCAGGTCGCCCGAAGAGGTGGTTTCATGTGCGCTCAAGTAAGACGCCTCCTACACCCGCAGGCTATGCGCGCGCGCCTCGGTTGGTCAAGAAATCACGGCCCTCGGCGCCTCTTGAAAGCCGGGCGGAATCCTCTATTATCTTGCCGGGTTGCATGCTCGGGGGGGATGATTTCGCTAGTCGGATGGGTTGGACGACAAAGCTCGTGGTTCTGTGCGCGGTCGCCGGCCTCCTGCTGGCCGGCTGCAAGGTAGATAGCGACGACGTCCAGCAATGGAAAGAAACCGTCAAAGGGCCGGCCAGGCTCCGCGCAGTCATCGGCAGCGAGCGGTACAGTCCGGAGCTGCGGACCGAAGCGGCGCTCGCAATCGTCGAGATGGATCGCAACGACATCAACGCGCTGTCGATTTTGTCCAAGGCTTTCGATGAGCTCCGGCGCCAAGACCGCGCGACCAGCGAAACGATCGTAGGCGGAATGATCCCGCGCCTCCAAGCGCTTCTGTCGACCGAACCCGATCCGGAGGCTCCAGGTCCTGACCCGGTGCAGGTGCGTGCGAAGGATGCGGCCTACATGGTCATTCCCTACGCGCCCGAGAGCTCCCGGAACGAGCTCATTCGTGCGGTCGTCGGCTGGTACTCCGCCGACTTCGAAGGCCGGAGCCTCGCGGGGGACTACAGTGCCGAGCAGGTGACGCGTGCGCTCGGCGCCGAAGCTGCGGGAATGCTAGTCGATGCGCTCCACGAGAAGATGCCTCCGCAGGCGATGATCAAAATTGCGGAAATCATCGGGGAAGACGGCAACCAGCAAACCAGAAAACGCGCCGGAGCTCGGCTCGTGACCATCGAGAAAGAGATGGAGAAGGCGGCCTTCGTGAAGTGGCTTGCCGTTCAGATTCGCGAGTCGCTAAAAGCCTCCGGCGAAAAGGTGGAAGAAGCGCGCGTGTCGTCGCTCGCCCTCTACAATCGCGAGAACTACATCAACCAGGGCGCGCTCCCGGCAATGCAGCACCTCGGCGAGCAACCGCTGGTCTCGAGTCGGCTGCTCGCCATTGCCGATACCAAAGCGGGCGAGAATGATCCCAAGGCCTGGGTAGAGCGCCTCAACGCACGGCGAGCCACCGCGCTCAAGGCGCTCGAAGGGCACGTGACCCGTGCCCACCTCAACCGCTTGCTCTCGATAGCGCTCGATCCGAGCAATCCCGTGGAAGTCCGCGACTACGCCTTCGATCGCGTTGGAGACATCCGCAGCCGTGACGCGATCCCCCGGCTTTGGCCCCTCGTCGAGCGCGTCGGGTGTACCGCAGGCTCCTGCACGGCATCGGACAAGCTCGTCAAGCGCCTCCGCTGGCGTGCCGGCGAGCTGGTCCTGTCGCTCGGCGGCTCGTCGGTAATCGAGCCGTTTTCTCAACGATTACCGTCATCTGCGGGAGTTCAGTACGAGCCGGAAGAGCTCGAAGGCTACGCGACGAGGATGAGCCAAATGACACCTCCGCCTACATCTACGGTCATGGCATTGCTCAATTCGCCGCAGTGGTGGAATCGGGTGGTCGCATTGCGCTATCTTGAACGCAGAGGTGGGGAAGCAGATGTGCCCGCAATGCAGCAGTTGATGTCGGATGATGGCGCAGTGACGGGGCAGGGTTGGTCGGAGCTGAATCCACCCGTGAAAAAGGTGGGCCAAGTTGCCGACGCGGCCATCAAGGCGCTTCGGACCCGTGAGCAAGGTGACCAAAAGTGAGTAGTCGAAGCGATGGCTGATCAAGGCGACAGGAAAACGGTGCGAGCCTTTCAGTGCCGCGACTATCTTTTCGAGATCTTCGACCGGCTGAGCAAAGAGCATCAGTGTTCCATCGACTATCTGATCAACGAGTCCATGCGTGAGTATGCGCGCGCGCGCGAGCAGACGGTGACTTCGGTCGGCGTAGAATCTCAAGAGCTCTTGGGCTCTGCCCTGGCCGGTGCGTCACCGGTGGGCGCACCATCGATCGATCCTCGGTCGATGCCAATGTTGACTCCGGTGCCATCCCGCCGGCCGACCGTCCAGCCGGCTATCAATCCGCTTGAAGCGGTGACGGTGCCGCCACCACTCCCGGGACGCCGACCGTCGGACATCGCAAGCCGCCGAGTTCTAATGCTTCAGTTCAACGGTGAGTCAATTCCCGTCGACAAAGACGAGTTCATCATCGGGCGGGGAGTACGAACTACCGATCTCGCAATTCGAGACGGTAATATTTCTCGAAAGCATGCTGCGGTCGTGTTCCATGACGGTGCGTACTTCATGAAAGACTTGGGCAGCACGAATGGAATCGAGTTCGCGGGTCAACGTGTCGAATCCAAGCGCATCGAAGAAGGCGACGTCTATCGCATCTGCGACTACGAGTTTCGCTTCTCGTATCAATGAGTCGAGCCGGGCGCGCTCCAGGTGCGCCGGTTTCATTCTCCTCGGGCTCGTCGGCGCCCTTCCAGCTACGTCAGCCTTAGCCGACGCGGTCCAGCCCGAGTCGCCAAGCGCGGAGCTCGAACACCGGCTCGGCCAGCTCGAGGCACGCGACGACGCCAAGTACGCAAAAGGAGCGCTCGAACAAGCCCGTCGCGCCATGCTTCGCGCTTCCAGCTCGCCCGAAGATTCAACCGCGGCTTCGAGGGCTCGAAGGATTGCGGATGCGGCCTTGGTCTTGGCGGGCCGGCAGCTCGCGCGTCGAAAGGCCCAAGCCGAGCTCTTTGCCACGCAACGCCGCCTGAGCTCGATCCGTGAACGCGCCAACGCGCAGCGACGTGTCCTCGAGGCCCTCATGCGAGATCGTGCGTCGCTGGCACGAAGCGGAGAGAGCAGATGATCTCACGCCCAACGCTCGCGTTTCTCTCGGTCGCGATCGGGGCCTGTGCGGGGTCGCAGGCGCCTCGGACGTCGGACCTGCTGTTCGCCACTCCGGAAGCGGACCTTGCACGCGAGCATGCTCCCGACCTTTACGGCCAGGCAGAGTCGGCATCGGCCCAAGCCAGTGACGCCCAGCGGCGCAAAGACGAGGAGGCCGCAGATGACCATCGGACGGAGTCACGGCTGTGGTTGGCGGCGGCCGTTGCGGAAGCCGAGCGGGTGCAACTGGATCGTCGACGCGCGGAGCTTCAACGCGACGAGGAACATTGGGGCAAGCAGCTTGCTCGCGACCAGGAAGCGTCCGCGACCGTCGCGCGGGACATCTCCCGCCATGAGGCCAACGCTGTCGCGCTCCGTGAGGCGGAGCGACTCGCGGCCCTGACCGAGTCCACTACCGTGAGCAACGCGACGCTCGATGCGGTGCTGACTCGAGTGCGCCTCAACCTCGCGCTCGCGGAAGCACTCGGTGCGACCGACGAACAACTTCTGCCGCTTCGCGAGCGAGCGGATTTTGTGACACGCAAACGCCCGACCGCCGCGAGAGTAGCGGAGTCGCTCTTACTCGAGAGCGAGATCCTCATCGGACAAATGCGCGCAGACTGGCCCGAGCCACGCCCCGGCGCCTCGACGGCGCTCGTCCAAACGGCGTCCGTCACGGGTTTTGATGCCGATCGTCTCGGGAGCGCCGTCCTGATTCGATCCGAGCGCTTCTTCACTTCCAAAGGGCAGGTGTCGAGCGCCACCGTCAGACGGTTCATCGGGCTTCTGGAGGCTTTTCCACATGGTCCTGTCGCCTGCCAGGTCGCGGTGCCCGAGCTCAACAGCCGTGTCTGGGCGCGAAGGGTTGCACAGCTGATCGAACGCTTCGGGCGCATGGACGATCCGGGACGGGTCTCCACCAGCATGGTCGCCACGGAGTCCCTGCCCGAGGGAACGGTCCAATGCACGTTCGCGGCGTATCGAGAGCCCTGACGGGTTGGTTGCTTGCCCGTTAGTCGAGCATTCGAAACGACTCTTGGGCCGCGGCCTTGGTTCGATCGACGCTTGGTACGTGCTCGCGTGGAGGCGGCGGCGGAAGCTCCATGATCGAGATTCGTGTCGCGTTGCTGCCGACCTCCAGAATCGAGACCTCGACCTTGGTCGGGTTGACCTCTGCGCCGCGAACGCTCGCTCGCTTGTAAACCGCACCTTTGCCGCGACGCTCCACGCTGCCCGTGACCATCATGGGCCCGATATAGGCGAGCACCTTGTCGATGGGGGCGCGAATTCGGTACACGTGTAGGAGCCCGTCTTCGCGAAAGAGCTCGGCGCCTCGCGGAAGGCGGATGCCGACGATGTAGTCGTCCGACGCGAGAAGACGTCCCTCTCCATCGAAGCGTCGGGCGCTCG
>CBESWY010000156.1:0-6545 GCA_965533395.1 uncultured Myxococcales bacterium
ACTCTCGACTGGCGCCGAGCGCGCCCTATGAAGTCGGAAGCAAGTATCACATCGGAGGAAAAAGAAGCCATGTCAGAGCTCAAGGGCAGCAAGACCCACGAAAACCTCGCAGCTGCATTTGCGGGTGAGTCCCAGGCCAACCGACGCTACCTTTACTTTGCAAAGGTCGCTGACGTCGAGGGTTACCCCGAGGTTGCGGGCAACTTCCGCGAGACCGCCGAGGGCGAGACCGGCCACGCGCACGGTCATCTCGACTATCTCAAGAAGGTCGGCGATCCAGCTACGGGTCTGCCGATCGGCGACACCGCACTCAACCTCGCAGCCGCTGTCGCTGGCGAGACGCACGAGTACACCGACATGTACCCGGGCTTCGCCAAGACGGCACGTGAAGAGGGCTTCGGCGAGATCGCAGACTGGTTCGAAACTTTGGCCAAGGCCGAGAAGTCCCATGCGGGCCGGTTCCAGTCGCTTCTCGACGACATCTCTTAGTCGGGACTGCAGACGCGAGTGAGCGACGAAGCCAAGAGGCAGATCTCGTACCAGCCCACCGATGGGCTGAGCTACGACCCCAGTGACGCGAAATACTGGAATGAAGACGCGCTCGACAAGGAAATCGAGCGTGTCTTCGAGGTCTGCCATGGCTGCCGCATGTGCTTCAAGTACTGTGACTCGTTTCCGACTTTGTTCTCGGCAATCGACGAGCACGACGGTGATGTCCGAAAAGTCACGCCGCTCGATACGAAGCGCGTCATGGACGCGTGCTTTCAATGCAAGCTCTGTGAGGTGCAGTGCCCGTACACGCCCCGCGACGGGCACGAGTTCCAACTAGACTTTCCAAAGCTCGTGCATCGCTACGACGCCATCCGGCACCGCAAACACGAGCAGCCCCACAAGCTGCGGCTCAAGCTGCTGGAAGACCCGGATCGCGCAAGCGCCATGGCGCGCGCGAGCTTCGGCGTGGCTAACGTAATGAACCGGGTCGGTATCCATCGCTGGTTCATGGAAAAGCTGGTCGGCATCGATCGACGCAAGCTCCTCCCCGACTTCGCACAGACGACGTTCGAGTCGTGGGCGAAGGGCGCAGGCTTGATGGACAAGGGCGTCGGGGGCGAAGCGGTGCTTTTTCAAACCTGTTACGTTCAGGGCAACGAGCCACAAATCGGAATGGACACCGTCGAGGTGCTCGAAAAGAACAGCGTCGACGTTCGCTGCGCGAAGGGCCTCGAATGCTGCGGAATGCCCGCGTGGGAAGGCGGGAATCTCGAGCTTCTGCGAGAGAAGGCCCACCGCAATCTGGACGTGCTGATGCCCTACGTGGAAGCCGGCGCCAAAGTGATCGCGCTCAACCCAACCTGCTCGATGATGCTTCGGCGCGAGTACCCGGAGCTGCTCGTGGGAGAAGACCGCGAACGCGCGAGGAAGCTGGCCGAGGCGGTGGCGGACCCGAGCGAATACCTTTGGTCGTTGCGCAAGGAAGAACGGTTCAACACGGATTTCAAGAGCTCGCCGGGCCACAAAGTCGCGTATCACGCACCCTGCCATTTGCGGACGCAGGGGGTCGGCTTCAAGGGGCGCGATCTGCTTCGAAAGATTCCGGGGGTCACTCCAGCGACCGTGATGGAGTGCTGCGGGCACGACGGCACCCATGCGATGACCGTCGAAGGCTTCGAGTACTCGATTCGTGTCGGGCAAAAGGCTTTCAACGAGATGAAGGCAGCCGATTCGGAGATCTGGGCAACCGATTGTCCTTTGGCGGCGATTCAGTTCCAACAGCATGCAGGGGTGAAACCCATGCATCCCATGTCGATTTTGGCACGCGCCTATCGCGACGATGGCTTCGATACCCCCAAGGCGTTACCCTCCGGGGACCATCCCGAAGGAGGCTCGGAGTGAAGCCGATCGATCGATCAGAGCTAGTCGACTACGTGACCTATGGCGAACACCGCGATGAGGTTCGCGCTTCGGCACTGCGCGCCAAATCGGTGCGTCGGATCCTCGTCGGAGAGCACTTCACGTTCCTCTTCGAAAACCGCGAAACGGTGCGTTACCAGATTCAAGAAATGATGCGCATCGAGCGTATCGTCAAAGAAGACGACATCCAACACGAGGTCGACACGTACAACGAGCTGATTCATCCAAGGGGAACCGTCGGCTGTACGCTCCTGGTCGGCATCGACGACGAGGCGGAGCGGGCCGGGAAGCTCCGGGCCTGGCTGGGCCTCAACGACCACATCTACGCCAAGACCCCCGACGGGGAGCTGCGGCGGCCAACTTGGGACCCGCGCCAGGTGGGCGACGATCGCCTCTCGTCGGTCCAGTACCTTTCGTTTGACATCGGCAACGAGGCGCCCATCGCCATCGGCATTGGAATGCCTGGAATCGAATCCGAAACCGAGCTCTCCGGGCCCCAACGGGAGGCGCTCCGCGAAGACCTGAACGCGGATTAGCCGAATCGGATGGAATAAGAAAACCCTCCAATCGGTAGTTGTGGGACGGGCCAAGCGGTCTTAAGTTCCATCCTTAGGAGTACGTACATGCTGAGAATTCTGCTGTTTCTGGGTACAAACCTCGCCGTCCTCTTCATGGCGGGCATTGCGATGTCGGTGCTCACCGCCCTTGGGGTCATCCCCCCGGACGCGCCCTACGTCGCCATGCTGATTTGGTGCGCGCTCTTTGGTTTTGGCGGCTCGATTTTCTCCCTGGCGATCTCGAAGTGGGTCGCGAAGAAGTCCACTGGCGCCCATGTCATCGAGAAGCCCTCGAACGACACCGAGCAGTGGCTCTACAGCACGGTTCAGCGCCAGGCAGAGCAGGCCGGAATTGGCATGCCCGAGGTCGCGATTTTCGATTCGGCCGATCCAAACGCCTTTGCAACGGGAATGTTTCGCAACAAAGCCCTGGTGGCGGTCAGCACGGGCCTCTTGCGACTGATGAACAAGCAGGAGGTCGAGGCGGTCCTGGGCCACGAAATTTCCCATGTAGCCAACGGTGACATGGTGACGCTGACGCTGATCCAAGGTGTGCTCAACACCTTCGTCCTCTTCGTTGCGCGAATCATCGCAAGCCAGTTCGAGCGTGGCCGCTTCATGATCTACATCGGGCTTCAAATGGCGTTCGGAGTCCTGGCTAGCATCATCGTCGCCTGGTTTTCGCGCCGGCGTGAGTTTCGTGCAGACGCCGGAGGGGCCAACCTCGAGAGCTCTGCGGCAATGGCTTCCGCTCTGAATCGGCTAAAGTCCATGCGGGACGCGCCGTCGCAGCTTCCCGACAGCCTGACCGCCTTCGGCATCCGCGGTGAAGGGATGCTCAAGCTCATGGCGACCCATCCTCCCCTGGAAGAGCGAATCGCCCGGCTCCAGGCCCGCTGAACGACGAGCTCGAAGGCACCGTTCTTGCCAGGAGGCGCGACCTTCGGTAGGACCCATCTCATGGGGGAGCGGGGTTCGCTGTGTTGGGTCGCGATGGTCTGCGTCTTGGTCGCAGGCTGCGAGGAAACCAAGCCACGCGTCGAGCGTATCGAGGTCGCAGCTGACCATCGGGCGTGTGCAGAGGGCGATTCGTGCGGGGTGGTCGAAACCAGCTGTACGTCACAGGGCTGCCGATGTGGCGTCGCGGTCAACGAAGCACACCTGCTCGACTACCAAAAGCAGCTCGCCGAGTGCCGTGGCCAAGGTGAGCTCGCAACCTGCGACTTCGAATGCGAGACGCCATTCGGTAAATGCTTCAAAGGCGCCTGTGTTCTGACGAGCGAGCCGCCCGAGCTGTTCCGCCGCGGCCGTAGCGTTCAGGTCCTTTGTGAAGGCTCGCGCGGCACCTACGTCGGCTGCCCGCAGTGCCCGCCAAGCGAGCGCTGCAAGTCCTGTATGCCCTGCGAGTGTCCGTCGAGCCATCGCTGGACGAAGAAGGGATGCCGGGCTGTCATTCAGACCGATGCGCGCGACATCCTGGTCGAGACGCGGCCTTCGGTGGTCAATCACTCGGACGACGTGAAGGCTCGAGTCCACAACAACTCGAAGCGCACCATTTGGATTAAAACCGTTTGCGGGACCCCGTTTTATCGACTGCGCAAAAAGGAAGACGCCTGGGAGAAGGGCTACGAGCCCTTCCACGAGGTCAAATGCCGTTTGGGCTCGCTGGAAATCGCGCCCGGCAAGAATCGGCCCTTCGTCATCGACAACCTTGCGAAGTTCAAAGACCCCTCGGGCGAAGCCGCGACAGTCGGAACCTTCCGTTTCGAGCTGACGTACACGGACGGGAACGACAGCTTTCGGCACAGCGCGATTGTCTACTCCGCACAGTTCGACCTAGCCGAGAAGCTGTCCAGCCGCTGAGCCTAGTCGACTTCAAGCAGACAGACGCTGAACCAGTCGCGTTCATCGCTCCATTGCTTCGTCAGCCGGAAGCCCGCCGCCTGCGCCATGTCTTCGAACTGGTCGAGGTCGTATTTGTGCGAGTGCTCGGTGACGATGTGCTCGCCTGCCGATAGAGCGATCAGGGCATCGCCGATGCGAACGCTCTGATCGCGCTCGCTGACCAGCCGCATTTCGATTCGACCTTCGCGTTCGACGTACGGAGCGTGGTGACGAAACTGGGTCAAGTCGAAGTTGGCGCCGATTTGGTTGAGCCTGCGGAGGATGTTCAGATTGAATGCTGCGGTGACTCCCAGCGAGTCGTTGTAAGCGTCTTCGATGACCTTGACTTCCTTTTTTCGGTCGATGCCAACAAGCAGGCCTCCGCCCTGGCCAACGAGCTCAGCAACGCGCCCGAGGAAGCGCACGGCCTCGTCGTGAGTGAAATTGCCGATCGTGCTTCCTGGAAAGAAGGCAACCGTGCGAGCGCTCGGACGGTGGGGCCGCGGCAGACGTAGCGCTTGGGTATAGTCGGCGCAGACCCCAATGACCTCCATGTCCTGGTAGCGGCCCGCGAGCTGATGAGCCGATGCTCCCAGCGCTGCTCGGCTGATGTCGATCAGGACGCAACCGCTCGGCTCGATCAAGGCGTCGAGAAGCTTTTGGGTCTTTAGGCCGACGCCGGAACCGAATTCGACCAGGGTGGCGTGCGCGCCGATCGAATCAGCCATCTCATCAACGGCCTGGCTCATGATCCCGAGCTCGGTACGGGTTGGATAGTACTCGGGCAGCTCGGTGATGGCTTCGAACAGCCGCGCGCCCAATGCGTCGTAGAAATACTTGCAGGGAAGCGCTTTTTGGGAACGCCGCAGTCCGTCAATCGACTCTTGCCGCAAGTCACCGAGCTTCGGATGAAGATCGACTACGCGAACGCGCTCTTCAGTGCTCAACGGATCAAAAGCAATCATCGATTCAACCACCATCCCGGGCCAACCGAATGCCGCTGAACTGCCAGCGGGCATCGGCTGGGAAGAAATTTCGGTAGCTTCGGCGTGCATGGCCCGCGGGCGTTGCGCAGCTGCTACCTCGCAACACCTGTTGGTTGCACATGAACTTACCGTTGTACTCCCCGAGCGCCCCCTCGGCGGGTCGATAGCCTGGATAGGCCGCATAGCTGGAGCTCGTCCACTGCCAAGCGGCTCCATATGGGCTCGGACTGGTTGGATGAAGCTTGCTTGCGCGACCGCCTAGAGGCGCGGGCTCGGGCTCGCTGGTCGCGACCTCCCACTCCTGCTCGGTAGGCAGGCGAACGCCAAACCACCGCGCGTACGCGTCCGCTTCATAGAAGCTCACATGGACGACCGGTTCGGCATCGCGAACGGACCGACGCCCATGGAGCGTGAACTGGCTCCAGGCATCGGTCTCCTTGCGCCAGTAGTGCGGAGCGCCCCAGCCCCGGTCTCGTACCATGTCCCAACCCGCACTCAGCCAGAGCTCCGGTCGCTCGTAGCCCCCGTCTTCGATGAACGCCAGGTACTCTCCGTTGGTCACCAGACGCTGGCTGATCTCGAACGGCTGCAGCAAGGAGTCATGGACCGGACCCTCGTTGTCGAAGTGGAAGCGCGTCGTCTCGCAGCCGATCCGCTCGATGCCCCCTGCGTGCTTAGCCCACCGCATTGCCGGGGCCGCGGCGGAGTCCTCCGGCGGCGATGCGTCCGCGGCGTAAACCGGGTCGAGTGGATTGCACGAGAGCAGATGCTTGATGTCGGTGACCAGCAGCTCTTGGTGTTGTTGCTCGTGATGCAAACCGACCTCGACGCGTCTGGCGAGCTCGTCGTCGATCCCGGTCCCGAGAAGATCGAGGACGGAAGCGTCTACTCGTTCGCGGTAGGCCGTCACCTCTTCGTTGCTTGGCCTGGTGAGCAGCCCGCGCGAAGGGCGGTCATACTGCTCGCCAACGGCGTTGTAGTAGCTGTTGAACAAGATGGCATACGGCTCGGGCGAGAGGCCTTCCACACCCGCCGGGCCCAGCACGAAGGTCTCGAAGAACCAAGTCGTGTGCGCGCGGTGCCACTTGCTCGGGCTTGCGTCCGGCATGCTCTGAACACACTGGTCCTCGACGGAAAGCGGCGCAACGAGCGCTTCGGTTTGCGCGCGCACCCTTTCAAAATCGTTTGCAATCCGCTCGCGCAACAT
>CBESWY010000157.1:0-6543 GCA_965533395.1 uncultured Myxococcales bacterium
CTGCCGTCCTACGTCGAGCGCTCCGGCACCATCGGCTCGTTTGTTGGGATCGGCTACGGTTTCTTGTCCTGGCTGGGACTCGAAGTACGCGGCCGCTGGGCGAGGTACTTCAGAATGCCGCCTGGCGCTCCGAACCACGCTTGGAGCGTCGAAGCAGGCTTCAGTTTCTTCATCGACTGAGCGCCGGGCTGGGCTATCGACGCTGCAGGTTCTCCACCGCGCGCCGCGCGCGCTCCGCAGAGTCGGGGTCGTCCTGTTCGGTGGCTTTGATGTAGCGCTCGAAGGTTGCGATCGCCATCTTGGTCTGGCCGACCTTTTCATAGGACGACGCCAAGTCGAACAAGAGGTCGGGCGGGCCACCGTCGCCCAGCTCGAGCGCCTTGATGTAGATCGGGATGGCTTCTTTATGCCGCTTGGCGCCGCGGTATGCGATCGCGAGGTTGCGGGCGACCTCCGCGTCGTAGGCGTCGACGGCGAGCGCCTTCTCGAGGGCATCGATCGCCGCGTCGTAGCGTTGCGCCTTGCGAAGCGCCACGCCGAGGTTGTTGAGCAGACGCGGGTCGTTCGGGATGATCTTCAGCGCGCGCTCGTAGGTCGCGATCGCGGCGTCGTTGTTTTTTGACTTCCGGTAGGCCACACCGAGGTTGAGCCAATGGTTGCTGTGTTTCGGTTCGAGCTCGGTCGCGGTCTTCAAGTACTTCACGGCCTCCTTGGGCCGATCGAGCCGCAGCAGGACGGAGCCCGCCAGGCCGTAGGCCCTGCCATCCTTGGGCTCGAGCGCGATCGCGCTTTTGAACGCCCGAAGCGCGTCATCGTAGCGTCCGAGACGCCGCAAAATCGAACCGCGCGTGAAATGCCCCTGCGCGTAGCTGGGCCGAGCCGCCACCGCGCGGTCGATTTCAGCGAGCGCCTCTTCGTAGCGCCCCTCTGCGCGGAGCGTTTTCGCCAGACGGTAGTGAGCGTCGGCTTCATCCGCCGAGGCAAAGGGCGTCGTGAGCCACATCGCAGACGCCAAAACCACCCCTATCCACCGCACGAGAAGAGAATAGCACGAGAAGCCGCTCAGAGGCCGCTGTATAGGAGTCCGATCGCGGTTCGGAACACCGGCGGCATCAAGCGATCGAACAGAACCCAGGCAATGATCAGCCCCATTAGCGCGCCGCCGCCCGAGAACATGCCGAACCATTTTTTCCGCATTCGTTCGTTGAGGACGATCGGCACGATCGCATATCCGTCCAGAGGCGGGAGAGGGATCAGATTGAAACAGCCGAGAATTAGATTGATCGAAAACAGTACGCTCAGAAAGAGCGCCAGCCCCTGGGCGACTCCCGCGGGCGCTACCGCGAGGGTTTCGAGGCTCGGGCCGCTCGCGGGCAGCGTGAAGTAACCGGCCGAGATGCCGATGCGCATGGCCAGCGCGGCGAGCAGGGCCAGCGCGAAATTCGCCGCCGGACCGGCGGCCGCCATCCCAGCAGCTCGCCTCGGGTGTCGACTTGCCCAGTTGGGGTCGTAGGGCGCGCTGGCCCAGCCGATCATCCAGCCGCCGCCCTGCAGAAGGAACGACAGGATCGGAACCACGATCGCGCCGAAGGGCTCCCTGCGGATGTGCGGCAAGGGATCGAGCGTCACCTGTGCCGCCGCGGTCGAGTCACCTCCGATCTTGCCGGCCAGCGCGTGCGCCGCCTCGTGGCAGGTCAGCGATAGCAGGAAAGCGGCAAGCCAGAGGGGGAGCTTGGCAAGAAGTTGAAGGTCCATCGGTCGGGCGGAGCCTACTATGAAAACCCCGGCCTGCTACATTCGTTCGATGCAGCGTATCATCGCCTTGTTCGACATCGACGGAACACTCTTGCGCGCGGGCGGCGCCGGCCGGCGTGCCGTCGAGCTTGCGTTGAGCGAAGTGCTCGATGAGCTGGACGAGGAAGTGAGCTTGCACGCGGTCGAGTTTGCAGGGCGCACCGATCCGTGGATCGTCCGCGCGGCGCTCATGCAATACGGCGTGGCTGCTGATGACGACTTGATTCACGACGTTCTCCGGCGCTACGTCGCGCATTTGCCGGGCGAGCTCCAACGAGCGAGTGCATTTGAAGTCCTGCCCGGTGTCCTGTCGCTGCTCTCCGAGCTGAGCGATCGCGATGACGTCGTTTTGGGCCTTGGAACCGGAAACACCGAGCCCGCCGCCTATGCGAAGCTCGCGCGAGGCGGTCTTGATTCGTTTTTCGCGTTCGGAGGCTTCGGTTCCGATCACGCAGATCGTCCCGAGCTTCTGCGAACCGCGCTCCGCAGGGGTTTGGCACGAACCGGCGCGAAAATGGGGGACGCTCGGGTCGTCGTGATAGGAGATACGCCACACGATGTCGCGGCAGCCGAGGCGATCGGAGCGCATTGCGTCGCGGTGAGCACGGGTGGCTACGAGGCCTCGACCTTGCAAGCTGCAGGCGCGCCCGTCGTTGTGTCCGACCTGCGGGCCCCCGCCGTGCGATCGGCCTTCGATCGCGGGGCCCCCGAGTAGCGGACGCGGGCCTGGTCGAGAAGCTCCGCCAAGACCAATGTAACGATTTGCGGGCCCGTGCCATACTTCCGAGATGGATGCGCAATTGAAACCTTGGTATGCACGCTGGTGGGCGATTGCACTCTTGATCGCGCTCGTGATCGCTGCAACCGGGGTCTTGACGGTCAAGGCTCTCGGAATGCGTTCGATTGAGGTTGATGCGAAACCTTTCCCGCAAGGGTCGGGCGGCTTCGACTACAGCTGGTGGAACGCCGCGCTCGGCCGGTGGGTGCAACCAGAGGGTGTCGACTACGAGGCCGTGCGAGCGGACGAGGCCGAGCTCCGGCGCTTCATTGCGACGCTCGGAAAGACAGGGCCTCGGGCGACTCCGGATCGCTTCACGACGGACCCCGAGCGCCTGAGCTACTACGTCAACGCCTACAACGCGCTGGTCGTATTCGCGGTCGTCGACAACTGGCCGATCGACACGGTGCACGACGTTCACGGCTGGTTGGACCCGAGGGCAGGGTTCGGGTTCTTCTATGGGCTTCAATTGCCGCTCGACGGTGGAGAGATCAATCTCTACGACCTCGAAAACGAGCTGATCCGTGGCTTCCTCGACGCTCGGATTCATGCAGCGATCAACTGCGCGTCGAAGTCATGCCCAGCGCTGATGCCCTTCGCCTTCGAGCCCGCGCAGCTGGACGAGCAGCTAGACGCGGTAACCCAGGCATTTTGTTCGAGCCCGGTCCACGTGCGCGTCGACGACGAAGCCGAGGAAATTCAGCTATCGGCGATCTTCGATTGGTACAAGCCCGATTTCGAGGAGCACGCGCGGCGCCTGGGCCGTCCGGCGACGATCGAGGACTTCATCCTGGCATTCGCCACACCGGAGGTCGCAGCCGAGCTCGAGCGGGCCCGGGGTGCGGAGTTCGACGTGGTTTTTCAGCCCTACGACTGGGGCCTCAACCGCCCCTGAGTCCGCCGGATTACAGAAAAATACGGCAGAACTCGACGGGAAGTGCCATAGCCTACTAAGCTTTATGAATGATTCGGGGGGATCAACGAGCGGGATGAAACGCCTTGCTTCAGTGTTGTTTGTGCTGGTGGCGGTGTCGGGGGGTGCCGGCTGTGTGGGGAGCCTAGCGGACCCCGACGCCTTCATCGACGGGGGCACGATTCCCAAAGACGTCCAGACGGTGTTCGATGAGAGCTGTGCCACCATTGGTTGTCACGACGACGTCACCACGGCGGCAAACCTCAACTTGCTGTCGCCTGGCGTCGAGAGTCGCGTCTTGAATGTCAACGCGACGGGGGTCGGATGCGAAGCGAGGATCCTGGTCGTGGCCGGCGATCCGAACGGTAGCTACCTCTTCGACAAGGTCCTGGGAACGATCGGCATCTGCGGTTCAAGAATGCCGCTCCTGAGCATCCTCCCGGACAGCGACGTCGAGGTGATTCGAGAGTGGATCATCGACTTGGGTGGTTCCGGGCAAGGAACGCTAGACGGGGGATAGTCGATGCGAATCGTGCGCTTCGGCGCGATGACACTGTTGTTGAGTTTGTGTTTGTCTTCAGGGCGTGCCTCTGCGGATGACGGCCCGGTTGCGTTGCTGCCATTCCAGGGCGCGCAAGCTGCCAAGGTCCGGCAGAAGGTACAGAAGGGTTTGGCTGGGGCCGAGGTCGACCTCGTTGCACTCAAGCGAGTCAACGCCGTCGTGAGGAATACCAAGGGCTATGCGAAGCAGGCGGCGAGACTCGACGCCGGCACGCTGGTGAGAACGCGCGTCCGGCGCGTCGAAGGCCGATGGGTCGGCGACACAGAAGTGCGAAACGCCAAAGGTCAGCGGGTCGAGAAATTTCGCAACACGTCGTCGAGCTTGACACGCCTTTCCAATCGTATCGTCGCCGAGCTGATGAAGACCGGGCGGATGCCATTGGCGGGCGCCGCCCGAGCCGCAGCTCCCAAGGCGGAACCCAAGATGCCAGCGCCGACCCAGCCACGGCTCGTCATCAGGCCATTCACGGGCGCACAGTCGGGCAAAGTTCGGGGCGCGGCGGTGCGCGGGCTTCGCTCGGAACCTGTCGAAATGCTTCCAAACAAGCAGTTTGCCGCGAAGGCCAAGAGCATGGGCGCCAATCTCAGGTCCGAAGGGGGGCACGTTGCCCCGGCTTCCGCTCTTGCCGTGAGCGGGCTCATCGACGGGGACGTCTTGTACGAGGACCGCGTTTGGTCGGCCTACATCCGATTGGTCGACGGCGACAGTGCCAAAGTGATCAGTCAGCACTACTACGACGCCAGTACGTCGGCTGCCTTGGCCAAGTCCGTCCAGGCAAATATCGGGTCCGACTTTCGCAAGGACATTAGAAAACTGGGGGTGGCCGTTCCCGGAGCTGCGATTGCCGCACCCATCGCTGCGGCGACCCCAACGCGGTCCGACTCGACCTCATCGAAAATCAAGGAGAAGGACGGGCCCAAGCCGAAGGCTAAGGAGAAGCGACGCAAAGGGGATCGTCCGGCTGCGGTCGACATCGAGGTCGATTTCCGCGTCGTGCATCGCACCTTCAACTATAATGACGACCTTCGCGGGGACTTGCGCGATTACACGCTCAAAGCCGGCCCGGGCGTCGGCATCAAGTTTCAGTACTTCCCTGGCGCACACTTCACAGCCGGCGTCGGGGCGCAGTTCGGGATCGACTTCGAGTGGGAGCGCTTGTTCAAGATCGACTCGACCCGAGCCGATGGCGCGACGTTTCCGACGGAATCTCAGCAGTTTCTCATCGGCCTTCGTTGGCGCTACCCGAAGGGGCGCTGGGAGCCCTCGGTCGTGCTCGGCTACGGCGTGCACCGCTTCAGCTTCGGCCTGTCGGGTCCGCCCGTGCCCGGCGAAGACAACACCGCGGGCATCCCAAGCGTGAAATACGAATTCGTCCGAGTGGGCGGGGGCTTTCGGGTCGAGATAGGAAAGAAGGAGCTTTTCATCCTGGCCGCGAGCATCGCCTTCCGCGGCACCTTCTCCGTCGGGGGGATCGGCACGAATGTTTGGTTCCCGGAGGCCAAGGCGAACGGCATGGATGCCCTGCTGATGATGGGGTTTGCGCTTCCGAAGGGCTTTGAAATCCGGCTCAGCGGCGATTATCGCCGCTACGGCTTCGACCTGAACCCGGTGCCACCCGATCCGCCGTACGTGGCCGGAGGCGCGCTCGACCAGTACTTTGCCGGCGCGCTGGGCCTAGCTTGGCGGCGCTAGGCGGGGCTGGGCACGCGAAGTACCGCCACGCGGCATTGCGCGGTAGACTAGAACCATGATTCGCGCTTGGGCTGTCTGCGTCGCCGCGATGCTGGTCTGCGGTTGTCAGAGCGGAGAAGAGCCGGTTCGCGGCGCGCGCCAGACGGTCGTTCGACAGCCGATTTCTCAGATGCCGCCGGCACCTCCGAAAGGGCCGCGCGAATGGCCCTCGCCGGCCCAGCCCGGACGGATGGTCGTCCGGCCGGCGACAAAAGAAGCGGTGGAGCGCGACCTGGGAGCCGAGCTCAAGGCAGCCGTGGGTCTGCCGACGGATTGCGTCCGGGATTTCACGTCGAGCAGCTCTGCGACGATGCGCATCAGCGTCAGCGCGATCGTCCGCCCCACGGGAATGTGCATCGAGCCCAGCGCATACGGATCCGGCTTATCCGCAGCGGCGCTCAAATGCGTCGAGCGACGCGTCGGCACCGTGGTGTTGAGACCGCTCGAAGATACGACCCAGTCGAAGACAGCCTCTACAGTCATCGAAATCAACTATGAGCCCCCGGTCATCGTCGAGGCCGATCCAGGCACGCCGGAGCCAGAGCTCAAGAACGTCGTGGATTCCATGGCTAAGCTTCCATGGATCCCGCTAATCGAGCAAGGTGGTCCTGGAGTACGGATCGAGGATCCATTTCGCGGTTGGCTTCAGGGCGGCAACGTCAAGCATCCCGACGGCCCGAAGATGAAGAAAGTCACCGGTCCGAAGCCACGCGCCATCGACGGATACGAAGTCGATGAAAACGCTGAGGAGTGGCGCTGACGCCG
>CBESWY010000158.1:0-5000 GCA_965533395.1 uncultured Myxococcales bacterium
CCTGACGAGGTCGAATGCGCAGGCGACGTGGCCGGCTGCGTCGACACCGATGGGGACGGGGACCCGGATCACCTCGACCCCGATGACGACGACGACGGGATTCCCACATCGACCGAATGCCGCGTCGATCCCACCGCGTGTGACGCGGACGGGGACGGCGTCCCGAACCATCGCGATATCGACAGCGACGGGGACGGAATCACCGATACGGTGGAGTGCAGCGCTCCTGCAAGCTGTACGGATTCGGATTCGGATGGCAGCGCCGACTACCTCGACGAGGACGCGGACGGGGACGGTATCCTCGACCTGCTCGAAGGCCACGACGCGGATATGAACGGCGTTCCAGACACGGTTGCACTCGGCGGGGACAGCGACGGGGACGGCCTCGACGACGCGTTCGACCCCGATGACGGCGGCACTGACGCGCCGACGCAGGACACGGATGGCGACACGGTTCCGGACTTCCAGGATACGGACGACGACAACGACGGCGTCGACACCGTCTTCGAATGCTCCGATCCCGGCGCAGGTTGCCCGGACGGCGACGGCGACGGCACGCCTGACTCCCTCGATCTCGACACCACGCCGCTCGACACCGACGGCGACGGGATTCCCGACGTCATCGAATGTCCGGCGCCAGGCGACCCGGCGGGCGATCCCCCGAGCTGTCCGGACACGGACGATGATGGAGATCCGAACTTTGACGATGCAGACGACGACAACGACGGCATCGACACCGCCGACGAGAACTACGACGGGGACAACGACCCGACAAACCAGGACTCGGACAATGACGGCACGCCTGACTATCTCGATCCCGACGACGACAACGATGGGGTTCTGACCGTCGATGAGTGTGCGGACTTTGGCCTGGGCTGCTCGGACAGCGACGGCGACGGACGGCCGGACTACCTCGGCGTCTGCGGCGATGACAGGGTCAGCGTGATCGACCTCGCCTCCGGCTGGGAGGAGTGCGACGACGGCAATGCGGTCGATGGCGATGGCTGCAGCGCCAGCTGCCGTATCGAAGCCGACGTGCCGGACTCCGACGGTGATGGGATTCCCGACACCGTGGAGTGCTCGCCGCCCGGAAACCCGGCGCAACCCGCGACTTGTGAGGACTCCGATGGCGACGGAACGCCGGACTTCGAAGACGAGGACGATGACGGCGACGGCGTCAACACCGTGGACGAGAGCCCAGACGGCGACTCGGACCCGACGGACGACGACACCGATGGCGACGGCACGCCCAACTACCTCGACGAGGATGATGACGGCGACGGCATCGACACGGCCGACGAAATCGCGGCATCGGACGCGACCGGCGACAACGACCCGGACGGCGACGGACTGGTCAACTGGCTCGACACCGACAGCGATGGCGATGGCATCGACGACGGTGACGAGGCGGCCGACGAGAACGGCAACGGCATTCCGGACTACTTGGAAGAGCTCGACGAAGCGCTCGATACGGGCCGCTTGATTCTTCAAGGCGGGCGCGGCGTGGGCTGCACGGTCGGGACGCCAGACCAAGGCGCGCCGAGCGGGGGTCTTCTACTACTGATGCTTGGTTTTGGCTTGGGGATTCGCCGCTGTAGGCGCAACTAGCGGCTGAGGCTTGCTTGCTACACGCCGGGTGGATCAGCCGATCCACCCGGCGTTTTACTTCGTGCGGCCGTCCGGAATTTGGCATTCGACATCGAAGAAGCGGCGGCCAACGCCGAGCAGACCATCATCTTCCAGTAGATCGATGGTCTAGTGCCTGTGCTCCTAGGTAATCCCGCCGCAAGACGGGCGCGGTCTTGCCCGCGCCGTCCTCGGTCCAGCCGGGCGGCATGACGAGATATCCAAGCCGGCCTCGCCAGCTCTTCGCGTTCCACGCGTCGCGGAGCATCGCGCGCCATTCGTGAAACGCGATGCGTACGGGGTTGTAGGTGTGGATGTTCTTGGTGAGCCCATAGTCGACCGGCTCTCCTTCGGGCTCGAAGGTGCCGAAGATCTTGTCCCAGATGATGAAGATGCCAGCATGGTTCCGGTCGAGGTAGATCGGATTGCGTCCGTGATGAACACGGTGGTGTGAAGGCGTGTTGAACACGACGCCGAACCAGCCGAGGCGGTCGATGAGCTCGGTGTGCAGCCAGTACTGGTACAGCAAGCTGATCGACTTTTGGATGATGATCATCTCGATCGGAAAGCCGAGCAAAGGGAGCGGAACCCAAAAAAGGAAGCCCGTGAACGGAGTCGTCCAGGACTGCCGAAGCGCGGTCGTCAGGTTGTAGTGCGTGCTCGAATGATGGTTCTCGTGCGCAGCCCAAAGTGCGCGCACCTCGTGATGAAGCCGGTGGAACCAGTAGTAGCAAAAGTCCTCCGCGAAGAGCAGGAGGATCCAAGACCACCAGACCACGGGAATGTCAAAGAGCCGAAACTGGTAGAACCACGCGAGGCCTGCAAACGGCAGAAGCTTGAGCGTCGAATCAATCAGCAAGAAACCAACACCCATCGAAAGGCTCGCGAAGGAGTCCTTCTTCGTGAAGCCGGCCAGCTTGACCTCGCGGCCGTCCCGTTGGTCCTTCCGATGGACGAGCCAGCGCTCGATGCCCAAGGTCACCAGGAAGAAGGGGATGGCGTAGTAGATCAGCGCCATGCGAAATCACTTACGATCAAGTCGCGGTGTCTACAAGCGTGCGGCCCTTCGCTCGGTGTCGTGCTGGAGCGCTGTACGCCATGCCGCGAGCACCAGCTCTGCCTCCTCGATAGCGTGGTCCGAGACGCCGGCTTGAATGCGTCCGATCGCGTTGCGCTCTTCGGCACGCATGTTCTCGACGAGCGCCCGACCCTTGTCCGTCAACGCGATCAGCGAAGATCGCTTGTGGTTGGGGTTGCCGTGGCGCTCGACCAGATCGCGCTCGAGGAGCGCGTCCACGAGCTGCTGGACGTGTTGACGCGATGCCCCTCGCTCCCGCGCGATCCGGGGAACCGTCGCCTCCCCTCCGAGAAGGAGCGCATCGAGAATTCCGTGCGTCGCAGCGGTCAGCCCCAAGCCCTCATGCAGGGCGTCCCTCCACTGCTTCAGAGCCTGATACAGGCGACGGTTCTCGATAAAGAGGCTTTGAAGCTTCATGACAATAATATGTCAAAATAACAATATTTTGTCAAAAAAGCGTAATTCAACTATATCTCCGGTTTCATCGGTGAGCTATCGAACATCCGCCGGCCTTGCGGCGAGGTGTGGCCCGCCAGCCTCGCCACCACGTGATATGCCGATCAATCTAATCCTAATTTAGGCGGTGTGGCGATGCGCGCGATGACGACTTGGCTTGTTTTGGTTGTGGGAATGTTTGCGCTGATCGCCTGCGGCGGCTCGACGTCGGACCCGGGGAGCGAAACCGACATCGCCCTTCGAGGCTTGATTCAACAGCAAGGGCTGCGCGGCGACCCTGCTCTGGGTCGCGAGCTTCCAAGCATCGACGAACCGATCGCGCAGCTTGGGCGCAAGCTCTTCTTCAGCAAGAGCCTCGGCGGCGATCGCGATTCCGCCTGCGTGACTTGTCATCACCCGGTGCTCGGCGGTGGAGACGGCTTGCCCATGTCGATCGGCGTTGGCGCGGACGACCCCGACCTGCTCGGACCCGGCCGTACCCATCCGGATGGCGACCTGACCGTCCCCCGCAACGCGCCGACCACGTTCAACATCGCGCTCTGGGAGAAGGGCTTGTTCTGGGATTCGCGTGTCGAGGACCTCGATGCCGGCGGCACCCGAACTCCAGACAGCGACTTTGGAACGTCCGACCCCGATGCAGGCGCGAGCCTCTCCGAAGCACAGGCGCGTTTCCCGGTGACTTCGGCCGACGAGATGCGCGGCTTCGAGTTCGTGCTCGACGGAACCAACGCCGAGCTTCGCACTGCGCTCGAGCAACGTCTGGCGGAAGACGGACGCTGGGACGCCGAGTTCGAAGCCGCGTTCGGCTCTTCGGACATCAATTACTCGCGCATCGCAGAAGCGATCGCGGCCTACGAAGATTCGCAGGTATTCACAGACACGCCCTGGCGCGCGTACGTCGAAGGCAACCATGACGCGATCGGCGGTCCCGCGAAGCGCGGCGCGCTATTGTTTTTTCGTACGCGCGAAGACGGCGGCGCAAACTGCGCGAACTGTCATGCAGGCGACTTCTTCACCGACGAAGACTTCCATTCGATCTGCGCGCCGCAGCTCGGTCGCGGCAAGGGCGATGGCTTCTTGACCACGAATGACCACGGGCGTGCACGCGAAAACGACGACCGCAACTATCGCTTCTCCTTTCGCACCTCCTCGCTGTTGAACGTCTCGGCGACCGGCCCGTACCTCCACGCAGGCGCCTATGACAATCTTGCCGACGTGGTGCGCCATCATTTGGATCCGCGGGCCGCGATCGACCGCTTCGACCCGTCCACGATTCCTCTCGCGGCCTCCGAAGACTTCGACCGCAACACGCAAGAGATGCTCGACTTCCTCGAAGTCTCCGGCAGAGGGATCGACTCGCTGCGCGCTCCGTTCGAGCTCACCGATCAAGACGTCGAAGACCTCGTGGCGTTCTTGGGAACGCTCACCGACCCATGCGTGCTCGACCGGGAATGCCTCAGCCCGTGGATTGCCGACCCCGCCACCGACGACGTCGATGGGCATCTCCTGGTCGCGATCGATCGGGATCGAAACCCTCTTTGAGCAGATGCCGGGGTCAGATCCGAGAAATGCGTCGGATTTGCGCCGACAAAAACCTTTGATTTCAGACGGTTAGCAGGGGGCACCGAAAGTGGACATTCCTGCTTGACCGACTCCGGTTCCGCGCTAACTTCGGCGTCCCTTTGCAGGGGGTCTGCGGGCATTCCGCCGATCGATCTTTGAAAACTGAATCGGAATCAATAGTTACATACTCGGGTCCCGAGTCGTGCAACAAAACGTACGACTAGGGTCAATTCAAGAGGCGGTCTAAATGACCGCAATCCGAGAGCAACACGCAATA
>CBESWY010000159.1:0-6509 GCA_965533395.1 uncultured Myxococcales bacterium
TCTTCCGCCATGCGACGACGCCGCGTTGCCGACGCGAGTGCCAGGTCCTTCTGATCGTTGACGCCCGTGAGCTCCGTCATGTCACCTCGAAGGTCTAGCACCTCGCCGCGCTCCGCCGCCAGTGCGACCACGTCGGTCAGGTAGAGTTGAGCTTGGGCGTTGTTCGGTGTCAGCTGTCCAATGGCTTCTCGCAAGAAGCCCGCACGAATGGCGTACAGCCCGGGATTCACCTCTTCGATGCGTCGCTCATGGGCGGAACAGTCGCGGTCTTCGATGATTCGCTGCACGCTGCCATGGGCGGTCCGCACGATGCGGCCGTAGCCGCTCGGATCGCTCAGTGTGGCGGTGACGAGACCGAGTTCGGCCCCAGCTCGGTCCGACTCCTCGACCAGATTCCGCAGCAGCGCAGCTGGGATCAAAGGGCAGTCGCCGTAAAGCACCAGAACGCGCCCTTCGAGCGAAGCGTCCGCTTTGACGGCGCAGCGGACGGCGTCCCCCGTGCCCCGCTGTTCGGGTTGGAGCACCATCTCCACGCGATCGCCGAATCGCGTCACGAGCAGCCGCTCCACGTCGTCGCGACCGTGACCTACGACAACGAGGCAGCGAGATGCGCCTGCGTCGAGGGCTGCTTGCACCACCCAGCAAAGCAGCGCCCGTCCGGCAATCTCGTGCAGGACCTTGGGTCGCGCGCTCTTCATTCGCGTCCCCTCGCCGGCTGCGAGGATGATGGCGCTCCAGGGCGCTGGTGATTCAGTCGGCATGATGGCGGGTCAGCTAGCCATGGTGAGGAACGAAGCCACCTTGGCAAGGGCGGCGAGGTCGTGCACATCTTCGTCGAACGCAGGTACTTCCACAATATGGGTGTCCGAGCCGACCTGCTCGTTCAATCGTACGACTTCCGCCCGGTCCGCCACCGCCCAGCGGCGCTCCAGAGTCAGGGCCTCGCTGAGCCGGGGCTGAATGTCAGCGGCGTCGAGTGATTCGGGGAGCACCTTCCGTAGCTCCGCCACCTGCGCTTCGGCCGAGATCTTGGGCTCGGGGATCAGCGTATGGACCTGGTTGACGATGATCGCTTCGCGTTTCATGCCCGCATCCTGGAGCTTTTCGCTGAAGAATCGAGCTTCGCCGATGGCCAGCGGATCGGGGCTCGTCACCAACACGAACGCGACCTCCGGGCTCCGCAGCGCATCGGAAACCTGCTCTGCCCGCTCCTTGAAGCCTCCGAACAGGTCGTTGATTCCGCTCACGAACTCCGCAACCTGCTCCAAGAACTCGATGCCCGTGATCTTGCCGATGCCTCGGAGCAGCACCGTCGCGCCGCGGCCGACCAGGCCAAATGCTTCCTTGCCCGCGCCCTCGAAGACCTGAAGAAACCACCGCATCGCAGGTGAGTCGATCGCGTCGATCAGGCGCTCGGGCGCCGTGAGGAAGTCCAGGGCGCTTGCGGTTGGCGGCGTGTCGAGCACGATTAGATCCCAGGTCGGATCCTTGCGCACCTCGTGGAGCTTCTCCATCGCCATGTACTCTTGCGTACCGGCCAGCGAGCTCGCGACGTACTTGTAGATCTGGTTGTTCAGGATTCGGTCGCGTGCTTCGTCACTCGATGCGTGCCTCGCGACGAGATCATCGAAGGTACGCTTCGTGTCGAGCATCATCGCCGATAGTGAGCCCTTGCACTGCAACCCATGGGTCTCGAACAGCGACGAGGGCACGTCCTGCTCGCTGATCGTCATTTCGTCGAGACCCAGACTGTTGGCCAGGCGCCGCGCCGGGTCGATCGTGAGGCAAAGGACTTTTCGGCCGTCCATTGCCGCGTAGACAGCCATGGCTGCCGCCGTCGTGGTCTTTCCGACCCCGCCGCTGCCGACGGTCACCACCACTCGGTGACTGCCGAGCACGTCTGCGAGACTCATTTCAGCGCGACTCTAGCAGTGTTGCTCGCGGTGTCGATTTGCCGGAATTCACCGCTTTCTGCAGATTCTTGCTCCGGATGCCGTGGGATAATAGTCTACATGCACCTACATCACTCGGGGAGTATCCATGTACGAACGCCGCATACGTCGAAGTCATGATCCATACAGCGCGCTGTGCCTTCAGCTCGAGAGCTCCCGGCTGAAGGGCGAGCTCGACGCCGTCGTTGTGGCAATCGACAACGGCCTGCTGGTCGCAGGGGCGGGCGAGCGCTCGATCTGCGAAGCGCTCGGCGCCGTTGCACCGCTCCTGGGATCGCCGTCGTTCAATGGGCGACTACCGAGTGCGCTCGAGGGGCAGAGCGTAGTAGTGCATGCCATCTCGTTTGAAGGCGAAACGGTTTACGTCGCAACTGTGGGCCGCGATGCGGGCGATGAATGGCTCCAGCAGTCCATCGGCGGAGTGCGGCGCATTCTCGACTCGAGTTGGCGGGCCGATCCTCAGTTACTGATCAACTGATTTCGCACTGCGGCTAGCTCCGCTTGCTCGATCAAATCGTGGGCGCCCTTTGACAAAAGATGGTCGGCGACCTCTTCGCCCAACCGATGCGCGAACTTCATCGCATCGGGGGAGCCAAGGTCGAGATAGGTGTCCGACATCGCCGACAGCATCTGGTCGCCATCGTACGAGGCCACCATTGCGTCGAGCTGAAGCCTGCCGTTTGCCGCGCTCGCATGACCCGCGATCGAGGAATGGCAGTTGCCTTCGAGCTTCTGGAGCATTGCGCGCTCGGCAGTAATCTGAATGCGTGCGATCGGGTCTTCGATCGATTGGAGCTGCGCATGGAGCGATTCGTTCGCGATCGGGCCTTCGATTGCCAGCGCTCCCTGACCAACTGCCGGCAGGCAAAGATCGGTCGGCAAAACCACGTGGGGCGTCTCTGCGAGCACGCCCGTCCGCGCAAGGCCTGCCGCGGCCAAGACGATTGCATCGCATTGCCCTTCGTGAAGCTTACGGAGGCGTGTCTCGATGTTTCCCCGGAGCGGCACGAAGCAGAGGTCGGGGCGTTGTCGCTGCAGCTGAACCACGCGCCGGCGGGAGGTCGTGCCGACTTTCGCGCCGCGTTTCAGCGAGGCCAGATCGGTTCCGTCGACGGTGACCAGAACGTCACGCGGGTCTTCGCGGACAGGCACGCTCAGGATGCCCATCCCTTCTGCCAGCGGAACGTCGCCCGGAACGTCTTTCAAGGAGTGGACCGCGAAATCCGCCTCGCCACGGACGACCACCGCCTCCACCTCACTCACGAACAGCCCCTTGCCGCCGACTAGCGCGAGCGGACGATCCTGAATCCGATCGCCCTTGGTCTTGACGTGTACCTCTTCGACGCTGAGCTCAGGAAAGTGAACCCGAAGCTGAGCGCCGACCCAGCGTGTTTGGACCAGCGCAAGATTGCTCCTGCGTGTTGCGATGCGTAGTTTCACTTTGATTCGCCTGTCGACCCCGTCGCTGCGGCCAGCTGTGAGACCGCGGCGTCCTTCGAGTCATCCGTCGCGGCGTCTTTGGCCGCCGCTTCTTCATCGGAGAGCGCGAACAGTCGCCGGACCGCGTCGATGAGCAGGGCGCCGTCGGGCCCGCCGGCGCCAGCTTTGAGCTGGGTCATTGGTTGGTGCAGCAGCTTGTTCACCAGAGAACGGCTCATGGCTTCGAGGACCGCACGGTCGGCCGGGCTGGCGCTATCGAGTCGCGGCACGGTTCGCTCGAGCTCCTCGGCTGCGATCTGCCCAAACCGCTTGCGAAGGGCGACTATGGTCGGAGCCAGCTCGAGCGACCGACGCCAGCTCAGGAACGACTCCACCTCTTCCTCCACGATCTGCTCCGCCCGCGCGGCTTCTCTTGCCCGAACGGAGAGGTTCTCCTCTGCAACCTGCTGAAGGTCGTCAACGTCGTACACGAACACGTTGTCCATGTTGCCGACCCGCGGATCGACGTCGCGGGGCACGGCGATATCGATGATGAACAGGGGCCGATGACGCCGGGTTCGAACGACTCCCTTCATGAGCTCCGGAGTCAAGATGAACTTCTCACTTGCAGTCGAGGCGATGACGACATCGGCGTCCGCGAGCTCCAGGCTGAGTCGTTCGTAGGGAACCGCGCGTCCGCCGCAAACTTCGGCTAGCCGTTGTGCGCGTTCGTCGCTGCGATTGACGACGTGAAGCTGAGTTCCGGTTTGCCGGAGGCTACGCGCGGCGGACTCGCCCATTTCGCCTGCGCCGAGCAGAAGCGTGCGTCGGCCTTCGAGGTTCCCGAAAATCTTCTTGGCCAGCTCGCATGCGATCGAGCTCACGCTCACCGTGCCTTCGGCGATTCCGGTTTCGTATCGAACTCGCTTGGCCGTCGCGAATGCTTGCGTGAAACAGCGACCGAGCAGCGTGCCTACCGTGCCGGCCCCTCTCGCGGCGTCAAAGGCCTCTTTGACCTGGCCTAAGATCTGTGGCTCGCCAACGACCAGGGAGGCCAAGCTCGAAGCGACCCGAAATACGTGACGGATGACATCGACGCCCCGCTCCTGATAGAGCACTTCGTCCCCGACGGGGTTGGAGAGGCGCTCCTCAAAAGCTTCTCGAGCGTTTCGCGCGGCTCCGATCGGGTTCATGCTGGTGGCGTAAAGCTCGACGCGATTGCAGGTCGAGATCAGAAGCGCCTCGTCGAAGTGGCCATTGCTGGCGATCTCGCGGAGCTCCTGCTCGAGGCGATCGGGCGACACGGCGAGGCGCTCTCGGACCTCAACGGGCGCCGTACGATGGGAGAGGCCGACCACGACGAAGTCGCGCATCAGGCGTTGCCTCCTGCAGCCCGAAGCGCATAGCCGGCCAGAACCAGCAGCGTGAATACGAAGCCCATCATCGTGCCGAGCGCGGCCTTTCGACCCTGCCAGCCTGCGGCCACGCGAAGCACGATGACGCCAGCGAAGATGCCCCAGGCCACGAGGCCGAGCGCTTGGCTGACGTAGAACTCCGCGCCGCCGGCACGTAGCAGCCAGAACGTCCCCGTGATCATGCCGAAGGTAAGCAGTGGAAAGCCAACCAAGACAGCTCGTAGGCCCATCGTATCGAGGACGTCGAGTGATGGCAGTCGCTGGAAGACCCCGCTCAGCTGGCGACGCCGAAGAAGCCCTTCCTGAACCATGTATGCAACACCGGCGACGAAAGCGAGTGCGAAGGCGATCAAGCCGACCACGTTGGCAGCGATGTGAAGCGTGAGCATGACCGACTGCACTTTCGCGGGAACCGGTGCATAGCTACTGCCAAGCCCAGATGCGAGAAAGAGCATCAGCGACAGCGGGGCGACGAACGCGCCCAAGATCGTGACGTCGAAGCGATAGGAGGCCAGTAGGAATGCGATGCCAATCCCAAACGACGAAACGCTCAAGATCTGTGCGATGTCGGCGAGCGGCAACTCGCCGGGAGCTGGAGTTTCCAACAAGAGGAAGGCGAGATGCGCACCGAGGGCGGCCACGAACACGGTCCCCGGCACCCGTTGCGCCCGGTTCGAGCCGCGGATCAATAGGAACAAGTACAGGACGCACGCGATGGCGTAGAGCAGCGCAGTGGCGATGAAAAGGCCGGCTTTCATGGTTGTCTCGAGGCCCCCACCAGCGTGTGGCAGGTCACTGAAAAGCCTACCATGGTGGGGGTTTACGCGGTAGCCGGGAGCGGCGGCACGTTGACAAGGGGACGGTGCGTCCTTACTTATTGCATCTCGAACAACCCCAAGAGGAGCTGAGATGGCTGGCGCAAACGTACACGCAGTAAACGACCTGAACTTCGACACGGAGGTTCTCCAATCGGACGACCCTGTGCTCGTCGATTTTTCGGCGGTCTGGTGTGGGCCGTGTAAGCAGATTGCGCCGCTCATCGATCAACTAGCGGACGAGTATGTCGGCAAGGTCAAGGTGACCCATCTCGACATCGACGAAAGCCCCGGCACCGCGTCGAAGTACGGCATTCGCGGCGTTCCGACCTTGATGGTCTTCAAGAGCGGTGAGCTCGTTGCGCAGCACGTTGGTGCCGCGCCCAAGACCACCATCGCTCAGCTGATGGACCGCGCTCTCTAAACCCCGGTACTGCCGAAGCCACCGAGACCGCGCGCGGTCCCACCGAGGCCCGTTTCGTCGTTCACGACGTCGATTTCGACTCGGGTGACCTGGGCCACGATGAGTTGGGCGATGCGATCCCCCGATTCAATCGTGAAGGGCGCACTGCCGTGGTTGATGAGAAGCACCTGAACCTCGCCTCTGTAGTCTTCGTCAATCGTGCCGGGCGCGTTGAGCACAGTGACCCCGTGACGCGCGGCTAGGCCTGAACGAGGGCGAACCTGCCCCTCCTGACCTGCGGGCAGCGCGATTTGCAAGCCAGTCGGCACGCGCGCCGTTTCGCCCGGGGCGATCACGAGTGGATCATCCAGGCAGGCGGCGAGGTCCATCCCCGCCGCGCCTTTCGTCTCGTAGCGCGGAATGACCGCGTTCGCGCGCATCTTGTAGACGCGCAGGGTCGACATCAGTCTTTTCGCTCGCGGTCGTTGCTTCCGCCCTCGCGGCT
>CBESWY010000160.1:0-6504 GCA_965533395.1 uncultured Myxococcales bacterium
ACTTCGCGAAGCGGGCCGGAGGCTAGGAGGCCGCCTTCCTTCAGGAGCAAGGCGTGGGTGGCGTGTGGCGGGATCTCTTCGACGTGGTGACTGACCAGAATCAGTGTAGGGCCGCCTCGTTTTGCGCACAGGCGATCGACGTCGTCGATCAGGTGCTGGCGAGCCCCGGGGTCGAGGCCGGCGCACGGTTCGTCGAGGATTAGGAGCTTCGGTTTCGTCACGAGCGCGCGCGCGATCATGACCCGCTGTTTTTCGCCCTGCGAGAGCACGCCGTAGCGTTTGTTGCGGAATGCGAACGCACCGATGCTGCGGAGGGCGTCGTCTGCTCGAATGAGGTCTTCGGCGCTTAGCTCGTGCCAGTTGCCGATGGTCGCGTGGATGCCGGTCGCCACGACCTGTCGGGCGCTTTGGCGCGCTGGCAGCCAGGAGAAAAGCGACGAGCTGACCCAGCCGATCCGCTCCTTCAGGGCTCGCATGTCGCACTCGCCATAGGTCTCGCCGAGAACCGCGACGCGACCTCTGCTGGGCCACTCGTAGCCCGCTACGATCGAAAGCAGCGAGCTCTTGCCCGCCCCATTGGCGCCAAGAACCACCCAGTGCTCTCCCGGGGAGATCTGCCAGCGAATGCCCCGCAGGATCGAAACGCCGTCACGGGTGAAGGTTTCGACATCGAGATCGAGGACCGGTGCCACCACTCGAGCTTAGCATCGTGTCGTCACGCCGTGCCCCATTCTTAGCGCTTGATGCCGCGCCCAATGTGCCTCGATGCCGTTACATCTCCTCTGGCTTGCCGCCAGTCTCGTGCTCGCCGCCAACGTCGCCCGCGCGCAGGAACCCTGCTCGGGGGAGCGGATTCAGGGCACCGTGCCCGAGGGTCCGGAGACCCACTTCTTCCTGCCGTTCGAGGTCCCCGAGGGCATCGCTGAAATCGAAGTTCGGCACGATGACCTTTCCTCCGAGAACATTCTCGACTGGGGGCTCGACGACCCGAACGGGTTTCGCGGCTGGGGCGGAGGCAACAGCGAGCCTGCCGTCGTAGGCATTGAGGCCGCGTCGCGAAGCTACGTGCCGGGCCCCATGCCCGTGGGCACTTGGGAGGTCGTCGTAGGCAAGGCCAAGATCGTCGAGACGCCAGGCGAGTACGACGTCTGCATCATTCTCCGGACCGAGGCGACGATGGAGCCGCAGCCCCGCGAGCCGTACGAGGATCCGGGCATCCTCGATAGCGAAGCGCGCTGGTATGCCGGCGACTTCCACGTCCACTCACGTCAGAGTGGAGACGCGAGTCCAAGCATCTCCGAGACGTTGGAGTTTGCCCAGGACGCGGGGCTCGATTTCATCATGCTCTCCGAGCACAACACCAACAGCGGGCTCACGCTCTACCGGAGCGCGCAACGGGACTTCCCGAAGCTACTCATCGTTCCGGGGGTCGAGTGGACGACGTACTCGGGGCACGCGAACGCCATAGGCGCGATCGACTGGGTCGACCATAAGGTGGGGGTACGCGGCGTCACAGTCGATGGCGCGATTGAAGCGTATCAGGCGCAGGGTGCGCTCTTTTCGATCAATCATCCCACCGTCCCGGGCGGGAATTTGTGCATCGGCTGCCCTTGGGAGATCGATGTCGACCCAAGCCTGGTAGACGGCCTCGAGGCGCAAGGCGGCATCTGGGATGGGATAGCCTTCTGGGAGCAGCTGTGTGTCGATGGATCACACGCCACCGCCGTCGGTGGAAGCGATGATCACCGCGCCGGTGACGGCAGCGGCGTGCTCTATAGCCCAATCGGAATGCCCACGACCATGGTTTTTGCGGAGAGCTTGAGCGTCGAGGCGATTCTGGAGGGGGTTCGCGCCGGACGGACGGTCATCAAGGTGAACAGCATCGATGACCCGATGCTAGAAACGGAGCTCAGCGGCGAGCGACTTGGCAACACCGTCTTTGCCGACACGGCAACGCTTTCGGTGCGGGTTACCGGAGGAACCGGGCACACCCTTCAGGTCATCAAGAACGGGACTGTCCTCGAAACGCAATCGATCGACAGCGATCCGTTCACGCACGAAATCAGCGTCGAGGCGCCATCCGAGGGAGAGGATCGGTACCGACACCAAGTCGTTTCCGTCGTCGACCCGCTCACGATTGGGAGCTACGTCTGGCTTCGAGCGGCCGAGACACCCGAGCCGGGCCAAAGCAGCAGTGGCTGCAGCTGCCGGCTCGTGAGCGCGTCTGACTACGACACCGGATTGCTTCTGGCGGCTCTGGGGCTCGGCATGTTGTATTGGCGTCGCCGTGGCGCCTGCTGATCGTTAGCCGGTCTTCTTTCTGCGTCGCAGGACGTGACGAAGTCGCGAACGCTCATCGCGCTCGCGCTCTTCGAGCATGCGCTTGAGCGCGCTGAGCTCCGCGGTCAGCGCCGGCTCGACGCGCAGCTGCAGGGTGTTGACCTGGCGCGTGGCCTTGGCGAGCGCGTCGCCGAGGCGCCGAATCAGCTGTTCCTTGGGAAGCGCTTCTAGGACGAGCTCGACCAGACGCTCGAACTCGGTGGCTGTTTGTGCCGCGGCAGGGCCGATCGAGGCGGCGGCCGTGTCGCGCCCGGTCAAGGTACGCACAATCGGGCTGTGCGAGGCGACGGAGGGTACGGAGATTCCCCAGATCTGTTTGTGCTCGAGCTCGACCGTGATTTCTCTCCCCGGCCAGGCATCGCTCTGCAAGGTTGCGCGCCCGCGTGCCGCCAAGGCGTGGAGCAGAGCGTTGTAGGCTTCGCTAGCGCGCTTTTCTACTTCTTTGCGAGCGTTCAATGCCGGCCGTGCGCTCTTGAAGAGCTCGGTGATCAAGGCTTCGCGTTTTCGATTGAGCAGCTCGCGGCCTTTTTGAACACGTCCGAGCTGAGCGCTGGCGCGAACGAGACCGGAACGCGTTGGCGGTACCGAGCGCGCGCTCATTGCCTGGCCTCTTCGCTTTCGGCCGCGCCCGGGCGCGACGCCCAAGCTGCATCGGAGATTCGACTGAGCTCGTCGCGCGGCAGCGTCTCGAGGAGCGACCAGCCCACTCGCATCGTTTCTGCCAAAGAGCGTCGCACGCCGCTTTGGTTGATCAGCTTCGTTTCAAACGCGTCGACGAAGTCGAGGGCGCGGCGATCGCCCGGCGCGAGACCTTCGCTTCCCACGATTGCCGCCATGAGCTTGGCTTCACGGCCGCGCGCGTAAATCGCATAGAGCTGATTCGCCCATTCGCGGTGTTCCGGCACGGTTCGGCCTTCGCCGATGCCGGCATTCATCAATCGCGACAAGGACGGGAGCACGTCGATCGGTGGATAGACGCCGCGCTGATGCAGCTCGCGGCTCAACACGATTTGCCCCTCGGTGATGTAGCCGGTCAGGTCTGGGATCGGGTGCGTCATGTCGCCGTCGGGAAGAGAAACCACGGGCAACTGGGTGACCGAGCCGCTGCCGCCCTTGAGGACGCCGGCGCGCTCGAACAGCGATGCCAGGTCGGTGTACATGTAGCCAGGGTATCCGCGCCGCCCCGGAATCTCTTCGCGTGCAGCCGCGACTTCTCGCAGCGCCTCCGCATAGTGGGTGATGTCAGCCATCACGACCAGAACGTGAATTCCGTGGGTGAATGCAAGGTGCTCGGCGGTCGTCAGCGCGACGCGCGGGGTGAGCAGGCGCTCGATGGTCGGGTCGCTTGCCTGGTTGAGGAAGAGCACCGTCCGCTGCATCACTTCGCTCTCGAGAAAGCGCGACACGAAGGATTGTGTCTCACGCTCGGTGATGCCCATTGCGGCGAACACTACGGCAAAGGGCTCGCCGCGTGCGGGACGCGCGTTTTCCACGATGTCGGCGGCGAGCTCGACGCCTGGAAGACCGGGCGCCGAGAACACGGGAAGCTTCTGGCCCCGCACCAGTGTGTTCAATCCGTCGATCGCAGACACGCCGGTTTCGATGAAATCCGATGGGTGTTGCCTTCGAACGGGATTGATGGGCGCGCCCCAAATCGGAAGACGCGCTTCACCGATCGAGGGTGGGAGCCCGTCGAGCGGTTCGCCGGTGCCACTGAGCGCACGCCCGAGCAGATCCTGCCCGACCACGGTCGTTGCAGTCTCGCCGGTGAGGGTGATCGCCGCGTCCGCGGGCTTGAGCCCCAAGGTGTCCTCGAACACCTGGATCACCGTGATCTCGGTGCCCACGTCGATCACCTGCCCCCGTCGATCGTCCTGGCCACTGCCTGCGATGCGAACCCACTCGCCAAGCTTTGCGCGTCGCGTGGAACGGACGAAAATCAAGGGACCCGCCGCGGAGGCGGCGCCGGAATAGGTTCGCGCGATGGGTGCGTCCAAGCGCTTCATGCCGGCCTCATTTCCGCGATGGTGCGCTTGGCTTTCGAAATTTCTTCGCCCAATTCGTCGGGCGCCGCGGTCTTGACAGCGCCGAACGCGACCCGAACGGCGGCAAGATCGAGCTTCTCGAAGCCGGCGCCTTCCTTCAGCGCCGTTTCTCCGGTCTGCATGAAGGCCCAGAGCATCTTCACGAGCTGGTAGGTCTTCTCCACGCTCGAAAAGGCGTCGTGCGGATGGAATGCGTTTTGGCCGATGAGAAACTCTCGCGCGATTCGCGCGCCTTCGAGCACCAGGCGGTCTTCGTCCTCCAGCGCATCGACCCCGACGAGGCCCGCGATTTCGCGAAGCTCGCGATCGCGCTGCAGGAGACGAACCGTTTCGACCCTGAGTTCGGACCAATCGGCTCCGCCTTCTTTTGAAAACCATTCCCGGGTGCCGTCGGCGTAGAGGCTGTAGCTGACGTCCCAATCGACCGCGGGGAACTGACGTTGGTGGGCAAGGCTCGGGTCGAGCGCCCAAAGCGCGCCGACGACGCGCAATGAGGCCTGGGTGACCGGCTCGGCGAAATCACCGCCGGGCGGAGAAATCGCGCTGATGAACGTCACCGCACCGGTTCGCGCTGGTGTCCCCAGGCTTTCGACGCGGCCCGCCCGCTCGTACAGGCGGCTCATGCGATTGGCGAGGTAGGTCGGGTAGCCTTCTTCGCCGGGCATCTCTTGGAGGCGCGCGGCGATCTCGCGGAGCGCCTCGGCCCAACGCGAAAGGGAATCGGCGAGGACGGCCACGTGGTAGCCCATGTCGCGGTAATACTCGGCGATCGTCATTCCTAAATAGACCGACGCGTCTCGCGCTGCGACGGGCATGTTCGAGGTGTTCACGATCAGGATCGTCCTATCCATGATCGATCGACCGGTTTCGGGATCCGTGAGGCGACTGAAGTCGTGCAGGACTTCCGCCATCTCGTTTCCGCGTTCACCGCAGCCGATATAGACCATGATGTCGGCCTTTGCGTACTTCGCGAGCGACTGCTCGATCACGGTCTTACCCGTCCCGAACCCGCCAGGAACGGCCACAGAACCCCCTTCGACGACGGGGAACAGGAGATCGAAGACGCGTTGTCCGGTGATGAAGGGGCGGTCGCCGGGCAGGTGATTCGCGAACGGACGCCGTTGCCGAATCGCCCATGGCTGCGAGAGGGTTAGGGCGGTGCCGTCGCTCAAGCTCCCAATGGCCTCGGCCACGGTGAACGTTCCCTGCTTGATGTCTGCGATTCGGCCGGTGGAGCCAGGGGGCAGCAGCACCCGGTGGACCATTCCGGGGCGCTCTTCGACCTCACCCAAGACATCGCCGCCGCTCACGTTCGCCCCCACCGCTACCGTTGGCGCAAACGACCAGCGTGCATCGGGGTCGAGGGTGGGCAGTGTCATCCCCGGCGCCATGAAGTCGCCCGATCGCTCGGCGAGCCCCGTGAGCGGCCGTCCGACGCCGTCGAGAATCGAGCCAAGCAAGCCCGGCCCCAATCGGGTCATGAGCGAGCTTCCCGTGCGGCGCACCGGTTCGTGAAGCGCGAGGCCGCTGGTTTCCTCGAACACCTGAATCGTCGCAATGTCGTCTTGGATTCGAATCACCTCGCCAAGCAGTCGACGCTCGCCGACTTCGACCAGCTCGTACAAAGCGGCATCGCCCAGCGGCTGTGCTTCGGCGATCGCGCCTGCGACTCGGATGATGCGCGCCTCGGTCATTGAAGCTTCACCCGGTAGCCGATCGCACGCCGAAGAATCTCGACGATGTACTCGTGGGCCGAGGCCTCCGAGGTCCAGTCCGGCCCAGGGACCGGGATGACAACGGGAAGCGCGGATCTTTGGAGGCCGCGCCGAACCTCTTCTGGAATGTCCCGGTAGAGCGGTTCGTCGATGAGGACGATCCCAACGCCCTCGCTTTCCGCCAATTGCTCGATCTGCAGTGCCGCGTCCGCGCCGCTCGTGGCTTCAAACACGGGCACCCCAGCCAATGCGAACCCCGCACTCAGGCCTTGGCTCGCAATCACCACGAGTCGCTGCTCCTTCATGCGAGCACCATGTCCCCTTGGATGAGCGCGTCAGGAGCACGAAGGGCGACGCCCCAAATGATGCGTCTCAAGTTCAGCACTTGGGCGCGAAGCTCGATC
>CBESWY010000161.1:0-6495 GCA_965533395.1 uncultured Myxococcales bacterium
ATCTGCGCCGCGTACGCCGCGACGTCGATGGCGGTCTCCGCCTCCTTGGGCATGTCGCCACGCGGGTACGACCAAACGATGCTCGGCAGCCCGGCGGCGCGCGCTTCGCTGATGAGGTCGCGAAGGTCTTGGTACATCTGATTGCGAAGCCCGCTGCCGGGGTAGATCGTGTAGCCGATCGCGGAACAGCCGAGCCGAACGGCGTCATCGACCGCGGAGGTGAGCGCCGAGCACGGCGTGTCGGGGCCACCAAGCGAATCGCTGTTGTTCACCTTCAAGATGAGCGGAAGCTCACCGGCGTACCGATGCGCGATCGACTCGATGAAGCCGAGCGGCGCGGCGTAGCCGTTGCAACCTGCCTCGACGGCGAGGGCAGGATGGTAGGCCGGGTCGTAGCCGGGGGGGTTCGGCGCGAAGGAGCGGGCCGGCCCATGCTCGAAGCCCTGGTCCACCGGCAAGATCACGATCTTGCCCGTTCCGGCAAGGCGCCCGGTGTTCATCAGTCGCCTGAGATTTCCGATGACGCCAGGATTTTCACCTGCGTAGTTCGCGAGGATTTTTTCGACTCTTTCGCTCATGCCCCTTGCCTCCGTTTTTCAGCTTCTCGGCGATGACCCTAGCTCAGAGATCGACACGGGTCATGCCCAAGCGACGGGCCCCTAGGGGCAAGTGGGGCGACCGGCGAGACTCAGACGCGCGCCGCCTGGGTAGACGGTGTCCCTTCGGCGTAAAACGCAGCGATTTCAGCCGCGTACTTCTCGTTCACGATGTTTCGCTTCACCTTGAGGGTCGGGGTCAGCTCGCCCCCATCCACGCTGAAGACTGTCGGGAGAATCTTGATCTTCTTGATCGTCTGGTAGCGAGCCACCTTCTTGTTGCATAACTCTTGCATTTCCTGCTCGATGTAGCGCTTTACTTCCTCGTTGCGGGCGGCGCCTTGGATGTCGTTCAGGCCGGAAATCTGTGAGGCGACCTCCAGCTCCGGGAGAGCCTCCGGGTCCAACACGATCAATGCCGAAAGGTAGGGCTGCCGGTCACCCACCACCACGGCCTGCCCCACGCCCGGAATCGACTGCAAGTAACCCTCCATCTCGGCAGGCGCGACGTTCTTTCCGCCAGCCGTGATGATCAGGTCCTTCTTGCGCCCGGTGATCGAGATATAGCCGTCCTGGTCGATCGCGCCGAGGTCGCCGGTGTGCATCCAGCCATCGCTGTCGTAGAGCTCGGCCGTCTTGTCGGGCAGTCGGTGGTAGCCCTTCACCATGTTGACGCCCTTGAGCATGATCTCGCCGTCCTCGGCGATCTTCGCCTGAACGCCCGGCAAGGGCCTGCCGATGGTGCCCAGTTTGGGCCTCCCGTGTGGCTGGACGGAGGCGAAGGCCGTGGTCTCGGTCATCCCGTAGCCCTCGTGGACCGGAAGGCCGATCGAGGCAAAGAACTCGAGTGTCGAAACCGAAATCGGGGCGGCGCCGCTGAGCGCGACTTGAAGCTGATCCAGGCCGAGGGCCTCCTTGATCTTCGAGATCACGAGCTTGTTAGCGAGATTGCGCGAAAAGCTCGACACCGGATGGCCCGTCGCGACCTCCTGTTTGAAGGCCTCGAGCTCGGTCTTCCGAGCCCAGCTCGCGAGCTTGGCCTTGATGCCGGTGGCTTCCGCCAGCTTGCCCCGAAGCGCCGCTTCGAATTTCTCCCAAACACGCGGGACCGCAAGGAAAATCGTGGGGTGGACATCGACCAGGTAGTCTTTGATCTGCGTGAGGTCACTGCAGTAAAAGGTCTCGCCCCGAACCATGAGCCCAGCAAAATTCGTCATCCCCTGCTCTGCGGCGTGGCAGAGCGGTAGGTAGCTGACGCTTCGGGTCTCCGTCTGCATGAGGGACGGGAACACCTCCGCCACGGCATTGGCGATGAGGTCGATCCCCTCGTGCGTGAGCATCGCTCCCTTGGGCAGCCCCGTCGTACCGGACGTGTAAATCAGAAGCGCCACGTCATCGCTCTTCACGACATCGAGCCGCGCCTCGAGCTCGGCGTCGCTGATGGAATCGCCCTTCGCCATGAGCGCGTCGAGGCTGATCACGCGCGAATCGCTCGACCCCAGGTCGTCCATCGTGATGATGTGCTCGATCGCGCTCTCGGCTTTGGCGATCGCTATGTACTTATTAAGCTGGGTCTCGCCGTCGCAGATGACGATCCTCGATTCGGCATTGCTCACGATGTAGGCCATTTGCTCGGGCAAGAGTGTCGTGTAGAGAGGCGCCGGAACCCCCTGGGCCGCATTGATGCCGTGCTGGCAGATCACCCAATCGCGCCGATTGGCACCGACGATGGCGACGCACTCCCGGGGCCGGAGACCCAAAGCGATGAGCCCCTTCCCCACCCGCCTCACGCTTTCCCAGTACTCGCCCCAGGTCGAAGTTGCCCAGGTGCCGTCCGAGTTCCGGTCGTGAATGGCGGGCTCGTTCCCGTTGGCCTTCGCCCAACCTTCAATCCGCGAGAGCATCGTTCCTTGCAACGTCATTTAGCCTCCATTGAGAGGCAGCAACGCTACTCGATCAGAGGCCGAGATCCTAGCGGGGATCGCGGTCACCACTGGCGCTGGCGCCGGCACTGAAAACTGGCGGAGGAGGAGGGATTCGAACCCCCGGTAGAGTCGCCCCTACAACGGATTTCAAATCCGCCGCCTTCGACCGCTCGGCCACTCCTCCCTGAACGGGCGGATTTAGCACAAGGATCGTGCCCTGGCCCTTCCCATTTGTGAAGATCTCGTCCTATATTAGACGGTCCCCGGCCCGTGGGCGGCCGGCAACTGATGAGGTGACGCTGTGGCCACTGACACGATTCCCAATCGACTCCTGCAACGTGCGAAGAAGACTCCGAATGACGCTGCGTACTACGTGCGCGAAGGCGGCACCTGGAAGCCGACGAATTGGGGCAGCTACGCCGACCAGGTGACGCAAGCGGGCCGCGCGTTGATCGCGCTTGGCCTCGAGCCCGGGCAGACGGTATGCATCCTCGGGTTCAATCGACCCGAGTGGGCGGTGATGGACATTGCCGCGATGGGTGCCGGCGGCGCCCCTGCGGGCATCTACACCACCTGCTCCCCCGTCGAGGTCCGCTACATCGTCGCGCACGCCGAAGCGCCCGTCATCCTCGTCGAGAACGAGGATCAGTGGCGCAAGGTGTTGGCCGAGCGCGCGAACATGCCGAAGTTGAAGCATGTCGTCACCATGAAGGGCTGCCCTGCGATCGCCGACGACATGGTGATCACCTGGGAAGAGTTCATGGCCAAAGGCGATGGCGTCGAAACGCGAGTCTACCTCGACCGGGTCGAGAGCCTCAAGCCCGACGCACTTGCCACCTTGATCTACACCTCGGGCACGACCGGCCCGCCCAAGGGCGTGATGCTGAGCAACCAGAACCTCGCCTGGACGTCGAACGTCGCGATCGGCATCACGACCATCAGCGCCAAGGATTGCGCGCTCTCGTATCTGCCGCTTTCGCACATTGCCGAGCAAATGTTCACGCTGCACATTCCGATCACCACGGGGGCCCGCGTCTACTTCGCGGAATCGATCGAAGCGGTGCCCGAGAATCTCAAAGAGGTCCAACCCACCATCTTCTTCGGCGTTCCGCGCATTTGGGAGAAGTTCCATGCCGGCATCTCCGCCAAGCTCCAGGACGCGACCGGCGTGAAGGCCCAGCTCGTGAAATGGGCGATGAAAGTCGGCTGGGAGGCGAACGAGACCCCGGACGGCAACAAAGGCCTGCAGTATCAGCTCGCCAATAAGCTCATTTACTCGAAGCTCCTGCCCGCGATCGGCATGGGCAACGCCCGGGTTTGCGTGACCGGCGCCGCACCGATCGCACGCGAGGTGCTCGAGTTCTTCGCCAGCCTGGACCTCGTCGTTCTCGAGGTCTACGGGCAATCGGAGGACAGCGGCCCGACCAGCTTCAACACCCCGACCCGTTATCGTTTCGGCAGCGTCGGCCCTGCGCTTCCGGGCGTCGAGGTCAAAATTGCCGAGGACGACGAGATCATGGTCAAGGGCCCCAATGTCTTCCTGGGTTACTACAAGGACAAGGAAGCCACCGATGCCACGCTCTCCGACGGCTGGTTGCATTCCGGCGACTTGGGCGCCTTCGATCGTGACGGCTTCTTGAACATCACCGGCCGCAAAAAAGACATCATCATCACCGCGGGTGGCAAGAACATCACGCCGAAGAATCTCGAGTCGGGAATCAAGAACCATCCGCTGATCGATGAAGCCGTGGTGATTGGCGACCGGCGCAAGTACCTCAGCGCGCTCGTCACAATCGACGCCGAAGCAGGGCCGGCCTGGGCCGCGGCCAATGGCGAAGACGCAAGCGCGCTTCACAAGAGCGCGAAGCTCAGGGCGAGCATCCAAGCGCACATCGAGGAGATGAACAAGGAGTTCGCGCGTGTGGAGCAAATCAAGAAGTTCACCATTCTGAAGCGGAACTTCACCGTCGAGGACGGCGAGCTGACGCCGACCTTGAAGGTGAAGCGCGCCAAGGTGAGCGACCACTTCGCGGAAGACATCGAAGCGATGTACGACGAAGGGAGCGCGCAGCCCCAGGCTCGCGCCTGATCGCGCCGACAAGAGGCGATTCGGGCCCGGGCGCCGTCTAACCGACGACCGTCACGGTGACCCGTCGCCGATGCCCCCGGAGGCGGTGTTCCCAGAGGAAGACGCCCTGCCAGGTGCCGAGGGCGCAGCGGCCCCCGCTGACCGGGATGCCGAGCGAAGTCTGCGTGAGCGCGGTCTTGACATGCGCCGGCATGTCGTCCGGGCCCTCCATGGTGTGGACGTAGAGCGAATCGCCGTCGGGGATGAGCCTCGAAAGGAAGGCGTCGAGGTCGCGCTGGACGTCGGGATCGGCGTTCTCGTTGATGATCAGTGACGCGCTGGTGTGGTGCACGAAAACGGTGCAGAGGCCCTCGGAGATCCCAGAATCTGCGACCGCCTCCTCGACCTCTCTCGTGATCTCGCGGGTACCCCTACCCCGGGTCTCGACTACGAAGGCTTGCGACTTGGCGGTCATGACGGCGATACCCTCATCCACATCGCGGCTTGGTCACCTTGGTAGATCAAGATGCCGTCCTGCGTGAAGCGGAACTCGTAGCGGCCAAACACCTGCGTTTCGCGCTGACGGATCTTCGTTGCGCGAAGCTCCATGTCGAGCGGCGGTCCCATCTTCGCAAGGGCGGCGAATCGGGCGTCGTAGATTCGGCCGCCATAGCCAATCCAGCCATCGGCGTGTCGAAGCCCGAGGCAGTAATAGGTGTGCATGAAGCCCAGGATCCCAGTCAGGTGCACCATGAGGCCGCCGCTCACATGCCGCGGATGGCGCACCGGGTGTGCACGCTGATCGCGAGTCAGCGGAAGCTCGGGGCGCGTGGTCATGCGCGCGCGCACCATTCCAGACTCTTTGTCGACTTCGACGAGCTCGTCGATGCAGATAGCACCTGGACCATAGGGGCAATCAGCAACGAATTCAGGGTCCAATGGCATCGTCTAAACTCCCTCGGCGTCCGCGTCCCAAATGACCTTGTGCATCTGCAGCTGCACGCGAACCGGCAACCGGTCCGCGAGAACCCAGTTCACCAAGTCCTTGGGGTCGAGCTCTCCCCAGACGCAACTGAGCAAGACGGCACGGACGCGATTGGCGAGCCCATGCTCCTCGATGACACCTTTCGCCCAGTCGTAGTCGGTACGGTCCGCAAGAACGAGTTTTACCTCATCACGTTGGCTTAGCTCGGCGATGTTCTCCCATCGATTGCGCTGCGACTCGCCGCTTCCCGGTGCTTTGAGATCCATGATGCGATGGACCCGTGGATCAACCTTGGAGATGTCGCGCTCGCCGCTGGTTTCGAGTAGGACCGTGCGTCCCGCATCGCAAAGCTCTTTGAGCAACGGAATCGCGCCTAGCTGCAGGAGAGGCTCGCCGCCCGTGAGCTCGACGAGCGGCGTGCCAAACGAAAGCGCCTGCTCGAGGACCTCGGCGCGCGGCATTTCGGTGCCGCCCTGGAATGCCTGTGGGGTGTCACACCAGCGGCAGCGCAGATTGCAGCGGGAGAGACGGACGAACGTGCAAGGCAGCCCGGCGAACGTCGATTCACCCTGAACCGATTCGTAAATTTCGTGAATTCGTATCTGCTCGGCGTCGGTCATCTTGGACGTGGGTTCCGGGTGATGAGGATCAGCAACTGTCCCTCTTGCGCGGCACGCTCGGGGACTTCGACGATCAGATCCCACATTCCGGGCTGCGCATCCACCTCCAGGGTCTGCGTGCGCCGGCGAACGCAGCGCTCGCCGCTTTCGTCGATGCGAACCCAGAGAACCCGATGTTTGTACCCAGCGATGTCGAGCGCAGAGGCCCGGAGGCGTGTGCGTTCGGCAAGGTCGACCCGGTGGCGGTAAAGCCGGGTGTTGCGTTTGAGGGAGCCGCAGTTGTTGGGGAGAGTCTCCGCCG
>CBESWY010000162.1:0-6395 GCA_965533395.1 uncultured Myxococcales bacterium
TTCTTTCACTAGCCTTGTCGTTCGCAGCTTTCGAAACGAGCGCTCGCGCGGACGAGCCGATCATCACCGAGGCGCCGGCGAGCTCGAACCAGCTGGGGTACGTGACCCGGCCTTCCTCGAGCTACGACGAATTCCGGCGGCGTGAGCTTCACGAAAGCTCGCGACGTTCACGCAATGCGCTCATCGGCTTGTCGGCCGCTACGGTCGTGGGCGCGGCCCTGTGGTTTCCCGGTTCGATTCGTCAGTGCTACACCGTTCAGGCCAATTCCACAGGAGCCGCCGACGAGCTCCGCTGCAGCCCCGCTGGAAAGGCCCTTGTGGGCATCGGTACGCCGCTATTCTTCGGGGGCGTCACGGGCGTCTTGATCAGCGGTATCATGTTCGGGGTCCGCAAAGGCAAGCTACGCCGCCTCGAGGATCGCATCGCATACGAAAAATCGCGTGCGTTCCGCTGGGATCCGCACACCTCTCGCTTCGTATTCTAGTCGGGCCGGGGCTGTGTTCGGGGTCAGCCCGCGAGGGCGCTCTCGATCACCTGGCCGCCGGTGATGGCCTCGTCGAGTCGCGTTCGCGGAACACCGAGTGCGACGCCGAGGGTCTTGGCCATGGACTGGAAGGTCTCTTCGTGGGGGATGTCGCCGGACGCGGACGCACGCCCTGTGCCCGAATCGATGGCCTGCGCTTGGTAGTCCCGGCCCGTCGGCTCGATCCCGCCCACGACACCGCCACGGAGCCCTTCGCCGATCAGCACCGCGCAATGGTGCCGCCCATTGTGGTCGCGTCCTGCACGGCCTTTTCGCGCGAGGTCGCGTCCAAATACGTTCAGCGTGCCGACGATGACGTCGCTTCGGAGCACGCCTTCTGCGCGCATGCCGTCGACCGTTTCGACCAGCGTCTGCAGGTGACCGACGCCCTCGACCGTCTCTTGCGTCTCCCTGACGAACTCGCGATCGTTGTGGTTGTCACCACCGAAGTCGATCCGAAGCGTGATCACGGGCGAGACATTCATCGCAGCCAGGACCGACGCCGCGAGCACCTGATCGCCCTCGTTGTTGCCATCGATGGTGGCCAATCTCCCCACCAGGTCGAGTGAAAGCGAGCGCGCTTCGTCGCGGGTCACGACGAAGCGATCCAGCATGCGGCGCTGGTTCTCGGTGCCGTGCTGCTGGTATAGAGCGTACATCTCGTCGACGGCCTGATCCCGTAGCGGACGCAGGTCCCCGAGCGCGTTGTCCTCTTGGGCAAGTGCGGTTTTGAGAGCAATCGGAGAAACGTTGGAGAGTGACCGACCCTGAAAAGAGAGGATCTCGTTACCGCCACGCGCTCCCACGCTGATCGGCTCGCGCTGCACCGTCTCGAGCGCTGAGGTGAGCGCATCGGAGTAGACACTCACCAGCATCTCGTTGCGCTCGACGCTCCCCATCAGGCGCATCACCTTCGGGTGATTCGGATGCGAATTGGTATAGGTGCCGTGGTGGAAGAATACTGTCTTCTGCAGGATGCTCGCGGGAAGCTCAGCCCAGGGTTTCGCGGCCGTCAGCTGCTGTCCACCGATCGTCATGGCCATCGGCGCCATCAGAGGATCGTTCGAATGTTCGACGGCCGAGTCTTCGTAGGTGCCGGGTACATTCGCGTTGATCGGGTCACCGGCGGAGGACGAAGAGAGAATCAATATGCGCCCGGCGGCGGCGTCCTGCGCTCGGGCCGCGAGCGGCCGTGCGAGAATCGACATTGGAATCCCGGTGGCGAGGGATTTGAGGCCCAGCCCGCCGGCACCGAATAGCGCCGTGTAGAGCATTTGTCGTCGGTGGAGCTTCATCTTCGTTTCCTCAAAGGCCCATGCCCAGCACGCTCGGAGACGTGCAGGCGACGATGAATGTGGAGCGGAGTGCGTTGGTGGAGCTCGTTTCAGCCTCCGCCTGTTCGTAGTGTCTGGTCAGGATGTCGAGCGCGCCGGCGTGGCGCGGGTCGGACTCGGGCAAGCCTGCAAGGTCGACGACGAAGGCTCGGATGGCGCCGTCGGGATCGCTCGGTGGGAACTTCCCGTCGTTGCTGATGACCAACTCACCGAAGCGCTCGCACATGGCCTCGCCCGCAGCGCGGATGAAGAGGTTCGGGTCCGCGATGACGACCGGGATCTCGCCGCCGCGGCCATAGCCGTCGTCTGGAACGACCTCGGCGAGCTGTCGAGTCACGCCGCGCGCGCCCCGCCGCTCGGACTGATAGTAGGTTTCGGTGCCACAGGCGTCCGAAATGCCGAGTCGGTTGGACACGGTGCTGCAGAAATGCCTTACGCGCGAAACCGACGGGATGTCGCCGCCAGCAGCCTCGACACAGCTTCGTGCCGAGATCAGCGGCGAAGAGAAGAGCTCGACGAGCATCGTTCGAAAGCTCATCCCACTTTGCTCGAACGCGGTGACGATGTTCTGGAACTCCGTGGAGCCCTCCGGACAGGCAGAGCTGGTCGCGAAGTAACAGGCCTTTTGCACCCAAGTTGGCGCAAAGCGCGGGTGATCGGAAAGCGTGCCAGCAAGCGCGTTGATCCCGTCGCCGGGCGCGCCCTCGACGGAGACCCCTTGAAAGGCGAACGACGGTCGGAGTGCCTGCACCGAGGGGTCCTGCTGAGCGTGATAGAAATAGGTGAAGGAGTTTCGGAAATACTGTCGCATGGGGTCGAGGTTTACGTGGCAGCCCCAGCACGCTGTGGTGGGATCGGCGTGCGAATCGTCGAGCGCGTCGTCGAAAGCCGGAATCAGCGTCGTCTCACTATCGAAGCTCTTGCCTAGCGCAACGATCAGCATCTGGTTGGTGGTGACCCGTGCCTGGTTTGCGTCGTTCGTCGGCCAGGTCGCGAAGAACGCGGGCGTCGTCATGAACCCAACGCGCGGGACGCGCAGGACCAGCTCGTTCGAACCGCGCATGGCATCGACTTCCCAGAACATCGCCGGCTCTTCGCCGGGGACCGGCGTGCGAAACGTCACCGGTCGCCAATCGAAGAACGCGTCTTCGCCGATGAGCGGCGTCGTGCGATAGTTATCCTGCATGCACCCGTCGTTGTCGGTGAAGTAACCGAACAGAGCGGCGAATGCGGCCCTCACCAAGTCACCATTGGTCTTGACGGCCTCGCCTCCGCATCCTGCCGGAAGTCCTTCCGCGGGGATGGTGAATCTCATCCAGTTCGGAGAGCTCGGGTTCAAGGTCTGCGAGAGCGGAACATCGTCAGTGGTGTACACCAGCTGCTCGATCATCCCGCGTGAGCGGTTGTAGCTACGGTCCTCATCGTCGTCGATCTCGCGGTCGTCGCTGAGCGCGAGGCCCACCATCTGTGCCGTGGTGAGATGAACGGTACGGGTCGTTAGCACGTCGGTGAACGGCCGATTCGCGCGCACGATATCGAGGACGCTCCGCGCAAAGCTTTCCTCGAACGTCCGAATGTACGTGTCGTCGACCGAGGTCCCGTCGCTCAGTCGCCCCATCTGGAAGTTGCCGTACCCCCAGAGGTCGACCAGTGCCTGTTCCTCATAGCCGTCCTGCTGGAATGCCGTTTGGAAGAATCGGCGGAGCTTCTCGTCTGCCTGCGGCGCGTCGATCCAGCCTTCGATCTGAGAGCGCAATACGTCGGCGTTCGCGGTCAGCGCGGCTAGCTCTTCGCTGGTCAGGCCGAGCCCGGTCAGCAGGGTCTTAACCTTTGCGGCGTAAACGAACGGCGCCGCGGGCTCGAAGGAGTCGCAGCTCGAGAGGGCCGGCCGCGAGGTGTCCACCGGGAAGTCCGTTGGGTCGGTGCCTCCGGGATTGGAAGGGTCGTTGCCGCGGCCTCCATCGGACCGACCGATGCTGCCCTCGCACCCGATGAGCGGGAGGGTCAAAAGCATCACGAGTAGGAAAAACGTCCGATGTCCCATTGCTGCAAACTCCAGGCTGGCAATGGAACAGAGTAGCAGTATTGAGACGCAAATCTAACCCTTATGTGTTGTTTATTTGCACCTCAGCGGTTTAACAGGCTAATTTTGTAGGCCTTGTGGGCTAACTCACAAATCGCAACGGTTCGCGCCAACGAGACGGCACTTGCTAGGAACCGCCTCTCTTCCGGCGAACGATCAAGAGACACGCCGCAACGAGAATTGCCCCGAGCACCAGTCCCCGCCCAACGGTTCCGATGGCGAGCTCCGATGACAGTTCGGCGGGAGGACTCGCCACCCGCGTCTCGAGACGATCAGCGAGCTGGGTACGCAACGCGGTCATCGCTTCGGTACCCTGGCGCGCCGGCGGGAGCGCGTCGATCGCGGCAAGCCCTTCGCGGAACTCATGCGCCGCGCTCGCATCTTGCCCCGCACGCTCGGCGAGGTTGCCGGCGATGGCGCGCCAACGAGGAGAGTGTCGAAGCGTGGGGCTGAGTTGATCCGCCCAGCGGAGCGCCTCCTCGTAGCGTTCTCGTTTCTCTTCCTCCGCTACTGCAGGCTCTATGAGCGAAGCCAGCGGCCCGAGATCTGCCACGGCCTGGCGAAGGCCCAGGAGCGCCTCGTCTACACGCCCTGCGTCGACCAACGCGCGAGCACGTTCGACGTAGTGGCTCGGTGCGGGACGTTCGAATAGGGCGATGGCGCGACCGTAGTCTTCGACGCCACCGTCGATGCGACCAAGGGCGACCTTCGCACGCGCCCGAACCAAGTGCCCATCGGCATGCCCCGGCTCATCGGTCAAGAACGCATCGAGAAGCACGACCGCGCGCTCGTTTTCCTCGAGCTCGACCAACACCTTGGCTCTGAGGAAATCGATGTTTGGTGAGCTGGGGTCGATGTGACTTGCGGATTCATAATCGGCAAGCGCTTGCTCCCAGCTTTCGTCGAGCACGTAGAGCGAGCCCCGACGGACATAGAGCGCGGCACTCTCCGGCTGGTGTCGAATCTCTTCGGTCAGCTCAGCGATGCGCAAATGAACGTCACCGTGGCCGAGCGCCCGTGAAGAAGGAGCCAGCCAAGCTGCAACCATGGCAACACCGACCCACCGCCAGAGCGCCTGCGCCATGAGCCCGCTCGAACCCGTGCGCATCACTAGTCCGCTCAATCCTTTCGGATGGTGAAGCTGTCCTGCACGCTCCCCGAATCGTCGAGGAACGTTGCGTCGAGGCGCGCGTCATCGACGTCGAGCACCACGGAGCCGAGCTCGAGCAACGAGATGTACATCGCCGGATGGTCGAGAGCTGCGCTGCTGGTCTTTCCGGAGCTTCCGGCCACGAGGTACACGGCGCCCTCGGCAGTCGAGCCAGTTTTGCTGTAGGCGCCGTCACCGCCTTCGCGTCCATTTCCGCTGTCGACCATCATCGCGCCCGTCAGCGTGTCGGACGATCCGTAGTGACCGGCGAGCAGCATCGATCGCTCGTAGGAATGACTATGCCCAGAGAGAACGAGGTCGACCCCGTAGGCTTCCAAGATCGGTAACGCGAACTCGCGCATGTCCTCCAAGCGTCCTTCGGAGTCCGAATCGTGGGACCCCTTCGTGTAAGGCGGGTGATGCCAAAACGCCACGACCCAGGGTTGAGCCGTCGCCGCGAGGTCATTCTCCATCCACGTCATCATGGCGCCGTCTGGGTCCGCATTCGAATCGTAAGAATCGAGACAGACGAAGTGAACGTTGGCGTAGTCGAACGCGTAGTACGCCTCGGTGCCCGAAGGCACGCCGCCGGCTTCAGCCGAGGTGGGGAGGGTAAAGATGTCGTAGTAGGGGCCGGTTTGAGTCGCGGACTCCGCCGAATGCCCGTCGTGGTTCCCGAGCGTTGGCCAAAGCACCGCGTTGCGCAGCGTGTCGGGGTACATTTCAAAAACCGCCCGCTGATATTCTTCATCGGTCCCGTCGTTATAGGCGTTGTCCCCGAGCATCAACCACAGGTCCGTTCCGCGCGATCCCGTGAAAGAGCGATAGGCGTCACGGACCGCCCGCGCATTGTCGTTGGCGGTACCAGAATCACCGAGCACCCAAATCCGGGTCGGTACCGCTGCTCCGGTCTGTGGCGCCGTCGTGAAGAAGTGGTCGTCGTCGGCGCCGATGAGCGGCGCGCTGGAAGACCCAAACGCATAGTAATAGCGCGTGTCGGCTTCGAGCCCCTCGATACGAACCTGGTGTTCTGGAGTCATGGCCGAGGAGGTCGCGACGTTGTCCATGGACGTCGGATCCGCGCCATACGCCACGACCGAGTCGGTGTCCTGGTCCGTCCGCCATCGGACCACCACGCTGCTGCTGGACCCACTCTGAAGATACGGACCACGTGTAACGGTTGTCCTGGCGTCGGGGCAGGTTCCGCAGTCGGCTTCGCATGTGCTGCAGAGCTCGGAAGCATCGCAAGCGTCATCGCCGCATCGATCGGGACATAGGCCGCAATCGGTGGCGCACGACACGCA
>CBESWY010000163.1:0-6346 GCA_965533395.1 uncultured Myxococcales bacterium
CCCGGCCCGATGATGTGACCGCCGAATCAGGTCGCGTTCCCGACGCATGGCCAGGCTCGGCTTCCGGCTGCGAAATCAAGCCTTCGGGCAGGGCGGCGGGACCGTTCGGGCCCGCGGTGATGCTCTTGGGCCTGACGCTCCTCATCCGTCGGCGTCGCGCATAGCTCAAACGGCGCTGCTGCCTTCATTGACACCCCCTGGGGCTGATACTAAGCATCCTCCGACGGGCGCTACCCGCCGCGTCTGGGAGTCCGCCCCTCTATGTTCTCGGCTTATTTTCCGGTGTTCCTGATGTTAGGCGTCGCCTTGGCCGTCGCCCTCGGCGTGTTTGGCTTAACGACGATCCTCGGCCCCAAGAACATGACGGCCGAGAAGGCCATCCCGTACGAGTCGGGTTCCGAGACGACCGGCGCAAGCCACATCCGGTTGAGCATCAAGTTCTACCTCACGGCAATCCTGTTCGTGGTCTTCGACATCGAAGCGGTCTTTCTCTATCCCTGGGCGAGTCTGTTCACCAGGCTCGGCTGGCTCGGGTTCGTGGAGATGCTGCTCTTCCTGGTCGTTCTGGGCGTGACACTGGTCTACGCCTGGAGAAAGGGAGCGCTCGAATGGGAGAACTGAAAGTCCTCAATACCGGGGGCGAAGTCGCGGTGACCACGCGCCTGAGCGATCTGCTTCAGTGGGCTCGAAAGTGGTCGCTGTTCCAGTACCCGTTCGTGACCGCCTGTTGCGGCATGGAGTTCATGGCCACGGCCGCCCCCCGCTACGACATCGCGCGCTTCGGCGCCGAGGCGCCGCGCTTCAGCCCCCGTCAGTCCGATGTGCTTTGGGTCGTCGGCACGATCAGCCAGCGGCAAGGTCCAGTGATTCGGCGCATCTGGGAGCAGATGGCGGATCCCAAGTGGGTCGTCGCATTCGGCACCTGTGCGTCCTGCGGCGGCTTCTACGACAACTACACCACGATTCCCGGGGTCGACAAAGTCATCCCGGTGGACGTGTACATCCCGGGTTGCCCGCCTCGCCCCGAGGCCGTGCTCGATGCGCTCATGCTCCTCCAAGACAAGATCCAGGCGAACGACCGCAAGCCCATCATCGTGCCGCCCCATCTCGTTCCCGAGCGCGCGCCGGGCCGAACGGGGAAGGGCAAGTCATGAGCCAGGCGGTCCTCGACCGGCTCAGCACTCAGTTTGCCGAACGCGTTCTCGAAACCAGCGATGCGTTTGGCGATCACGAGGCCCGGGTTGCGGTCAAAGACTGGGTCGAGGTCGCGCAGTTCATCAAAGACGACGGTGAGCTGCAGATGGACCATTTCATCGACCTCACCGCCATCGACTACCCAGAGCGGAAGTCCGCGCGCTTTGATCTCACGCTCATCATGCGCTCGTCGGTCAACGGTGCGCGCATTCGCCTTCGCACCCACGTGAAGGACGGCGAAGAGCCAGGGACGCTCAGCGGTCTTTGGGGCGGCGCGAATTGGGCCGAGCGCGAGGTCTGGGACATGTTCGGGATCAAGTTCAAAGACCATCCGGACATGCGGCGCATCCTCCTCTACGACGAGTTCGTTGGGCATCCGCTTCGAAAGGACTACCCAATTGACAAGGCTCAGCCCCTGGTGCCCTACCGCGAGGTCAGCGAAATCGAAAAGCTGGCTCCTTTCGGTATCGAGGAAGGCCAGCCGTTCGCACGCATCGACTGGGAGGCACGTCTGGCCGGTCGCGACGAGCAGGTTTCCCCTTCGATCGGCGTCCAGCAAGGCCAGCGGCGCACGTTGAGCGATTCGGAGGCGGCCGAGCAGATTCAAGCCAGGATCGAAGCACGGATTGCAGCGGAAGCCGAAGCGGAGAAGGCGCCCGACGCGGCCTCCGACGAAGGCTCGGAGGCGTAGATGGAACCCGCAGACGAGCTGTTGAACGAAGAGGCGGCGCTCGAGCTTTCCGAAGATCCGATGCGCTTGAACATGGGGCCGTCGCATCCAGCGATGCACGGCACGATTCGCATGGTGATGGACCTCGATGGCGAGACCCTCGTCAATCTCGACGTGCAGCCGGGCTACTTGCACCGCGGCTTCGAGAAGTCCTGCGAACGCGGCACCTGGGCGCAGGTGTTTCCCTACGCCGACCGCCTCAACTACGTCTCTCCGATGCTCAACAACGTGGGCTGGGCGCTTGCGGTCGAGAAGCTTCTCGAAATCGAAGTGCCCGAGCGCTGCCAGTATTATCGAGTCATTCTCGGGGAGCTTTCGCGCATCGCCGACCACTTTACCTGCAACGGCGCTTCGGCGATGGAGCTCGGGGCGTTCACGCCTTTCCTCTGGCTGCTCAAGGTGCGCGATTGGGTTTGGGACATTCTGGAGCGCGAGACGGGCGCGCGGATGACCCACAGCTTCGGTCGAATCGGAGGCATGGCAGAGCCGCCGACGGCAACGTTCAAAGACGACGTGCTGAGCCTGATTCCCGAGCTTCACAAGGTCGTGAAGGAAACGGAGACGATGCTTCTCCGAAACCGCATCTTCCTCGACCGCATGCAGGGCGTCGGTGTTCTAACCAAAGAGCAGGCGCTTTCGTACGGGGTCACCGGCCCTGTGGCGCGCTCGACGGGCATTCCCTACGACGTTCGCAAGGACCATCCCTACCTCGTCTACGACCGCTTCGATTTCGACGTGCCGGTCGGCGAGGACGGCGATAACTGGGATCGATTCATGGTCCGCCTCGAAGAGATTCGGCAGTCGGTCCGCATCATCGAGCAGGCCATCGAACAGATGCCAGACGACGGACCGATCAACGTGGACGACCCGCGCATCGTCTACCCGGAGAAGAACGCCGTCTACACGACCATCGAGGCCACCATCGCCCACTTCAAGCTCGTCATGGAGGGGCTTCGAACGCCGAAGGGCGAAGTCTACAGCTTCACCGAGGGCGGCAACGGAGAGCTCGGCTTCCACATTGTTTCGGATGGAAGCGGCACACCGTACCGGGTGCGCGTCCGACCGCCGTGCTGGTACAACCTCGCGGCTTCTCGCGAAATGCTCCTCGGCGGAATGATCGCCGACATCATTCCAACGTTCGGATCGGTCAACATGATCGGTGGGGAGTGCGACCGCTAAGCGATGCCCAAGTTCACCCTAGATGGCAAAGAGATTGGCTTCGAGCCTGGAGAGACCGTCATGCAGGCGGCCTGGCGCGAGGGCATCGAGATTCCGCACTACTGCTGGCACCCCGGTCTTTCGATCGCGGCGAACTGTAGAATGTGCCTGGTTCACATCGAGAGCGGACGCCAGATGGCGATGCCGCAGCTCGTGTTCGACGAAGCCAAGGGCGAGTACGTTCCCGCCACCAAGCCCAAGCTTCAGCCCGCCTGTCAGCTCGGGGCCGCCGACGGTATGGTGATTTCGTCCACCAACGACGAGGTCAAGACCGCACAGGCTTCCGTGCAGGAGTTCTTGCTGCTCAATCACCCGGTCGATTGCCCCATCTGCGACCAGGCCGGCGAGTGCAAGCTCCAAGACTACTACTACGAGCACCAGGGCACGCTGAAGCGAAAGCTCACCGAGCCGGTTCACAAGCCGAAAGGCGTCCGTTTCGGACCCACCATCGTTTATGACGCCGAGCGCTGCATCATGTGCACACGCTGCATCCGTGTCTGCGACGAAGTCGCCAAGGACCACGTTCTCGACATGCGCGAGCGCGGCAACCGAAACGAAATCATTCTCGCGCCGGGCCGGGAGCTCGACCACAAGTACACGCTGATGACCGAGCACGTCTGTCCGGTCGGCGCGCTGACGAGCCAAGATTTCCGCTTCAAAGCGAGGGTTTGGTTCCTCAAGTCGGCGCCGAGCGTCTGCACTGGGTGCGCAACCGGCTGCAATAGCCACGCCGACTACGACCCGCGCAATGGCAAGATCTACCGCCTCCGTCCGCGCGACAACGCCGACGTGAACAAGTTCTGGATGTGCGACGACGGGATGATGACGTACACGCGCCACGATACGGACCGGCTGCTCATGCCGACCGCGGGGCGAGGCGCTGCGCGCATGCCGGTCGGAGAAGACGAAGCGCTGATTCTAGGGGCCGAGAAGCTCAAAGGTGTCGATGGAGCCAAGCTCGCCGTCGTTCTGAGCGCTCAGCACAGCACCGAAGACAACCTTGCCCTGGCCAGGCTCGCGTCCGCCATGGGTGCCAGCGGGCTCTACTTGGCGGCGCTGCCGAGCTGGGAAGGCGACGAGATTCTGCGCAGCGAGGACCACAACCCGAATCGCGCCGGTGCGACGCTGGCTGCGGGTGGAACCGCGTTGAAGTCGGTCGCCGACCTCCTGGGCGACGTTCAATCCGGCTCGGTGCACGCGGTGCTTGCGCTGGGCTGGGCAACGGCTGAAACACTCGAAGAGTTGGCGCCGCTCCTCGCCTTGGACGCGGTCGTCTCGCTCACCAGCCACGTCGGCGCGCTGCCGGCCGTGGCCTCGGTCGCCATTCCCGTGGCGGACGCCTTCGAAATCGACGGCAGCTTCGTGAACGCCAAGGGCATGTCGCAGTCCTTTGGGCCAGTGCTGCCGGCGCCGCTGGGAGTCGAGCCCGCCTGGAAAACGATTTCGGATCTCGGGCGACAGCTCGGCAAAGACCTCGGCTTCGATAGCCTCGAAAGCCTGCGTCGGGGCCTCGTGGACGCGGTGGAGGCGGCTCAATGACCACGACGTTTCTGGTCGTCTCCTCCCTGGTGAAGGTGCTGGTCGTCCTCGTGATCACCGTCGGCACCTTCGCTCCGATCATCATTTGGGCCGAGCGCCGCCAGAGCGCCATGATTCAGGACCGGCTCGGGCCGAGTCGCGCCGCCATCACGCTACCGGCCTCGGCGGTGACCTTCATCGATCGAGCGCGTCTCCCGATGTGGCGCCTCGCCGCGCTGACCGGCATCGTGGCCATCGTTGCGCTGCTCACGCTGACCTTCGTTGCCATCAAAGGTAGCAACCCGCTCCCGCTTTCGACCTCCGCGTTGACCGCCACGCTGGTCGGCTTCGGCGCGGCCTCCGTCCTGCTCCGCGTGGGCTACGGCGTGCACGGCATGATCGTCCGCAACAGCGGCAAGATCATGCTCCTCGGTCTGCTGCATCCCTTGGCGGACGCGCTGAAGTTCATTTTCAAAGAAGACTTCGTTCCGCCCAAAGCCGACAAGCTCTTGTTCTCCGCGGGCCCGATCATCGCGCTCATTCCGGCCATCGCAGCCTTTGCAGTCATCCCTTTCGCCAGCAGCTTGCACTGGGACTACCTCAATCAGGTGCTCCCGCGAACCGGGGAAATCGCGGGCCCAGTGGTGCCCATGCAGGTCGCCAGCATCAACGTTGGCATCCTCTTCATTTTCGCCATCGCCAGCACCGGCATCATCGGGGCTGCGGTCTCCGGGTACGCCTCGGACAACAAGTACTCCTTGCTCGGCGGGATTCGCGCCGCCAGCCAGATGGTCAGCTATGAAGTCGTCCTCGGCCTCACCCTCGTTCCTGCCTTCATGGTCTATGCCTCGCTTCGGCTCGAGGACATGGCGATGTGGCAATACGATCACATCTGGGGCATCTTCGTCCCGCCGCTGACGCTCGCTGCCATCAACTTTTTCGTCGCCGCCGTCGCCGAGACCAAGCGCGTTCCCTTCGACCTTCCCGAGGGTGAGAGCGAGCTCGTTGGCGGCTACCTCACCGAATACTCCGGCATGAAGTTCGGCATGTTCTTCATGGGCGAGTTCGTCGAAGTGGTTTCGCTGGCCGCGCTGGCGTCGGTGATCTTCCTGGGCGGTTGGGACGTGCCGTTCCTCTACCGCGACGGCTTCGAGTTCTCGCTACCTTTCGTCTCCGCGGGCTTCTCGGTGCCGCTGGTCCATTGGCTCGTCGTGGCCATTCAGTTCGTCGTTTTCCTCTTCAAGATCGTCGTGTTGATTTGGTTCCAGCTAATGGTTCGCTGGACCCTTCCGCGTTTCCGCTACGACCAGCTCATGTCGCTCTGCTGGAAGGGCCTCTTGCCCGTATCCTTGCTAAACATCCTGGTCATCGGCGCCTTCATCCTGTCGGGCTGGCTCGACGGCTGGGTCGCTTTTTTCGAGAAAATTTTCTGAGGTCACGCATGACAGTCGAAGTCAAGGTCATCAAGAAACCCGGTCGCACCGTCGCCGAGCAGGTCTATCTCCCCGAGATTGCCAAGGGCCTCGGCCTTTCAATGGGCCGCTTCTTCAAGAACACCTTTGGCCCGAAGGCCCAGAAGGAAATCGCCACGGTGAAGTACCCGGAGGAGACCGTCGAGTACCCGGAGCGCTTCCGCGGCATTCACCGGCTCACCCAGCGAACCGACGGCTCACCGCGCTGCGTGGC
>CBESWY010000164.1:0-6334 GCA_965533395.1 uncultured Myxococcales bacterium
CGGTTCTTGGGGTTCAGCGGGCGGCGACGTGTTTTTCCATCAGCTCTTGCAGCTCTGACGGCTTCTCGTCGGGATCCTTGCCGTTGCGGCTCTTGTCGATGTCTTCGAGGAGCTCTCGGCATTCTGGCTTGTCGCGAAGATGGTCGAGCAGCATGCTCGAGGCTTTTCCGAAGGCGGTTTCGTAGCTGAGCGCTTCTCCGACTCGGCTGGCGATCCGTTCGCGGCCGGTCTGAAGGTCCTGCTCGAGGGCCTCGCTGTATCGCTTCAACTGAGCGCGAAGCTCCTCGATCTGCTTGCGGCGCTCTGCTGCGGTCTCTTCTTTCGAGCGTGCGCGACGTTCGTAATCGCGCGCGACCTCCGTGAGAACGTCGCACTGAGCGCGGGCCACGCCAAGCGCTTCGTATCCGCGGCGGATGCGTTCAACGTTGCTGCCAGCCAGTTTCACTTCGGCTTCGGCCGATTGTTGCGCGCGCTTGGCACGCTTGAGCTTGAGAACGAGCTGGCTCAGGGAGTCGCGTTCCGACGAGGCGTCGCGTAGCGCGCGCGATTCCTCTCCGGCGAGGTCTTCGACCTTACGTCCGATTTCAGCGCGGAGCGCTCGGCCGCGCTTCTCGATGGTCTCGAGCTTCTTGGAATGGCTTTCGAGCTCGCCCTCGAGCCTGGACGCCCGTGACGCGAGCTCCCAGATCTGGTCCGACGCGCCTTGCACGTCGGTTGGCGCATTTCCGTCGGGGTATGCACGCGCGACAGCTCGCAGGAAGTTCGCCGCGGTCCGGCTCCACTCGACGACGCCTGGAGTTTGAGCCGGTGGCGGCAGTGGCGGCGCGACGGGAGCCAGGTCGGTCGGCTGATCCCATTCCCGCGAGGGAAGGGTGCGCTGCATCTCTTTGAGCTCTTCCTTGAGATGGTGCCCGTCACGGAAACGATCTTCCGGCTTCTTCTCGAGCAGCTTCAAGATGATTTTCTCGGCGTGCTCTGGAATATCCGAGCGGTACTTGCTGGGCTTTGGCGGATTCGCCGTTCGCTGCATGTCGAGCAGCTCGTCGCGGTCACCCGAACGGAACGGAAGGCGCCCGGTCAGCATCTCGAAGAACAGAACCCCGAGTGCATAGAGATCGCTCGACGAAATCGCATCCTCGCCGCGCGCTTGCTCGGGCGACATGTACTCCGGGGTTCCGAATACCGCGCCTTTCGGAGCGAGGCGCGGGTCGCGGGTTAGTGCGGCGAGACCGAAATCCAAGATCTTCACGAAGTCTTTTCGGCCGCCGCGCGCGGTGACCATGATGTTGTCACTCTTGAGGTCGCGATGAACGACACCGAGGTCGTGCGCACGCGCAAGCGCCGCAGTCATTTGCTCCAAGATGTCGACTGCCCGCGCGATGGGCATCGGGCCCTTTGCGATCTGAGACGAAAGCGAATCTCCGATGAGGTATTCCATCACCAGGTAGAGCTCGCCTTCCTCGGTTTCGCCGACGTCATGGATGTCGACGATGTGCGCGTGGTCGACACGGTTAGCCGCTCGGGCCTCTCGCACCATCCAAGCGCGCAGATGCGTTTCCCCGCGAAGGTCGGGTCGAATCAGCTTCAGCGCGACGACGCGGTCGATGAGCACGTGGCGTGCTCGGTAAACGACGCCCATGCCCCCCTCACCGAGCAGTGATTCCAATCGATATCGACCCGCGACGACCTGTCCGAGAAGCGGATCCTTCGATTTCTTCGAGCGCGATGCTTTGCGAACAATCCCCATCGTTCCCCCGTAACTAGTGGGCAAACTCAATGATAAGCAGGAACGACGCGAAGCCCCAAGTGTTCCGCTCTGGCTGAAACGTGGAGTAACCTGACATCAGGTGCCCGAGCCGCCTATGATGGAAGGGTCGGTCACTTACGGAGGGATGTGTGAGCGAAGAACGGCCGCTGCTCGGGCCGTACCACATCGAGCGCCGCCTTGCGGCGGGGGGGATGGCCGAGGTTTTCGTTGCGCTTCGTGAAGGTCTGCATGGCTTTCAGAAGCGAGTGGCCCTCAAGCGCATTCTCCCGCAGTTTTCGAGCGATCCGGACTTCGTTTGGATGTTCATCGACGAAGCTCGCCTCGCTGCGCTCCTCGAACACCCCAACATTGTTCAGGTGTTCGACTTCGGCACGATGGGCGATGATCTCGTGCTCGTCATGGAGCTCGTCGACGGTTCGAATGTGAGCCGTCTGCTACGAGCCGCCCCGCCGGATTCACCGATTCCCTGGGACGTCGCGCTTCACATCGCTTACCAAACGGCCCAGGCGCTCGAATACGCGCACCATGCGGTCGACGAGAACGGTGAGTCATTAGAGTTCGTCCATCGCGACGTGAGCCCAGCAAACATCCTCTTGAGTCGCACCGGGCATGTGAAGCTGACCGACTTCGGCATCGCCACCGTCCGAAGTCGGGCGCCGACGACCGAGGACGGCCAGGTTCGCGGAAAGCTCGGATACATGTCCCCTGAACAAGTGCTCGGGAAAGAGCTCAGCGGTAAGAGCGACGTGTTCACGCTTTCTACGGTCCTGGCGGAGATGCTGATCGGGGAGCCTTTGTTTCAGGGCGAGAGTGAGCTCAACGTCTTGCTCCAGATTCGAGACGCGGACCTTCGAGTGCTGGCTCGCTGCGAACGTCGCATGCCCCAGGACATTCGTGCGGTCGTGCTTCGAGGGCTGCAACGCGATCCAAAGGAGCGCCCTACTGCCGGTGCCTTTTCTGAAGCCTGCGCCGAGGTGATGCGGCGTCGGGGGATGGGGCACGGGCCCGATCGCGTCGCCCGCCTCCTTTCGCACTTGAACTTGATCGAGGGAGACGCTCCGGAGGTTCATCTTCCGGCTGCGGACATTCCGTCGCTCATCGACAGCGACCTCATGCACCATGCGGGCCAGGAGCTGATAGGGCCGCAGGCCGTCACTTCGCCCACGATTTATCGAGTGCAGCTGCCGGATGGAAGCGTGATGGGCCCAATGAGCTATCCGCGTCTCATTCAACTCCTCACCACGGGCGTGATTGACAGCCGCAGCTGCAAGATTTCGAAAGCCGACGGCACCTACATCGATCCATCGAGCCTTCCCGAGCTCACACGCTTCGTGACGTCGCCGGGCCTTCAGTGGAAGCTCGAGGAGCTCGCGCAAGCAGAGAAGCAGGGCCAGCTCCGCGCCGCAACACTCTTGCCCGTCTTTTACGACATCGTCGCGCGCCAGCAGACTGGCGTTCTTCATCTTTGGCAACGGAACCGGCGCAAGAAGATCTATTTCGTCGACGGTAGGCCGGAGTTCGTTGCATCGACGGACAAATCGGAGCTTCTTGGAGAGTATCTGGTCGCGACGGGTCAATGCTTGCGCATGGAGATCGAAATGGCGCTGGCGCTCTTGCCCAAGCACGGTGGGCGTCTTGGCGATGCGCTCGTAGGCCTTGGGATTCTGCGTCCGGTCGAGTTGTTTCGGGCCATTAGCGATCAGGTTCGAGGACGTCTGATGGAGTCGTTCAGATGGCGGCGGGGGGAGTGGGCTTTCGTTCGTGGTGCCCGCAGTCACGAAGAAACGTTTCCAATGGGGCTCGACCCGTACGAGCTCATCCGGGATGCCACGAAAGAAGCACACCTCGAGGAGATCGAGTCCGTCCTCGATCCGCTTCGCGAGAGAGTGCTCGAGCGCTGCGACGACGGCCCGCCACTACAGACTTTTCGCATGGACCGCGGCTGGGTCAGCGTGTTGGACTCGGTTTCGGGCGATACGACACTCGGAGGCATCTTGGCGCGACAGAGCGGTTCGGGGGGAGATCTGGAGCCCGCCTACCGCGCGCTCTATCTAGGGCTTGCGTGTCGGCTGGTTCGGACCAAGGTGAATCCTTCGCAGATGCCTTTCCGTGAATCGTTCAGCGCCTGAGCTCGCCTGTGTCTTACGTCGAGATAACCCGCCCACACACGACGCCAAGTGCTGTTCTCGTCGAGGTGCCGCACTCCGGCCTCCAGGTTCCGCCGGAAGTCGAGCCTGAAATTCAATCGACGCCGATGGCCGTGCTGCGGGACTCCGACATCTACGTCGATCAACTCTACCAGGACGCGCCCAACAACGGCGCGACGCTCTTGGTGTCCAGGGTGTCGCGGTACGTCGTCGATCTCAATCGCGGGCCCGACGACATAGATTCGGCTGCGGTGCCGAGGCATCCGAGAGGGCGTCACATTCCTGCGCGCGGCGTCGTGTGGCGCGCAAGGACCGATGGAACACCACTGCTGCGTGCTCCCCTCACGATCGACCAGTTCAGCAGAAGACTAGAGCTCTTCTACAACCCCTACCATCAAGCGCTTCGGGAAGTCGCGGCGGAGATCCTTCGGGAGCACGGCCGGGTGCTGGTACTCGCGGCGCATTCGATGCCCTCTTCGGGCCGTCGGACCATCGGCGGAGGTAAGGTTCGCCGCGCGGACGTCGTGCCTGGGACTCGGGGTCGTTCCACTGCCGATGGACGTATCATCGATCTAATCGACTCCCACTTCCGCGAGGCCGGCCTGAGCGTGAAGCACGACGATCCGTATCGGGGTGGCTGGACGACCTCGAGCTACGGAGCACCCAAGCGAGGGCAGCATGCCGTTCAGATCGAGCTCAACCGCGCGCTCTACGTCGACGAGCGCACGAGCGAAATCAAGAAGGAAGACTTCGCGCAGCTCAAAGCGGTGCTCGAGCAGCTCGTCCACAAGCTCGGCAAGCAGTTGCGCGGCTCAGGTCAGTTTGCGACGGGCTGATCGACCACGCCCGATTCGCTGGAGCGAACCTCGAGGCGGTAGCGGCTGTTTGCCGTCTGCAGGTAATAGGTGTCCTGCCCGCAGAGCTGAAGCACACGCTTCACAGGAGTGGTGACGTACTCGTGCAGGCCATCGGCAAATTCGATCACGACGACCGAGCCCTTGCGCGGAGGTCGCAGCAGGCGTCCAACGACGGCTCGACCCGACTTGCGGCCAACTTTGCGAAGGACGACTTCCACGCCCCGAAACTAGCATAATTGGCTCCTTGGGCAAAGCAGACGCGGAAAAATCCAGCCTTTTTGCGCATCTGCGGGAAATGCGCGTTCGGTGCAAAGCGCGCGCGGGTTGCCGCGGCGATTCGGTTGCCACGTGTGGCGAAACGCCGCGGGAGCTGGGCAAGCATCCAGAGAAGCCCTGGATATTTGTGGCTTTGTCGTTCGGCACGGTTACTGCAATAGTCTTCCAGCATGTCGACTGCAGTTACGGCAACGGCTCTGGACCGATACCGCGCTTCCCTCAAGCGGGTCGATATCCTCGACGCCGAAACCGAACGTGAGCTTGCCCAGAGTTGGACCGAAGGGAACGAGGCGGCAGGTGTTCGATTGATCGAATCGAGCCTGCCGTTCGTGATCTCGATTGCACGCGAGTATCGGCGTTGGGGCGTGCCACTCGAGGATCTCGTCCAGCAGGGGAACCTCGGGCTCTTGAAAGCGGCGTCGAAATTCGATCCGGAAAAGAAGTGTCGGCTCATCACTTACGCGGCATATTGGATTCGCGCCGAGATCCGCGACTATGTGGTCCGTTCATACCGAATCGTCCGACTTGGAACGACCCGAACGGAGCGTCGCGCAATGCGGGCGTTCCGGCGAAAGTCTGTCGAGTCGCCACAGGCGCTGGCCGAAGAAAGCGGGATGCCGCTCACGCGCGCGAAACAGCTTTGGCCTCTCCTCGCTCGAGGCGACCTTTCTCTGGACGCGAGCGTGACCGATGCGCCCACCGCCATGGAGCGGATGAGCTACAAGCAGCCGACACCGGAAGAGTCCGTTGCGCGTTCCGAGGCTGTGCACCACGTTCGTGCAGCCCTCGACTCCGCAATGCAGAGCTTGACCGACCGCGAGCAGCGGATCATCGAAGCGCGCATCCTTTCCGACGAGCCCTGCACGCTGGAGGCCCTGGGGCGGGAAATGGGAGTCAGCAAGGAGCGGGTACGCCAGCTCGAGGTCAGAGCCCGTCAAAAGCTGCGCGAACGCCTGGAACACCTTCGACCCGCCGCCTGAGCCGACGTGCAACTCGCTTGACTCCGCGGGGCATCAGAAGCATTTTCCGGCTGGTATGCTTGGCGTCCGCAGCGATTCTTCCTTTCTTCTGTTTCTCGTGACGCTCGTCTGCATGTCGAGTGCAATCGGCTGCAAGCGCGATCTCGGCGAGTGCAACCTCGATGGCCAGACCCCGGACGGGCGCCCCATCGAAGGTCCAGCCGCGTTCGACATCGCGTATCGCGAGACCGACGGCCTCCCGATGTATGAAGGGCAGGCGATCGTCCAATCGACGTGCGGCGATGGCGCCTTCTGTCATGCGCCGGC
>CBESWY010000165.1:0-6299 GCA_965533395.1 uncultured Myxococcales bacterium
CGCGCTCAGTCAGTAGTCTTCGTCTTCGGCGGGAGAACGAAGATCAGGCCGACGGTGAACATGTTGTTGAACTGCTTGATTCGGTCGCCGCTGTCGATCCGGCCGTCGTTGTTGTTGTCCGTGCCGCCGGTGTTGTACTTGAAGGGGATGCCGCGCCAGCGAAGCGCGATGCCCAGGAAGTCGTGGAAGAAGGCGTTGAACGAGACGCCGAACGACGGTGCGACGATCGTGCGCGTGGAGCGAGCCAGCTGGCTTTGGAGGCACCCCGGGTCCTGTGGCGCGGCGGCGCCGATCGGCGTGCAGTATTGAGGGGTTGTGATCGATTCACGCTGAATCTGGGTGTCCGCACGTTCTTCGACGCCCACAAAGGCCGCACCCACGAAGAAGTCGAGGTCCGCATCGAAAAAGACTTTCTGGAACATCGCGAGCTTGCCGCGGAAGGGCATGAAGTGAAGCTCCACGCCGGACCACCAGTTGACGCGTCCAATCTGATCCGGATATTGCTCGCGGGCCGGCAGATCCAGGCGGTTGGCGTCCGCAGTGGCGCCCGTCGACTGAATTCTATCGGTGAGATCCATGTTGAGTTGGCCGACGGAGTACCCGCCCCAGCCGCCGATTCCGAACCAATCCACGAAGTGGAACCGCACTTCGCCGCCGACGATCAGCGAGCGAGCGTATTCGTCGCCAATCGTGAACGCGAAGAAAGGCTCGACGTGTAAACGCATCTTGCGCCAGAGACGGAGCTTCTTGACGGAAGTTGCGCCGGCAAGCGGCCCGCTTACCTGCACGTCTTGCGCACCGGCCGTGCCCGTGCCTTCACGCAGGCCGTCGCCCAAGACCATGCACAGCGCGAGCGCTGCCGAGATGCTGATTCGCAAAAGCGTCTTTGGTGCGAGCTTCATCATTTCGGTAGCCGGTACTCGAACTTAATCGGTAGGAAGAGGGTGAAGCCGACCTGGATCGACGTGTTCGCGACGAACGACGAGCCCGACTGCAGCCAGGTCGACGAATCGTCACGCGCGGCGCCTGGCGCCACCTGGGTGTTCTCGAACTGGTCTGGCCACATGTACGCTCTGAACTCGGTGAAGAACGTCAGGTAGCGGGTCAGGAAGATGCGCAGGCCAGCGCCAACGTTGAAGGCGACGTTGGTCTGCCAATCGAAGCTACGATTCGCGGGATCAAACACGGGGACCGGCTGGGTACGCATGAGCCCCACGCCGCCGATCAGATACGCGTCCCATTGGAAGATCTTCTTGCGGACCTTGAACTTCCCGTAGAAGGGGACGTAGGTGAAGTTGACCCAGAGCCCGAACTGCCAGTCGTTGATCGGCACGCTCAGTCGAAACTGGTTCTGAATCCGAGGCACGAAGCTCGTATTGCGCTCGAGCGGGTTCGTGCCCCAGTCGTACCAGATGAAGTTCATGCCGACCGAGAGCACGTTGGTAAACCAGTAGTTGAGCGCCAGCCCCAAGCCGTAGTGCTTGAGGTACGGGTCGTTCAGCGTGAACGCCGCGGACGGCGCGATCTCGAGTCGCTTCAGGCGAAGCGCGTAGATCTGCTGGACCGCGTAGATCTCTTCGGCGATCTCTTCGCGCTGAGGCGCGGGTTCCGCCGGCCCCGAATCGTCGTCGTCGCCGGCAGCGAGCTCCTCGATGAGATCGCCTTGGCTCTCGGAATCCTTGGCCGGCTTGGCGTCCTCCTCATCGACCTCGTCGAAGGAGAACTCCATCTGGGCCTGGACCGCCGTCGGAAACGCCGTCAGAAGCGCCGCCATCAGTAGCGCAATCCCCCACAATTCTCGCATCGGCCTTTGGCCTTCCCCCCTGAGCGCCCCGGCCCCCACCGTGGCAACTCTCTGAAATCACGTGACAACTATCCGTTTTCGACCGGACGCCAAGACTATATCACGGTGAATATCGCACTACCAAATCCGCTAGCGATTTTCGACGCATTTCCGCCAACACGCCGAAGCGCTAGGCGAGGCTCGGGGCCTCCTCGGCAGTCTCCAGGGCCTCTGGGGACTCGAAAAGCGCCTCGAGGAACGCTTCGGTGGCAAAGGGCTTGAGATCTTCGACCTTCTCGCCGACCCCGATGAACTCGATTGGAACCTGGTGCTGGTCGACGATTCCGAGGATCACGCCGCCCTTGGCCGTGCCGTCGAGCTTGGTGAGGACGATGCCGCTCACCGGCAGCGCTTCCTTGAACAGTTGGGCCTGTTGAATCGCGTTTTGGCCCGTGGTGGCGTCGAGGACGAGCAAGACGTGATCGGCCGGGCGGCCCAGGGCTTTTTCGACGGTGCGCCCGAGCTTTTTGAGCTCATCCATGAGCGGGACCTTCGTGTGCAGGCGACCGGCCGTGTCGGCGATCACGAGATCGATTCCACGGTCTTTTGCGTCTTGAATCGCATCGAAGATCACCGAGCCGGGGTCGGCGCGGTCCTTGCCTTTGATGACTTCGCAGCCGACACGCCGGCCCCAGACCTCGAGCTGGGTGACGGCGGCAGCGCGGAAGGTGTCACCGGCCGCCAGGAGCAGGCTTTTGCCTTGGCGGTCGAACCGACTTGCAAGCTTGCCGATGGTGGTCGTCTTGCCGACTCCATTGACGCCGACGACCAAGATTACCGTCGGCGCTGCACCGAGCGTGATCCCGTGGCCGCTCGTTGCGAGAATGCTCCGCGCCTCTTCGCGAATCGCGTCCCAGGCATCGTCTGGCGAGGAGAGCTGGCCGCCGTTCATTTGTGTGCGCAGCGCCTCGAGCACGCGCTCGGTCGTGTGGACCCCGACGTCCGCGGTGATCAGGACCTCCTCCACCTCGTCGAGGATCGAGGTGTCGAGCTCGCGGCCGCGCCGAAACACGCCCGCGAGGCGCGAAATCAGATTGCCGCGGGTCGACTTGAGGCCAGTTCGGAAAGCTCCGAGATCAGCCGGAGGCGCGGGCGGAGGTGTGACGCGCCCCTCACGAACCGGGGCCGGGGCGGCCGGGGCCTCGGGCGGGCCGGTCAGTAGATCTTCGATTTGTAGGGGAAGAGTCGATTCCGGCTTCGGTGCGCCGTCCTGGTCGAGGCGAATCTTCGGGTGGTCGTCCCCAAGAGCCTCGGGTGCAGGGGTAGGTTGCGGCTCTTCGGGGAGCGCGTGCTTCTTTCGCCCGCGCACGAACCCGATGATGATGCCAAGCAGGATCAACCCAACGGCCGCCGCAATCGCCGCGAGCGTCGTTGGGTTATTCAAATCTAGTTGTAGTGACTCCATGCGACCTCTGTTAGCCCCCGGATGGCCGTTGCGACCGCCGCAATATAGAGACGTCGACACGGGGCAGTCAACGCGGCTGCACAGACGAACCGGTTGCCGTCGCGCTTCTTCAGCTGTGATACTGGAAATGTAGGGGAAGGGCGGGAGCTGTTGAGGGGGCACATGGGCCGATGGCATCTGTGGCAGGCACTAGCGCTGGCCTCGCTCCTTTTGACGAGCACGGCGACAGCCAACGGCCGTGACGACTACCTCGTCCGCTTGCTTCGCGATTCCCCGGCCTTTCGTGTGCGTGCGCAGGCCGCGTTGTCGCTCGGGCAATTGGAGCCGACCCGCCGCTCCTTGGAAGCGCTCGAACGTGCGGTGCGGGACAAGCATCCGGCAGTACGCGTATCGGCGATCTCGTCTTTGCGGCGACTGGAGTCGAAAGAATCGCTCCCGGTGGTTGAAAGGGCGATACGAGATGCGAACAAATCCGTGCGACGCGCGGCGGTCGAAGCCGCGGCGGCGCTAAGTGCCGTGGGCGAGCGGGAGCGAGGGCCGGGCCGGACCGAGTACTTGGTGTCGGTCGGGACGCCGGGGGCCAAAGCGGAGCGGGTTTCTCGTCAGATGCTCTTCGATGCGCGGATTTACCTGTCGGAACAATTGCTGACCCTCCGCGGAATAGAGCTCGCGCCGGACGATCTGACGCCGGCAGACGCCAAGCGGGAGGTCGTGCAGCGGCGGCTGAGTGGATATCATCTGGAGAGCTCGATTGTCACTTTGGAGCCCACGGGGGGCGGCGTGCGGGCCGTCGTTTCCATCATCGTGCTGTCATACCCCGGTCGGGACATGCGCGGCATGTTGCGGGGCGCGGCCAGAGCGTCGGGCCGCTACAGCGAGCACAGCGCCGAGCAGGCGGTGCACGGCGCCTTCATCAGCGCCCTCCGCCGCCTGCCCAGCTTGCTCGAGGCGACGAAATCGAAAGGAAGCCTTTGACCGGCGAAGAACGATGGGCGTAGGAAGAGAGAAACGCGATGGGCGATAAGAAACAGCGCAAGATGCGAAACTACCTGCTCGATCGGCGTTTTCAGCTGAAGTACACGGGCATGGTGCTTCTCGTCACGGTGTCGGTCGCCAGCGGGCTAGGCCTGATGGCGTACCGATTCTCGCAACGGCAGACCGAAGCGTTGACCGCGCAGATCGCTGCGCAGCCCGACCTCGATGCGGAGACGGCGAACGACCTCGAGCAGTTCGCCAAGCAGGAGGATCAGAAGATTCGAAACGCCATCGTCGTCGGTGTGCTGGTTCTGACGCTGGTGCTCGGGCTCACCGGGATCATGGTCACCCACCGTGTGGTCGGGCCGACCTACCGCATGAGGCGGCTCTTCGCGCACGTGGGCGAGGGCCACCTGGAGATCAACACCGGCATTCGAAAGGGCGACGAGCTGCAAGAGCTGTTTCACTCGTTCGCCGACATGGTCGAGTCGCTGCGCGACCGGCGATCCGAAGAAATCGAGCAGCTGGAAGAGACCTTGCTCAAGATGCAAGCGGCCGGCGTCCAGTCGGACTACATCACGGAGCTTCGCGCGGTCATCGATCGCATTCGAAAAACGGTCGACTGAAAAACCGGGGCGCGGACATCGATGGACAACGAACAAACGGAATCAGCACCGAGTGATTCTTCAGGACTTCAGGGGCGCTCGTAGCGCCAGCCGTCGGGGTGCATCCACAAGCGATGCCGCGCGCCGGGTGCATTTGGATCACGCGTGTCGTAGCCCGCGTCTCCCTGGTACAGCGACACGGGGTGGCCGTCGACTGTCGCTACGCGTGGGACGAAGCGTTCCACGACTTGTCTCTGGGCGGCCTCGAGGGCTGAGCTGACTGTGTTGAAGGCCTCTAGCCATCCCAGTGTGACGAAAGTTGGTGGAGGCAGCGTGATCTCACTTTGGTGACGCGCCGCCAGGGCATCGGCAGGCTGAGCCCACCAGTGCTTGTCGATCTCGACGTCATCGACGATCACACGGGCGGTCGACGCGGGGGCAAGGAAGAACCAGGTGCTGAAACGCCTTGGCCGACCGGGCGGTGTCGTCCAATGAGACAGCGGTACGAGTGCGTCGGAAGCAAGCACGACCGCGGTTTCCTCCCTGGCTTCGCGTACCGCGGCCTTCCTGCCCGCCAGCTCGTCGAAAGGGCTTGCCCCTGGTGCGGTGTCCTCCGGGTCGACACGCCCACCCGGAAACGCCCACGCCGAACCATAGAACACCAGCTCGCGGCTCCGACGAATGAGAAGGACTTCCAGGCCGTCATTTCCATTGCGGAGGCACGCGGTCGTTGCCGCAGGACGAATTGGGGGATCGGTAGGCGCCATCCGGATCTCGTGTACATCGTGGCTTGATTTGGCGCCAACGATGGAGCTTGGGCGTGCTCGGCGTGTCAGGTACTGTTGCTCCCCGGAGGTGGCTATGCGGGCTCTCAAAGTCACGGTGTTGGTTCTTCTTGGTCTCGTCGTAGTCGTGGTGGGGATCGGGGCGTTTCTTCCTAAGGACTTTCGGGTGGAGCGATCGATGGCGATCGATGCTCCGCCTGAGGTCGTGTTCGATCAGGTGAACGCCCTCGAAAACTGGAAAGCGTGGTCGCCTTGGATCGCGCGCGACCCTTCCATCCAGAACGAGTTCACGGGGCCCGAGGCCGGGGTGGGTGCGACGGTGACCTGGACCAGTGAGGAGTCGGGTGACGGGACGCAGACGATTACGGTCAGCGAACGCCCTACGCGAATCGAAATGAAGCTCGACTTCGGCGAGATGGGACAGCCGAACGCGGATTGGACCTTCGTGCCGGCCGGTGACGGGGTCCTGGTGACTTGGGGTTTGAGCGGAACCGCGGCCGGGCCGCTGGGCGGGTACTTTGCGAAGATGATGGACGGCTGGGTTGGGGCGGACTACGAGGACGGCCTTGCTCGCTTGAAGAAAATTGCGGAATCGGTGCCGGCTGGCGAGTAGCCAACGATAATTGCTTGAAGCAAGGCGGAAGCGGACCTCCGGGACGGGAGAACACGGCATACCCGCGGGCGAC
>CBESWY010000166.1:0-6282 GCA_965533395.1 uncultured Myxococcales bacterium
CTTCCCATCGAATGCCTGGCTCTCACCAAAGCGCACCGCTCGGTCGAAGGCGAACACCGTCAGGCCGCTTGGCGCGTGATGTTGAATCACGTGCCGGCCAATGACCGCGTCGACGTGGTCCACGCGATCTCGCAGGCCGTCGAGGCATGGCTCGCATACCGGGACAACGTTGCCGAGGCCTGCGGCATCCGGCGGGATGAGCTGCCTTTAACTGCCTAGAAGTTTCTTCTGCACCTTGCCCATCGCGTTCCGCGGAAGCTCGGCCAGGAACTCGATGTCTCTTGGGCGCTTGTGAGGGCTCAAATGCTCAGCGACGAAGTCCTTCAGGGCGGCGGCCTCCTCTAGTTCACCCGGCTGCAAGACGACGAAAGCCGCGATCCGCTGGCCGAGATCATCATCGCGTATCCCGACGACGGCGACCTCGCGAACGGACGCGTGCTCGAGCAAACAGGCCTCGATCTCGCCGGCGCCCACGCGATAGCCCCCTGTCTTGATCAAGTCCGTGCTTCGTCGGCCCAAGATGCGAATTACGCCCTCCTCGGTGCGGGTCGCGAGGTCACCGGTGTAGAACCAGCCTGCATCGTCCAACACCGCGGCGGTTGCGTCTTCACGGTTGAGATAGCCTTTAAACACGGCCTCGCTTCGGACCGCGACTTCACCGATCGTTTGATCGTCATGCGCGTCGAGCGCGCGCCGCCGATCGTCGACGAGCTTCAACTCCACGCCTGGAAGCGGCGGCCCGACGTAGCCGGGCATCGGCGCGTGGGACGCGGGCACGCCGCAGTTGATGAGGGTCTCGGTCAAGCCGTACCGCTCGTGGACGCCGCGCCCGGTCAACGCGTGGATTCGCTGGTGCTCCCGGAGCGAGAGCGCGGCCGATCCGGAAACGAGCAATCGGGGTCGGCGCAGGGCTTCACAGAGGTCGGCATCCCTCTCGGCAGCCTCTGCAAGCCGGTGAAACATCGTCGGCACGGCGAACAACATCGTTTCCTCGTGGCGGGGGTCGACCACCGCAGCCGCGAGACCTTCGGGGGAGAAGCGGGGAACGTAGTGAAGCGCGCCACCCAGACGCAAACTCCCGAAGAGCCCTAGAACCAGACCGTGGGCGTGGATCAAGGGCAGCGAATGGACAACGGTATCTCGCTCGCTCCAGTTCCAAGCTTCGGCAAGCGCGTCGAGATTCGCTGCAATGTTGCGTCGACTGATGACGGCCCCTTTTGGCGGGCCCGTCGTGCCAGACGTGTAGAGAATCAGGGCAGCGGAATCGTCGACCGTGACCTTGGGCAGGGTTTCCGCTCGGGGCCGGTACGCGGCCCGAAGCGAGGGTACCCCAGCCGCTTCGTGGGGCAGCTCGTGCCGCTCGCAGCAGAACGCAAGCTTTGGCTGGGAGTCGCGGTAGATATGGGCGAACTCGGCCGATCCGAGCTTCGGATTCAAGGGCACCGTCGCCACGCCGGCCACTGCGTTGCCAATCATGGCGGCCGCGGTGCAGAGATCCGGATGCGCCCAGATCGCCACGCGATCACCCGCTTCCACCCCGGTCCGTTCGAGCAAGGCCACATGCTCGAGCGCGGCACCGGCCAGCTCGCCGTAGGTCCAGGACTCGCCGTCAACCAGGAACGCTAGGCGCGAATCGGCACGGGTCAGGCGGGGGAAGAAGTCGGACACGGCTACTGCTCGACCGGGAACGCCCCGTTTCCCCACTCGTTCCAGGAGCCGTCGTATAACCTCACGTCCTCGAAGCCGAGCGCGGTCAAGGTCAGCCAGGCAAACGAGCCGCGCAATCCCGTGACGCAATAGCTCACCGTCGTCTTGGTCAGATCCATGCCGTCGTAAAGCGCCTCGAGCTCGGTCTTAGATTTCAAAAAGCCGCTGTCCAAGTTCGTCGTCCAGTTGACGCTACGCGCAGTCGGGATGCGGCCGCTTTCGTATTCGCCGTCCGATCGCGCATCGACGAGCTGAATCGCGGGCATGTCGTAGGGGTCGTCTCCGATTTGCATGAGGACCCAATCCCCAGTCACCCGGAGGTCTTCGTTGACGCCGACGATCGTATACTCGGTCGACTCGGTCATCGGTGGGTCGGTGTCGAGTGCCCCTTGCGCAGCCACCCAGGCCGCAAAGCCGCCGTCGAGGTAGCGCACATCGTCGTGACCGTAGTACCGAAGGGCCCAAACGATGCGGGACGGGTCGTACTCCGGCGCCTCGCCATACACCACGGCGGTCACCTCGTTCCGCAGCCCAGCCGCGCGCAGCACCGGCTGCGCCTGCGTCGGCGGCGTCAATTGCGCCGAAACCCCTCCGAGGGTCGTTGCCAATTGGGCGGGCTTCAACTGGATCGCACCGGGAATCCTCGAATCCTCGTAACCCGATTGACGCGTGTCGATTAGCTGAACGTCGGAATCGCCGAGCCGCGCTTCGAGCCAATCGGTGTCGACTACGAGCTCGGATTCAAGGGGCCCACCGCCGTCGGGAACCCCGCCGTCCGGCTGGCCGCACTGTTCGGCGGGCAGTCCCTCACAGGCCACCGAGGTCGGGCTGCTCCCGCACCCCGAAAGCGCCGTCAGAAGCGCCGTCATGCAAACTACATCAAGTAATCTCAAAAGCATCGCGCAACTCTACCCGAAAGACCCGAAATGCGGTACGAGGCTTTCTGCGATGTTCGACCCGAGCAAGACCCTCGTCATTGCCAACCCGATGGCCCGGCACGGCTTCGTGGGCGACAACTGGCCGGCGCTGAGCGCTCAGATCGTCGAGGTCCTCGGCCCGGTGAACCTGCAGCTCACCGAGTCGCGGGGCGATGGCCTGCGAATCGGAAAGCAGGCGATCGCCGACGGGGCCCGCACGATCATCTCGTTCGGCGGGGACGGCACCCACAGCGAAGTGGTGGACGGCATCATGCAATCGGGGCTCAATCGCGAGGTCACGCTCGGGATTCTTCACGCGGGCACGGGCGGCGACTTCCGACGCATGATCCCCGGCGCCGAGGAGCTCGAGACCGGTTGCGCAGTGATTCGCGAGAAGCCTGCGGTCCCGATCGACATCGGCTGGGTCCAGTACCAGCACGACGAAGGCCACCGCGAGGGGCGCTTCTTTCTGAACATCACGTCCATGGGCATGGGAGGCCTCGTCGATCGGTTCGTTGGGGCCTCGAAATCAAAGAGCAGCGGCAAGGCCAAATACTTCAAAGCCGTCCTCCGCGCGCAGATGAAATACAAGCCTGCGCGGATTCGGCTGCGTATCGACGGCAAAGACGAGGGCGAGCACGAAATCAGCAACATCTGCGTCTGCAACGGCCGATGGGCGGGGGGCGGGATGATGTTTGCCCCGGAAGCCCGCGTCGCCGACGGCATGTTCGACATCGTGTTGATTCGCGCGACCTCGACGCTCCGTGGGCTTCCCGTGATGGCAGGGCTCTACAAAGGAACCCACATTCGCTCTCCGATCGTGAGCACCTATCGCGGCAGGCACATCGAGGTCGAGATGCTCGCCAACACGGCTTGGATGGACATCGACGGCGAGGCCCCAGGGATCGGGCCGGCCGATTTCCGGATGCACGACCACGCGTTGCGCGTGATCGGCGTGGGCCCCGAGTTCGTCTGAGCTCAATCGTCATCGGTGCGTTCGCGGCGAAACAAACGCACGGCGATCCGGCCGAGCCCGAGGGAGGTTTTCGGCGCGTAGCGGTGAAGGCGCCAGAGCGCGTGAACGGTTGAAGTGAGTACGATGTAGAACCGATTCCGATCGACGCCGCGAAGAATCTGCCGGGCGGCTTTTCGAGTAGGCATTGGCTTGCCGGGCCAGACGTTCCGCAGTGCCTCCGGGTCGAGCTTGACGTATTTGGTCGAGTCGAGGATCGGCGTATCGACGAGCCCGGGACAGACCACACTCACCCTCACGCCGAAGCTCGCGGCTTCGATGCGCAAGGTCGACGACAATCCAACCACGGCATGCTTGGTGGCGGCGTAGGCGCCTTCCGCCGCCGAGGGAATCAGGCCGGCTGCGGAGGCCGTGCTGATGATGTGTCCGAAGCCCTGCTCACGCATGATCGGATAGGCGGCGTGCACGCCGTGCACCACGCCGCGGAGGTTCACGTCGATGAGCAGATTCCAGTCCTCTAGGCTCGTGTCGCGAAGCTCGGCACAGAGGTTCACGCCGGCGTTGTTGAAGATGTAGTCGATGCGGCCGAGCTCCCGATGTGCGCCTTCGACGAGCGCCTGGACCTGAGCCGCGTCTCGAACGTCCACCGTCTTCGCATCGAGCTGCGCGCCGCCGGCCCGAAGCGCCCCGGCCGTCCGTTCGAGCAGCGCCGAGTTGATATCGGCCAGCACCAGGTAGCAGCCACGCGCCGCCAATTCCTCGGCGAGCGCTTTCCCGATGCCGCCCGCGCCGCCGGTGATGATCGCGACCTTCCCTGCCAAGTCATTCGCCATGCCTAGGTTTCCTTCGCGGCGGCACGATGGCCACAAAAGCACTTAACGACAAGTGTCGCGCGCCCGTTGCGAAAAGAGCGCTATGCTGGTCCCTCAATGGCTCGCCCATTTTTCGGCCCGACGACACCGATTCCATTTGCACATCGGGGAGGCGCCAAGCGCTGGCCCGAAAACACGGTGCTCGCGTTTCGGAATTCCGCCGAGCTCGGGTACCGGCACATCGAAACCGACCTCCATGAAACCTCGGACGGCCGCTTCGTCTGCTTCCACGATCTCACGCTCGAACGAACGACCAACGGCCGCGGGAACCTTCGAGACCACACGCTTGCCGAGCTTCAAGGGCTGGACGCCGGGTACCACTTCATCGAGAACGGAAGCTACGCGTTTCGACATGCCGGCCTCCGGATTCCGACCCTCGAAGAGGCGCTCGAGGCTGATCCGACACTCCGCTACAATCTGGAGATCAAGCCCAACGACCCGACCTTGGCCGGACGGCTCTGGGAGTTCATTCAGCACCACGGCCTTCACGACCGGGTCCTCGTAGCGTCGGAGCACGACGAGGTGACCGCGGCATTTCGCAAGCATAGCCGGGGCCGAGTCGCCACTTCGGCGGGCCGAAAGAGCGCGCTTCACTTCTGGGCGCATGCCTTGACAGGGCTTTCCAGGTACGGGGTGTATGCGTTTGATGCGCTGCAGATTCCGAGGGCCTTCCGGGGGATGAACGTCATTACGCCGCGATTCGTCGACGCTGCGCACCGTCACGGGGTTCAAATCCACGTCTGGACGATCGACGACCCCGCGGAGATGGAATGGCTGGCCGCAGCCGGAGTGGACGGGATCATGACCGACTTCCCCGACGTCCTTCTCGAGGTCTTGGCCAAGCACTAGCGCGTGAACGCGACCTGTGTTGTCATGCAATCAGTGCCATGAAGCAACCGATGCTCCTCTTTGCGACCGAACGCTACCAAGAGATCTGCGAGGACATTTCAGGCGCAGGTGACTTCGACCTGGGCGTCGTGGAGCGCAAGGTCTTTCCGGACGGGGAGCGATACCGTCGCGTCGAAACAGATTGCGCGTTGCGTGACGTTGCAGTGGTCGGCGGCACGGTCGACGACGTCGACATGCTCGAGATCTACGACCTCGCATGCGGCCTCGTTCACCTCGGGGCCCACACCCTCACCCTCGTGCTTCCCTGGTTCGGCTATCAAACGATGGAGCGCGCTTCGAGGCGCGGCGAGATTGTCGCCGCGAAAAACCGGGCCCGGCTGCTCTCGTCGATTCCAAGCGCTGGTTCCGGCAACCGCGTGGTTCTGATCGACCTACACTCCGAGGGCATCCCGCAGTACTTCTCCGGAGACATTCGTCCCGTCCACCTGCAGGCGCGCTCCGTCGTGCTGCAAGCGATTCGAGATTTCGGTGGCGAGGATTTCGTACTCGGCGCGACCGACGCCGGCCGAGCGAAGTGGGTCGAGAGCCTCGCCAACGATCTTCTGGTCGACGCCGCCTTCGTATTCAAACGGCGCCTCTCCGACACCCAAACCGAGATCACGGCCCTCGCCGCCGACGTCGAAGACCGCCCAGTGGTCATCTACGACGACATGATCCGCACCGGCGGCTCCCTCATCTCCGCTGCCAACGCCTATCGAGAAGCCGGCGCAAGCGAGGTGTACGCGGTGTGCACCCACGGTGTGTTCGCGCAGAAATCGCTCGAGCGGATCCAAGAAAGCGGAGCCCTGGCGGGCATCGCCTGCACGAACACGAGGCCACACGTCCAGGACTTTGCCGACGGAGACTTCCTGCGGGTGTACTCGGTAGCGGATTTGATCGCGCAGTTCTTGTCGGAAAGCGTCTA
>CBESWY010000167.1:0-6276 GCA_965533395.1 uncultured Myxococcales bacterium
CCCTGTTTGAGCGACAACTATGCGTACCTGGTCATCCAGGACGGCCGTGCAGCCATCGTCGACCCGTCTCAGGCCGACCCGGTGCTGAGGGCGATCGACGAGGCCGGCGTCAAGCTCAGCGAGATCTGGCTCACCCACCACCACTGGGATCACATCGGAGGGATCGAGCCGCTCATCGAAGAGTGTCCCATCGAGAACGTTCGGGGCTCGACGTACGACGCAGACCACAAGCGGATCCCGCGGCAAACCGATGCCTTGTCCGATGGTGACTCCTTCGACTTCGGCAGCGCGTCCGTCGACATCATCGAAATTCCCGGCCACACGCTGGGCGCCATCGGGTTCATTTCCGAAGGCAACCTCTTCAGCGGCGACACGCTCTTTCTCGCTGGCTGCGGCCGCGTCTTCGAAGGCACGATGGCGATGATGTCTGAGTCGCTTTCGAAGCTTCGTGCGTTGCCCGTCGATACCCAGGTCTGGTGCGGCCACGAATACACCGTCAACAACCTTCGATTCGCCGCGACTGTCGAACCGAACAACCAAGACGTAGCCAGTGCGCTCGCTCGAGCGATCGCGACGCGCGAAACAAGAGGATTCACCGTTCCCGGGCGCTTGGGCAATGAGCTCGCGACCAATCCGTTTCTGCGTTTCGACGACCCGGCCGTTGCCGCCGGACGAGATCCCGTCGCATCGTTTACCGCACTTCGTGAAGCCAAGGACGCGTTCTGATCATGAACGTTGCAGAACAGCCAAGAGCCCGTTGGACCCGGGACGAAAACGGAATCCCGCAGATCGTGTCCGACGACATCAATGGGTTGCACTGGGGCATGGGCTACTGCCACGCGATGGACCGCGGCCTGCAAATCCTGATCATGCGAATCCTCGGCCAAGGCCGGGCGGCTGAGCTGCTCGATGGAAACGACGAGATGGTGGAGGTCGACCGGTTCTTTCGGCGCATGAACTGGCGTGGCGGGACCGCCAAGGCCGCAAACACGCTCAGCCCGGACGCCCGCGCCGCATGCGAGGCCTATCGTGACGGGGTCAACGCGCGGTTTTCCGAATCGATGCCCTGGGAGCTCAAGCTCGTCAGGGTGCGGCTCGAGCCATGGACCATCGAAGACAGCCTCTTGCTCTCTCGCATGGCCGGATTTCTCACCCTGGCGCAATCACAGGGAGAGGTCGAGCGACTCTTCGTCGAGATGGTTCAAGCCGGCATCGACGACGCGCACCTCGAGGCGCTGTTTCCAGGAAGCACGCAAGGCCTCAACCGTTCGATCCTAGCTCAGGTTGAGCTCGGCGAACGAATCGTTCCCGAAGCTGTGAAGTGGGGAGTCGCCGCGCCGCGGATGATGGCCTCGAACAACTGGTGCGTGTCAGGCGCACGAACCGCATCGGGGGCGGCGATGCTTGGCAACGACCCGCACCTCGAAACCAACCGGCTTCCGAATGTCTGGGTCGAACAGAGCTTTCGCTGGCCCGATGGCTACGCCCTTCTCATGACCATGCCCGGTTTGCCAGCACCGCTGGTTGGGCGGAACGATCACCTGTCCTGGGGCGCGACGTACACGTTCATGGATTCGATTGACTCCTGGGTTGAAGAGTGTCGCGATGGGAAGTTTCGTCGCGCCGACACCTGGGTCGACTTCGATCGGCGCGTCGAAACGATCAAGCGAAAGAAGGGCGAAGCCATCGTCGAGACCTATTGGGAAAACCAGCACGGCGTCCTCGAAGGAGACGCGATGCGGGCAGGGCACCGGCTCGCCACACGGTGGACGGGTGCCGATGGCGGGTCGCAGTCGATCAATGTCCTGATTCCGATGTGGACGGCCCGCACCGTGACCGAGGGAATGGCGGCTTTTGCGGACGTGGAGTCGTCGTTCAACTGGGTCTTCGCGGACAGCGCAGGAAACATTGGCTATCAGATGTCCGGCTTGATGCCGAAGCGTCCCGACGATTGGTCGGGTTTTGCGCCGCGGCCCGGTTGGGACGAGCGATTCGACTGGAAGGGGTTCGTGCCTGCCGACGAGCTTCCGCGCGTCCACAACCCCGAAGACGGGATGATCGTGACCGCCAACCAGGACCTCAACCACCTCGGCCGGGCCAATCCGATCAACGCGCCCATGGGCGACTACCGCGCGCGCCGCATCACCGAGCGCTTGCAGACGCGCGACGATCACGACGTGGACTCTTTTCGTGCCATTCAAATGGACACCTACTCGATTCAAGCGGCCGAGTTCATCGAGATCCTCGAGCCGCTTCTCGGAACGGGTCCCGTCGCCGACGCCCTTCGCGCCTGGGACTGCCGGTACGAGCTCGACTCGACGGGGCCGACCGCGTTCGAGCTCTTCTACTCGGAGCTGCTCGTCGAGATGTTCGGTCCCGCGTCCGGTGCGCAGGTCATCGAGCACCTACGGGACGCGACGGGCACGTTCATCGACTTCTATCAGAACTTCGACCGCATCCTCGTGGCGGAATCCTCCCCCTGGCTCGGTTCACGATCGCGCGAGGAGGTTTGGAGAGCCGCGCTCGCGCGAGTGCCGGATGAGCCGCCCGTGCTCTGGGGCCAACGAAATCGACTCACCCTGAGCAACATGTTCTTTGGCGGGAAGCTCCCACGCTTCCTCGGTTTCGATCGAGGCCCGATTCCGATCCCCGGCGGACGCGCGACGCCGCACCAGGGTCAGATCTACAGCTCGGCCGGCAGGCTCACTTCGTTCACGCCATCGCTTCGTTTCGTCGCCGACATGAGCGCGCCGGAGCTGCACTCTGCGCTTTGCGGTGGCCCTTCGGACCGCCGCTTTTCGAAGTGGTACACGAGTGGGGTCGACGGCTGGCGTGCCGGCAGGCTCAAGGTACGGAAGCCGCCGCGCCAGGGCTGAGCGCGCGCCTAGCCGCCGCGCATCCTTTCGATCGACCGCTTCATGATCGAGAGCGTCCAGCCTCTAGGAAGCACTTTCGAGAGCAAGCCAGCAGACATGCGGTCGCCCAGGGTCGGGATCAGCGCCGGTTGCTTTCCGAGTGCGCGGAGCGCGCCCAGTGCCACCGGTTCTGGCCGACTCATCGGAATGTAGAACGGCAGATCCTTGCCGAGGGTCTGGTCTTGGACGGGCTTCGTGTCCGTCAGGCCGGGGCAGACGGCGAGCGCATCGACGCCGCTGCCTCGAAGCTCCGACCAAAGGCCGGACGCGAGGTTCAAGCCATAGCCCTTGGTGGCTGCGTAATGGCAGAAGTACGGCGAGCCGGAGAGTCCGGACGCCGATGAGACGATCACGATCCCGCCGCGACCCCGGGCCGCCATGGCCTTGCCCACGATGTAGGTCAGGACGAGGGTTGCGCGACAGTTCACATCGAGGGTGCGCAAATGCGCGTCCAATGAAATGTCGAAAAACGGATCGAGCAGCGAGATGCCAGCGTTGTTCACCAGAAGCCCAATCTCGAAGCCGTCGACCCATTCCTGCGCCCTATGCGAGAGGCCAGGGTCCGCGAGGTCACAGATCAGCGAGCGCGCATCGATTCGGTATGCCGCGCTCAGTTCTTCGGCGAGCGCGATCGTTTCGTCGCCATTGCAATCGACGAGCAGAAGGTCAAAGCCGTCCGCTGCCAGATGGCTCGCAAACGCGCGTCCGATCCCTCGCGCTGCTCCCGTGACGAGCGCGTAGCCCCCATAGCGGGCGTGGAGCCCGAGCTTGTCCGAGTCTGTCAAGTGGTTCTCCTCAGCTCATCGTCAGTCGACCGTCCGCACGAGTCCGATCGTGAATCCAGAAGGCGACCCAGACGACCAAAAGCCCCAGGATGCCGCCGAGTCCGTAGAACGGCGCAAGCCAGGTCGGCGCACCAAAGGTGAGATCGTGCGCGGCGGCGGTCAGTGCCAGCATCGTCCCTCGTGCGACCGCGACGGCGATCACCGAATCGCTCCGAACGCGCAGGTAGACGAGCACCCAGGACGCGATGATGCACCAGGGAAGGGCGAGCAAAACGCTTTCGATGCCCGGCGCGCCGTAGAGGTTTCCGATCGCCACCGAGGGGGCCAGCCAGAGCCACCACAGCAAACCGATCTTGGTCGAGCGACTCCAAAAGGCGCCGGGCACCTCGCGGAAGTAGTAGCCTCGAAATGCAATCTCCTCGCAGAGGCCCGGAATGAGATTGAACGTCAGGCCCGCAGGCATCCCCATGGCGATCAGCGACAGGGGATGAGGCGGTGGGCTCTCTGCTAGGTACTCGGCGAACTGCGCGAGTTGGTCTGGCGGCACGGCCGAACGTTTGTTCTCGATCAGCTGTTCGACGGTCAGAACTGGGTCGAAGCCTGCGGCCCAGGTGACGAGCATGCCGACGAAGAGGATCGCCACTGGGAGAAGCCAGGCAATCCCCCACCATCGATTGACCGAGAATCGAATCCCGAGTGGCTTTAGGATGGGCTGCTTCAACCACGGTCCCTGAACGAGCAGAATCGTGACGAGTGCGGGCACCGTGTACCAAAACGAGATGGCTCGTCCGGCGGCTCCCGACCATTCGACCCCGTTGAGCCACATTCCGATGACCGGAGTCCAACTGCCGATCGCCATCAATGCGAACGGAACCCAAATCAAGCGTGACTTGGTGATTTTCGGGCTCAACGAAAGCGTTTCCACGCTGCGAGCTCGGCGTCTTGAAACGCCGCGTAGCGTTTCTGGAGGCGCACGAGCTCCCCGTAGACTCGCGGCAGCTGCGGCGCCAAGGCGAGCAGCACCCTCCCGGTCGCCTCTGCATCACCCGCTGCGCGGTGCGCTTGCTCGAGCGGGATGCTCAAGTGCTTTGCCACATCGCCGAGCCGTCGGCTCTTGAGCTCTTTGAGAATCTCTCGCGCCCAGACTAGCGGGTCCAGCCAGACCACGTCCTCGCGGGCCGCTGGAGGCATGTCGCCGGGCGTCATTCCCTTTGGTCCAACGCGTGCGATCTCTGCCAGCAGGAACCCACGATCGAAAGACGCGTTGTAGGCAACCGGGAGCTTACCCTGTAGAAACTCCAGAAGCCTTGGCATCACCGTGGCGAAGTCGGGCGCGCCGCGGAGCTCTTCGTCCGTGATGCCATGCACCGCCCGGGACTCTTCGGGTACCGGGATGCCGGGGTTGATCAACCAGCTATCTTTTTTGCTGACTTGGCCTTTCTCGAACGTGACCAGCCCAATCTCGATGACCCGGTCTGTCTCCGAGTCTCGACCGGTCGTCTCGAAGTCGATGACGGTCATCGGAATGTCCGCCCAGGAGGCACCTGGCTCGAACTCTTTGCACAGGCCCTCTACGTTTTGGATCGCGTCTGCGATCAGGTCGGCAATGCCTGGATAGTGGCGCCCCGTCGGAAAGCAGCCGCACACATCGGTTCGTCCCCGCACCGCCGGAAGATGCACCGCATAGCCGCCTCGGCGCAAGTCGTATAAGGGATAGCGTGGCTTCGACCTATCGAACGCGCTTTGCGCCCTCGCCAACCGGCAAAATGCACCCCGGGCACGCGCGTACCTCCTTGGTCACCTGGCTTCAGGCGCGAAGCCAGGGCGGGAAGATCGTCATGCGGATTGAAGACATCGATCGCCCGAGGGTGGTCGATGGTGCGGCGGATGAAATTTGCCGCGACCACGAATGGCTCGGGCTGGACTGGGATGAGGGGCCGCATTTTCAGTCCGACCATGACGAATCCTACGAGCGGGCGCTCGCCAGGCTACAGGCCGCGGGCATGCTCTACCCTTGCACCTGCTCGCGCAAAGAGATCGCGCAGATCGCCAGCGCGCCCCACGGGGAAGAAGGGCTTCGTTACCCTGGAACCTGTCGCAACGGCGTCACGAATCCGGATCGGCCGCCCGCGCTTCGGTTTCGTTTCGACGATCCATCGCCGGGCTTCGAAGACGCCTTGTGCGGGTCGTTTCCCGAAGGCCAGTCGGGGGGCGACTTCGTCCTACGGCGCGCCGATGGGATTTGGGCCTATCAGCTCGCCGTCGTGGTCGACGATGCCGAGGCCGGGATCAGCGAAGTCATCCGAGGGGAGGATCTGATCTCGTCGACACCCCGCCAGATCGCGCTCTATCGAGCGCTCGGCCATCCGGTGCCTCGGTTCGCGCACGTCGGCTTGGTCGTCGACGCAGACGGCAACCGATTCGCAACGCGGCACGGAGCCGTCTCGATTTCATCGTTTCGAGAAGCGGGTCGCTCCGCTGAACAGGTCATCGGCCAGCTTGCCTGCTCGCTTGGTCTGACCCAAACGCCGGCGCCGATTTCGGCCAAAGAGCTGATTTCGGACTTTGCGCTCGAC
>CBESWY010000168.1:0-6262 GCA_965533395.1 uncultured Myxococcales bacterium
GCGCAGCGAGTGCTCGACAATCGGATTTATCAAGCGTTCTCCAACACGCTCGCGCGCTCGCATGCCTATGCTGCGATGGAGCGCGTTCACGAAGCAGTCCACGATTCGCGCTATGATCTGGTCGTCGTGGACACACCACCGGCGCAGAGCTCGATCGAGATTCTCGACGCGCCGGCGCGTCTGGTGAGCTTCCTCGATCAGCGCGTCGTTCGATGGTTTCTGCAGGCCTCCGATGAGTCGCCGCAGCTACGCGGTGGCGCGATTGCACAGGGGCTCCTGCGAATCGTGGCTGGACAATCCCTCGTTTCTGCTCTCACCGAGTTCCTCACCGAGATGGCGTTCCTGCGGGAAGGGTTCTCCGAGCGGGCCAAGGAGGTCCGGGATCTGATGCGGTCGCCGAGCACCAGCTTTGTACTCGTGTCGTCCGCGGATTCGCTCGGTATCGAGGCTGCAAAGTCCGTTGCCGCAGAGGTCCGGAGCCGGGATTTCGCGCTCGCTCATGTGGTGTTCAACCGCGCGTTCATTCCGGAAGCCACCCGTTCCTCTGCCGATCCGGTCAACTACCCAGAGAGGCTTGCCGCGCTTGCCCCCAAGCTCGAGCGAATGCGCGCGCTGCTGACCGCGGAGGAAGAGCAGAAGCGTTCAAACATCGTCGCGTTCTGCGACGAACATGGCGTCGGGGCCTGGTCTCTCCCCGAGGCGAGGCGGCCCCTTGGAGACCCTTCCGCCTTGGCCGCCTGGATCGAGCAGGCGAGACCCTTTTCGCACAGCACGTAGCGTCCACCGGTGGTTTCGTGCAATCCTCCGGCCCAGCGAGAGGCGTCATGGAGCACATCATCAAGCACAACCTCAGCCCGGAGCTGGCGAAGAAGGCCGCGGATAAAGCCGCGGAGCACTACACCAAGAAGTGGGAGAAGTACGACGCGAAGTCGACTTGGGTGACGGACAGCAGGGCCGAAATCACGTTCCACGTCAAAGGTGTTCACGTCGCGGCAACGGTCGACATGCAGCCAGGGCAGGCCGTGATCGAAATGCAGAAGGTCCCGTTTCTTCTCCGCCCGTTCAAGAACATGGCGCTCGATGTCGTCCAGCGAACGATGGAGAAGTGGATCGAGAAGGCACAGAACGGCGAGCTCGGCTGACGTCGGTCAGGGGCCGTGCGCGCTCAGCGCTCAAGCGCTGACGAACTGCTTCAAGGCAGCGTCGCCGTGTACGCTGCGGAGCTTGCGGAGGGCAAGCGCCTGCAGCTGACGAATCCGCTCCCGACTGAGCCCGAACTCCCGCCCGATTTCAGCAAGCGTGTGCGACTCCTTCTCGCCGATGCCGAAGCGCATCCGAATGATTCGCTGCTCGCGCGGGTTCAGCGCTTCGAGTGCGCGCTCGACCGATTTCGAAAGATCCTCGCCGATCACGGTATCCATCGGCGTTCCGGCCTCTTCATCCGCGATCAAGTCCCGGAGTTCGCTGTTGCCATCGTTGCCAACCGGCATTTCCAGCGACACCGTGTCCCGTGAGATCATTAGAAGGTTTGCCACCTGATCGGTCGGAAGCTTCATCCGCGTTGCGATCTCCGCGGCGCTGGGCTCTCGGCCAAACTCGCCCGTGAGCTTGCGAGTCATGCCGGTGACCTTCGTGAGTAGCTCGCACGCGTGAACCGGTATGCGGATCGTTCGAGCCTGGTCCGTCGTTGCACGCGCCATCGACTGGCGAATCCACCACGACGCATAGGTCGAGAGCTTGTAGCCGCGACGGTAGTCGAACTTATCGATCGCGCGCATCAGGCCCATGTTGCCTTCTTGGATGAGGTCCATGAAAGGCAGGCCCCGCTTCAGGTACTTCTTCGCAATGGCGACGACCAGTCGGAGGTTGGCTTCGACCATTTCCGATTTCGCGCGTTCGACGTCGGCGTGTGCCGTCGTGGTGACTTCCTGGAGCTTGCGAAGCTTGTTCGCCGTGAGCCCCGAGTCAGCCTCCGCCTTCTTTCGAGCGTTGGTTCCTTCCCCGCACGATTGCACGTACGAATCGAGCGCGCAGATCACCGCTTCGAACGATGGCTCGATGACCGCTTCGCGGACGGCAAGGTCCTGAGTGGAAACGCGTTCACAAACCTCGCTGAGGTCGTCCAGGTGCAGCTTGGCCTCGAGGATCGCGTCGTAGATGGTCTGGCGACCCTTTTCGATCTGGCGGGCGAGCTCCACTTCCCCTTCGCGCGTGAGGAGGCTCACAGCGCCCATCCAATCCAGATAGGTTTGCACCGGCTCTGCGCTGAGGAGGTTGGTCTTCTCGGCCGGCTTGGCGGAGCGACGGCGATCCGCTCGTCGGTTCTTGCCTTGCTTGACCGTCACCTCGACACCTGCCGCCTCGAGTCGCCGCAGCAACTTCCGAACGTTCCCCTGCGTAGCTCCCATCCCAGCGATGACCGCTGACGCTTCGTCGTAGGTGATCCAACCCCGCGCTTTCACGGCATCGATGACTTCATCCATGGTTACGTTGTTGCTAGAAGTTTGTGCTGACATTGGTATTTCGTTCGCCTCTCTAAGCGTGTGGTACCACCCAACTGGAAAAGTAGCAACCATATGATCAAAAAAATATATAAATACTGTGAACGTGGCATTACTGTTGGATACCTCACATTTACGGAGTAGCTGATTGAACCCTCATTCATTTTCCAGTTGCCCCTTGTTGTAGGCACCCTCTAGGATTCGCGGGGATGTCCGAGCAGCGCTACCCAGTCTTGCGTCCGAAGGCCGATACGAAGTCGGAGACGTACCAGGCCAATCGCGAGGGGAATCTCTCTGCGCTCGCCGGCGTCGGGGAGGCACTGGCCATCGCCAACGGCGGCGGCGGCGAGAAGTACGTGAAGCGCCATCTCGCGCGTGGTCGAATCCTTCCGCGCCAGCGCATCGAGATGCTCCTCGATCGTGACAGCTACTTCCTAGAGATCGCTGCCCTGGCCGGTCACGGCATGAAAGGGGAGGTGAGCGGCTCGTCCGTCGTCGGCGGCGTAGGCTTAGTAAGCGGCGTCGAGTGCTGTATCACTGCAAGCGAGGCAACCGTGAAGGGCGGAGCGATTACGCCCATCGGCATGTTGAAGAGCGGGAGGCTTGCGGAGATCTGTGAGCAGAACCGCTTGCCGGGCATTGCGTGCATCGAGTCCGCCGGTGCAGATTTGCCCAAACAGGATCAGATCTTCGTTCCGGGCGGCGCCGGCTTTCGCCATCTCACGCAGCGATCGGAAAACAAGATTCCGACCATTTGTTTGGTCTTTGGAAGCTCGACCGCCGGCGGGGCGTACATGCCGGGCATGAGCGACTACGTGGTGATGGTCAAAGAGCAGGCGCAGGTCTACCTCGCAGGTCCACCTCTGGTGAAGATGGCAACCGGCGAAGAAACCGACCACGAAGAGCTCGGCGGGGCGGAAATGCACTCCGTAATCAGCGGCGTTTCCGATTACCTCGCCGAGGACGAAGTCGATGCAATTCGTCTCGGGCGTGAAATCGTGGCGCACTTCCAGTGGCAGAAGCGAGGCGGGTTTCGGCCTCGCCCGGTCGAGGCGCCGATTTACGACGCCGAGGAACTACTGGGCATCGCTTCGTCCGATGTTCGCGTTCCCTTCGATCAGCGTGAGGTCATTGCGCGAATCGTCGACGGCTCCAGGTTCAGCGAATTCAAGCCGCTCTATGGCAAAACCATGCTTTGCGGCTGGGCTCACATTCACGGCTTCCCCGTCGGCATCGTCGCCAACAACGGTACCATCTTCAGTGACAGCGCCAACAAGGGAGCGCAGTTCATCCAGCTCTGCAATCAAAGCGACATCCCGCTCGTGTTTCTGCAGAACACCACCGGATTCATGGTTGGGAAGCAGTACGAGCAGAATGGGATCATCAAGCACGGCGCCAAGATGATCAACGCGGTGTCCAACAGCACGGTCCCGGCGATCACCATCATGACTGGCTCCAGCTATGGCGCCGGCAACTACGCGATGATGGGTCGTTCTTATCGTCCGCGTTTTCTCTTTACTTGGCCCAACCACAAGATCGCGGTCATGGGCGGCAAGCAGCTTGCCGGGGTGCTCGACATCATTCAACGCGGTGCCGCGGCCAAGAAGGGTATCGAGGTCGACGAGAAAATGCTCGAGGTCGCCAAGATGATGACCGAAAAGCAGATCGAGGATCAGTCGACTGCCCTCTACGCCACAGCTCGGCTCTGGGATGACGGCATCATCGACCCGAGAGACACGCGCTCCGTGATCGCGATTTGTCTTTCGTCCGCGTATAACGCTCCCGTCGAAGGGACCACTTCATGGGGCGTGTTTCGCCACTAAGGAGAGCAGGAGCGGTGACCACGACGATTCAGAAGATCCTCGTCGCCAACCGTGGCGAAATCGCGCGTCGGATCATGCGCACCTGCCGCAAGATGGGCATCGCAACGGTCGCGGTCTATTCCGACGCGGACGCGGAGATGCCCTTCGTCGGCGACGCCGACGAAGCGTTTCGCCTCGGTCCTGCCCCGAGTGCTGAAAGCTATCTTCGGATCGACAGGCTTCTCGAAGCTGCGGCGTTCACGAATAGCGACGCCATTCACCCTGGCTACGGCTTCCTATCGGAGAACGCTGCCTTTGCGGAGGCTTGCGGCCAGGCGGCTGTCATCTTCATCGGGCCCACCCCTGACGCCATTCGCTCGATGGGATCAAAGCGCGAGGCCAAGGCCTTGGTCGAAAAGGCCGGCGTTCCGGTGATCCCCGGCTACGACGGATCAAACCAGGACCCGAAGGTTCTCGCCGAAGAAGCGATCAAAATCGGCTTTCCGGTTCTGCTCAAGGCAAGCGCGGGTGGCGGTGGCAAAGGGATGAAGCGCGTTCGCCAGGCGAGCGAGCTGCCCGATGCGATCGCTTCGGCGGCCAGAGAAGGCCAGAGCTCTTTTGGAGATGGGACGCTGCTGGTCGAGAAGTACATCGACGATCCGCGGCACGTCGAGATCCAGATCCTAGGCGATAGCCACGGCAACCTGATTCATCTCAACGAGCGCGAGTGCTCGATCCAGCGCAGGCATCAAAAGATCATCGAAGAAACCCCATCTACAGCGCTCGATCCGGCACTTCGAAACCGCATGGGGGAAGCGGCGGTGCGCTGTGGCAAGGCGATCAACTACACGAACGCCGGCACGGTCGAGTTCATCCTGGCGCCCGACCGGAGCTTCTATTTTCTCGAAGTGAATACGCGCCTCCAGGTGGAGCATCCGGTCACCGAGTGCGTGACGGGGCTCGATCTGGTCGAAGAGCAGATTCTGGTTGCCCAAGGCGAAGCGCTTCGCACCGCACAAGAGGCGGTCCGCTTCGAAGGCGCCGCCATCGAGGTCCGCCTCTACGCGGAAGACCCGGCTGCCGGCTTCCTTCCTCAGAGCGGACGCGTGGTCGATTGGGACCTGCCTGCGGCAGAGGGCCTGCGGGTCGACAGCGGGGTCGAGGCTGGAAGCGAGGTCAGCATCCACTACGACCCGATGCTCGCGAAAATCATCACCTCTGCAGAGAGTCGCCCTGTCGCTCTCCAGCGGATGCGCCGTGCGTTGCGCTCTCTGAGCGTGCAGGGCGTGACCACCAATCGGGACTTCCTGCTCCAAGTGCTCGACCATCCGGCGTTCATCGCGGGCGAGATCGACACGCACTTCATCGACCGCCACCTTCAAGACGAGCTGGGCAACGGCGTTCCGGAACCCGACGAACGGCGTGCAGCAATGGCGGCAGCGCTAGCCGAACAGCAGGAGCGCGAAGGCGGCCGGATTCTTCTCCCTGGAATCCCGTCCGGTTGGCGAAACAACTACCACACCCCGCAGTGGGTCGAATACGTCGTCGGCGACCGAGACCTGCGGGTGAGCTACCGGCATCTGGGAGACAATCAGTTCAACGTCTGGGTCGGCGAAGAAGCGCGCAGTGTCCGAGTCGCTTCCTGGGAGGCCCCGATGCTCACCCTCGAGGAGGGCTCGCATCGCTGGCGCGCAAGGGTCAGCTTCGACGGCGACCGGACCTACGTCCACAGCTCGCAGTTCAGCATTGGCCTTCAGCGCAAGCCACGGTTCCCCGACAAGTCGAAGGAAATTCCAGCCGGCGGCTGCATTGCGCCAATGCCAGGAAAAGTCGTCGAGCTCCGCGTTGCAGAGGGCGATTCGGTCACGGCGGGTCAGGTGCTCTTGATCATGGAAGCGATGAAGATGGAGCACACCGTCACTGCGCCGCAGGACGGCACCGTGGCCCAGGTCTCGGTGG
>CBESWY010000169.1:0-6251 GCA_965533395.1 uncultured Myxococcales bacterium
CTGACGCGATGCCGCTGCTTTTTTGTCGCTCCGACCCGCTACGGATAAACCGGCCCTGATGTGAATTGGGGGATGGCGACAGTGACGCAGTTCATCGCTGTCACGGTTTTGACGGTCAGCGCAGGGCTGTTCTGTGGTCCTCCGCGGAGCTTCGCGCAGGACGCGGTCCCAATCGACGCAATCGACGACGGGGTCCCAAACGAGGCGGTTGAGCCGGACCAGGGCGTCTCGGAGGTCGAAAAGGCCATCGAGCAGGTCGAGGACGACACCGAAGCGGGGCTTCCCGCCAAGTTCACGATCGAGTTTGGGGATACGTACGACTGGATTCGGTTGACCTCGGGCGAGTGGCTCAAGGGCGAAGTGCACTGGATGCGCGAGAAGGACATCGAGTTCGACAGCGACAAGCTCGACCTCCTGACCTTCTCTTGGAGCAAGGTGAGCCAGCTTCATTCGCCTCGCGTCAACACCTACGTGTTCGAAGGAAAGATCGATGTGGTGGGACGGGCGGTCATCACGAAAGAGAACGTGATCATCGAGACGGCGGACGGAGTGCTGACTTACCCACGCGATCAACTTCTCGCGATTCTCGAAGGGGCGAAGAGAGAGCGCAACTGGTGGTCGACGCGGCTCTCGGTTGGTTTTACGGGAAATGCTGGCAACACGAATCAGGGCCAGTTGAACATGGGCTGGAACCTGGTGCGCAGGGACCCTCGCACTCGTTCCCGGTTGAGTTACAGCGGTGACTTTGCCTACTCCAACGGAGAGCAAAACGTGAATCGGCATCTCGGAGGCGTCGACGTGTTGGTCTACTACTCGAGGCGCTTGTTCTTTTCACCGGCGAGCGCGCAGTTTCTCAACGACCGGTTTCAGAACCTCAAGCTTCGTGCCACACCGGGCGCCGGGGCCGGTGTCCATGTCTTTGATACGAGGAAGGTCGAGTGGGATCTCGAAGGTGCGCTCGGCTACCAGTACATTCGATTTTTGAGTACCGCCGCAGGCGTAGAGAATCCACAGAGCGACGGATTCGTCGGTGTTCGAACCTACGCGGATTTCGACTTCACCGACGACGTGGAGCTCATCATCGAGTGGACCACCAACGTGGTCTACACCCGGATCGGCCTCACCAACCACGTCGGCCGCACGACTTTCAGCGTGGAGATCACCGACATCTTCGGCTTCGAAACTACCTTCAGGTTCTACCGAACCGAGAGACCCCCGCCACGAGCCGATGGCACGGTCCCCGAGAGAAATGACTACCAGCTAATCGTCGGCCTCGCCCTCGAGATCGGCTAAACTCCCTCACGTGCCGGGCCGCTTGCTTCCTCGCCAGTTCTACGCGCGCGCCGCCCTCGACGTCGCCCGCGACCTCCTCGGCCAAGAGCTATGGCGCGGCGGTGTCGGCCTGCGCATCACCGAAGTCGAGGCGTACCGCTATCCGGACGACAGCGCGAACCACTGCCGCGCAGGCCTGACCAGTCGAAATGCGCCCATGTGGGGTCCGCCGGGTCACGCCTACGTCTATTTGTGTTACGGCTTGCACCAGATGTTGAATCTCGTGACGAATCGCGACGGGGAGGGCGCGGCGGTGTTGATTCGATCCTGTGAGCCGATCGCATGGACGGCCTGGGTGAGCCACGCGCGTCATCTTCGAGGTGCACCGCGATGAGCCCTCCCGCAACCAGCTCGAGCGCTGAGACCAACGGTGTCCTCGTCGAAGTCCAGAGCCACTATCTCAAGGAGCAATCGCATCCGGGGCAGCGACACTTCGTCTTCGCCTACACCATCACCATCACCAACAACGGGCGCGAGGTCGTCCAGCTTCAAACCCGGCACTGGGTCATCACCGACGGTCACGGCGACGTCCAAGAGGTGAAAGGCCCGGGCGTCGTCGGCGAGCAACCCGTGCTCAGCGCAGGGGAAAGCTTTCGGTACAGCAGCGGGGCGGTGCTAACCACCGAACGAGGCACGATGCACGGCACCTACCAGATGCATCGAGCAGACGGCGCCCAGTTCGACGCCGAAATCGCGCCCTTCTTGTTAGAACGCCCCTACTCCCTGAACTAGAAAAGGGGGCAGTCCCCGCTTCGTCAAACGGCGTTGCCGCTGTCCCACGCCGTCTTGATCGCCTTGTACGTCTCGATGCCGCTTGGGCTGAGGTCGAGGGCGCCTTCGCCGACGAGGTGCTGGTGAATGTCCTTCGGGTCTGTCTTCCAGCCCTTGGGCACTTCGAGCTTCACGTTGACGGGCACGCCGCCGAGAAGGCCTTGCTCTTCCATCGTCCACAGCGCTTCGGCCGCGAGAAACTGTCCGGCGATTTTTCGGTATTCCGGTTGGAGATGGCTCGCCAAAGGAAACACGTCGTAAAGCCCGACGGCATCGCCCGGCACCGCGAGCGGCTGGCGCAGGGCTTTGAACACCGGCGCGGCGATGGGCAGCTCGACCAGCTCGACCCCCGCGATTTCTTGCCCCTGGCTCGCGTTCAGCGAGCGTTCGTAGGCATCGCCGTGGCTCCGGCTGATGTCGGCAGGGCGTGCCGAGCTGTCTAAAAGCACCGTGATCAGCAGATACGGGCGTGGGTCTCGCTCATCGTTCATTGGCGGGCGAGTAGTTAGCGCATTTGCGGGCGCTTGGGTAGTCCTCGTCGACTTGACGACAAGTGACCCGATCGCTACCTGGACCCTCGCCCGATGCGAATCGAAATTCACCCCACGCACCCACAGGCCCGACGGGTGCACCAAGCGGTGGAACTGCTCCGCCGAGGCGGCGTAATCGTTTACCCTACGGGGACGGTCTACGGACTCGGCTGCGACATCCACCAGAAGAAGGCGATCGAGCGGATCTATCAGATTCGGCAGCTCAAAAAGGACCACCCGCTGAGCTTCATGTGCCCGGATCTAAGCAAGATTGCCCGTTACGCCCACGTGGACGATTTCGCCTACCGGATCATGAAGCGCCTCGTGCCAGGGCCGTACACCTTCGTGCTTCAGGCCACCCGAGAGGTGCCGAAGCTCCTGCTGCGCAAGCAGAAGACCGTTGGGATTCGCGTCCCCGATGACGCTGTTGCGCTCGCGCTCCTGAACGAGCTCGGAAGCCCCCTCGTGTCGAGCTCGGCGACCCTCGACGGAGAGGTGATGAACGACCCGGACGAGCTCAACGCCCGGTTCTCGCATGTCGACGCGTTCGTCGACGGAGGCTGGGGTGGCATCGAGCCTTCGACGATCATCGATCTCAGCGGCGATGAGGCGGTTGTCCTGCGCGAAGGCGCGGGGCCGGTCGACGTTCTCTGACTAGCTCCGAATTGCCGTCCCGCGAGCCTCTGCGATGAGGCTGCGAAGAAGCTTGGTCCACTCTTCATAGCGCGGGGCCCGGCGCATCTGTTCGACCAGGCGCTCTGCGGTCCAGTCGTCGCGCCCGTTGTACTGCTTGACCGCCGCCCAGTTGGCGAGGTGCTGATCCCATTGTTCCGACGTCCAAGAGCCCACTTCGCCCGAGCCGAAAATGAACAGGTGATCGTCGGCGAGATCGGCTCCGGCGACCCAAAGGCCAGCGTCGGAAACGAACGGACCGAGGGACTGAATGACGAGGTCGCGCTCGGCGGCCCTCCCCAAGGGCTCGAGGGCGCGGTCGAATTGCTCCCAGCTTCGGGTCAGGGTTCGGACACGCTCTTCGGAGATCGGCATGTGGGGCTTGAACGCGCCCGGTGCGACGCGTGCGTCGTGGTCGTCGTAAATTCGAACCCCGTGTTTCTCTTCGGCCTCGCGGTAGGCCTGCAGCGCGACCTCGCGTGACGCGTCACCGTCGATGTGGCTCAGAAACGAGGCAATGAGGGGGCGGGTCACGTGTGGGTTCCAGTCAGTTGGGGGCTCCGCGCTTCGCCTCGTGCCGAGGTTTCCGCGAGGGGCGTTTCAACAGCGTTCGCACGCGGTCGAGAATCTGATCGGCGAGGGCCCGCTTGCTCATCTCAGGCAGTGGGTTGGCCGACGTCGCGTCCACGAGGGTGGCGCGGTTGCTGTCGCCTCCGAGGGCCACGCCTGCTTCGTTTGCGACGATGAGGTCGGCGGCCTTTCGCTCGAGCTTGCTGCGCGCCGCTTGCTCCAGGTTTTCGGTTTCGAGGGCGAAGCCGACCAGGACAGCCGGCTGCTGGACCCGCTTTGCGCCCACATCCGCCAAGATGTCCGGGTTGCGAACGAGCTCGAGCTTCATGCCGCCGCCCTTCTTGATTTTCTGTGTGGAGCGGTGCACGGGACGATAGTCGGCGACCGCAGCGGCCATGATCACGACGTCGAACCGATCGAAGCGCGACATCACGGCCTCGTGCATCTCTTGTGCGGAGCGCACAGGCACGACTTCTGCGCCGGCCGGGACCGGCAGCTGCACCGGCCCGCTCACGATCGTCACCGCTGCGCCGCGCCAAAGGGCCTGGGCCGCAATCGCGTACCCCATGCGACCGGTCGAACGATTGCCAAGATAGCGCACCGGATCGAGGTCTTCGTAGGTCGGGCCGGCGGTGATCAAGACCCGTGTTCCTGCGAGGTCGTCGGAGTGAGCCAAGTGCGACTCGACGGCGTCTGCAATGTCGTCCGGCTCCAGCATTCGCCCCTCACCGACTTCGCCATTGGCAAGCGGCCCGTTCACCGGGCCGAGCACGACCGCGCCACGCTCGGTGAGCACGCGAACGTTCGATTGGGTGGCAGGATGCGACCACATGCGCTGGTGCATCGCCGGCACGAAAAAGACCAGGCCGCTGGCGCAGGCGAGCGTCGCAAGCACCGCGTCGTTCGCTTGCCCGCTGGTCGCGCGCGCCATGAGGTTCATTGTGGCCGGGGCAATGACGACCGCGTCCGCCCACTCGCCGAGCTCGACGTGCACTTCGCCGGCGTAGTCTTCGGCCCAGAGGTCGGTGACGGCCGGCTTCCCCGTTAGGCCCGCAAATGTAATCGGGCCCACAAATCGAGTGGCCGCCTCGGTCATCACCACGCGAACCTCGGCGCCGCGCCGCATCAGCTCCCGAACGAGCTGCACCGCCTTGAACGCGGCGATTCCGCCGCCCAAGCCGACGACGATTCGCTTTCCCTGAAGGGACATCTTCGGAGCAGTCTAGCAGGGGTCGCCCTGTTTGCGACGTGCCTTCTGCAGCTTTCCGGACTGAACGGAAGGCCGGTGCCGTGCTGCCCGAACGCTCAGTGAACAGGCACGCCAGGGGCGGGGAATTGGTCACAAAGGTCTTTGATCTCTCCGGCGATGCGCGAAATCAGTGCTTCGTTCTCCACTTCCTCGACGACGTCGGCCATCCAGTTGCCCAGGCGCTTCATTTCGCTGGGGCCCATGCCGCGGCTGGTGATCGCCGGCGTGCCAAGGCGAACGCCGCTTGGGTCGAACGGCTTGCGCGTGTCGAAAGGAACCGAGTTGTAGTTGGCGACCATGCCTGCGCGGTCGAGCGCCTGTGCGGCGACCTTGCCCGGCACGTCCTTGCCGCTCAGGTCGATCAAGATGAGATGGTTGTCGCTGCCGCCGGTCACGAGATCAAAGCCGCGTGACACGAGCGTTTCGGAGAGCACGCGCGAGTTGTCGACGATCGCATGGGCGTACGCCTTGAACTCGTCGGTCATGGCCAGCTTGGCGGCGATGGCGATGCCGGCGGTCGTGCCGTTGTGCGGCCCGCCTTGAAGGCCTGGGAAAACCGCGCGATCGATCGCTTTTTTGTGCTTGTCATTGCACAGGATCATCCCGCCGCGCGGGCCGCGGAGCGTCTTGTGAGTCGTGCTGCTGATCACTTCCGCGTGCCCGACCGGGGAAGGGTGCGCACCGCCGGCGACGAGGCCCGAGATGTGAGCGATGTCGGCCACGAGAATTGAGCCGACCTCTTGCGCGATCTCCGCGAACTTCGCGAAGTCGACCACGCGCGGGTAGGCGGTGGCCCCGCAGAAGAGGAGCTTGGGCTTGTGCTCGCGCGCCAGCGACGCGACCTGGTCGAAGTCGATGAGTTGGTCTTCGCGCCGCACGCCGTACTGAATGGCGTTGAAGTATTTGCCGGAAATCGAGACCTTCCAGCCGTGGGTGAGGTGGCCGCCGCTCGGCAGCCCCATGCCCATAATCGTGTCGCCGGGCTTGCAAAACGCGAAGTAAACCGCGAGGTTCGCGGGTGAGCCGGAGTAGGGCTGCACGTTCGCGTGGTCTACACCGTACAGAGCCTTGAGCCGCTCGATCGCGAGCGTTTCGACCGTGTCGATGTTCTGCTGGCCTTCGTAGTA
>CBESWY010000170.1:0-6229 GCA_965533395.1 uncultured Myxococcales bacterium
GCTCGGCAGCTTTTTGGGCGTCGTCGAGGTTGCGCACAGGCATCTCGGCCAGCAACGCTGCCTCGTTCGCGTTTGGAGTGAGCAGCTCAGCGCGTGGGATGACGGCGTCTCTGTAGGCGGCGACCATGTCTCCCCTCGACAAGGCGGCCCCCCGGCTCGGAAGCCAGACTGGGTCGACCACCCAGCCGAATCGTGTCTCCTTCATGATGGAACCCAAGACGTGAGCCGCCTCCGGAGAGCCGAGCGCACCGGCCTTGGCCGCGGCCGGCTCGAGATCGGAAAGCACCGCCGAGAGCTGCGCACGTACGAGGTCTGCCGGGAGCATCTCGACCCGCCCGACCTCGGTGCTGTCCTGCACGGTGATGAGGGTCGGCACCGCTGCGCCGTATGCGCCGTGTTGATGGATGGTCTTGAGGTCCGCCTGCAGTCCGGCGCCCCCCGAGGGATCGGAACCGGCCACCGTCAATACGATCGGAGGCGCCGCGGTCATGAACGTTCGAGCGATTCACGGCACTCCATCAGAGCGAGCCGTGCGGCTTCGTCGATTTTGGGAAAGTCGACGCCCAGATTCTGAAGCGTCTCCCGGACGATGCCGGCGACTTGGAGCCGCATGTAGGGTTTGTGGTCGGCGGGAATCGCGTACCAGGGCGCCCAGGGACGCGAGGTTTCGTTGAGCGCGTCTTCAAACGCGCGCATGTAGTCCGGCCAGCGCTCTCGCTCTTTGACGTCGCCAGGGTTGAACTTCCAATTCCTGCTCGGCTTCTCGATTCGGCGGAGCAGTCGTCTCTTTTGCTCCTCCAAAGAAACATTCAAGAAGAACTTCACGATGATGGTGCCGTTTTCGGCGAGGTGCTTCTCGAAGCTCCGAATCGATTCGTAACGCTCGCTCCAAATCGTCTCGAGGTTCAGGTTGGGCAAGCGCTGACCGCCGAGGAACTCCGGATGCACGCGAACCACCAACACTTCTTCGTAGTGGCTGCGGTTGAAGACGCCGATGCGACCGCGCTCGGGCAACCGCTCGCTAACGCGCCAAAGGAAGTCGTGGTCGAGCTCCTCGTCCGATGGGGCTTTGAACGACGAGACTTGAAAACCCGCTGGGTTCACGCCGGTGAAGACGTTCCGAATCGTGCCGTCTTTCCCTCCGGCATCCATCGCCTGGAACACGAAAAGCGCGGCGTACCGATTGTCGGCATAGAGCTTCCGCTGAAGCTCGTAGATGTCGGCCGTGTGCTCGCGGCGATCGGCTTTCACCCCATCCTTGTCGACTTTCCCTGCGGGCGCCGTGGGTGTCTCAGCAATTCGAAAGCTGCCGTCGAACGGAACCAAGAAATCGCTCTTCGCGGCGCTCCATTTGCGGGTTACGGTCATCCGGCGGACTATACACCATGAGCGCCATCTCAGCCGAAGACCCACACCCGAGAAAGCGCGTCGCGGTCGAAGACAGCGAGATGTCCTACGTGGACACCGGCGGCAACGGCCCCATCGCGGTCTTCCTCCACGGGAACCCAACCTCGTCCTACCTGTGGCGCAACGTGATCAAGGGGGTCGCTCCCGTCGCACGCTGTCTCGCTCCCGATCTGGTCGGCATGGGCGACTCGGGCGAAAGCTCGAGCGGGTATCGCTTTGTCGATCACCGCCGCTATCTGGATGCCTGGTTCGACGCGGTGGTCGGCGACCAACCGATCTTTCTGGTGATCCACGACTGGGGGTCGGGGCTCGGTTTCCACTGGGCCCACCGCCACGCCGAGCAGGTCCAGGGCATCGCCTACATGGAGGCCATCGTCCGCCCGCTCGAAAGCTGGGACGAGTGGGCTGAAGCCGCCCGAAAGATCTTTCAAGCGATCCGATCGCCGGCCGGTGAGGAAATCATCCTGCAGAAGAACGTCTTCATCGAACGCATCCTTCCCTCGTCGATCATGCGTACGCTCACCGACGCGGAGATGGCCCGTTACCGCAAGCGCTTCACCGAGCCTGGGGAGTCGCGTCGCCCCACCCTAACCTGGCCGCGCCAGATCCCGATCGGCGGCGACCCCAAAGACGTCCACGACATCGTCGGCGCCTACTCCACATGGCTCCAGTCGAGTGATTCACCGCCGAAGCTCTTCATCAACGCCGACCCGGGCATCATCTTGATCGGTCCGCAGCGCGAGTTCGCGCGCCAGCTCCCCAATCAAGAAGAGATTACGGTGAAGGGGCTCCACTTCATCCAAGAAGATTCACCGACTGAGATCGGCGAAGCCGTCGTGCGCTTCGTGCAGGCAAACGCCTGAGCCCTACGGCAGCGCTTCGGGATTGATCCACTCGTCTGGCGGCCGCTTGCACTTGGGGTTCTTCCCGGCCGCGCGCGCTTTCTCGTATTCCTTCATGGCTTTGGGAAGGTTGGCGCGGAGACGCTGAATGCGGGTCTCGTCCGACGGGTGCGTCGACTGCCATTGAGCCGGCCCCGGGCCGCCGGCCTTGGCCATCGCCCGCCAGAGCGTGATCGCCTCGGCCGGGTAGAACCCCGCCTGGGCCATGAAGATCTGCCCTACTTCGTCGGCTTCGCTCTCGTGTTTTCGGCTGAATGGCAAAAGCACCCCAAACTGGGCGCCCACGCCGAGCCCACCGACAATCAAGTCTTGGTACTCCGGCGCCGCTGCACCCGCCGCTACCGAGGCGGTGCTCATGGCCGTATCCGCCAAGATCGACTGCGACATCCGCTCGTTTCCGTGACGCAACAAAACGTGAGCGACCTCGTGACCGAGGACGGCGGCGAGCTGCCCCGGTGTCGTTGCGATGTCGAGCATCCCGACGTGGACGCCGATCTTGCCGCCGGGCAGCGCGAACGCGTTTGGCGTGGGGTCGTCGAAGACCAGGACTTCCCAGCGGCCGTCATTGGGGCCGTTCTCCTTCGGCACGACTTTCACGATCGCGGCCGCGACGCAGCCCACATAGGCGTTCAGCGCCTTGTCTTGGCTGAGCTTGCCTTCCTGCTTCAAGCTGGTGAACGCAGCGATGCCCATCGCATCCATTTTGTCGTCACCGATGAGCGTGAGCTGCTTGCGCCCCGTCATCGTCGTCGAACAGCCCGCTACCAAGAGCGATACGGCCAGCGCCAATACCCCGATTCTCACGCCCGGGTTCTAGCACCATGCTAGGCTCCCCGCACGCATGGCAAACTCCGCTAAACCCGAGTTCCCGGGCACACGCATGCGGCGAAACCGCCGCAACGATTGGCTGCGTCGCCTCACGAGAGAATCGCAGGTCACACCGGACGACCTCATCTGGCCGCTCTTCGTTCAGGAGGGCAAGGGTGCCCGCGAAGCCGTGCCGTCGATGCCTGGAGTCGAACGGCTGAGCGTCGACCTGTTGGTCAAAGCGGTCGGCGAAGCCAAGGCGCTCGGGATTCCTGCGGTCGCCGTCTTTCCCGTCACCCCACAGGATCTCAAGACCCCCAGCGGCAAAGAAGCCACGAACCCCAAGAATCTCGTCTGCCGCGCCGTTCGCGCCATTAAAGATGCGCACGATGACATCGGTGTGATCTGCGACGTCGCGCTCGACCCCTACACCAGCCACGGGCAGGACGGCATCGTTCGCGATGGCGAGGTTCTCAACGATGAGACCGTAGCTGTGCTGTGCGAGCAGGCCATCGTGCAGGCGCACGCAGGCTGCGATGTGGTCGCCCCAAGCGACATGATGGACGGACGCATCGGCGCGATACGGAGAGCGCTCGACGCGGAGGCCCTCGAGCGTGTCAACCTGCTCGCGTATTCGGCGAAGTATGCCTCGGCGTTCTACGGCCCTTTCCGGGATGCGGTCGGCTCCGCGCAAAGCCTCGGCGCCGCCGACAAGCGCAGCTACCAGATGGACCCGGCGAACAGCGACGAGGCGCTCCGCGAGGTCGCTCTCGATGTGGCCGAAGGCGCCGACATGGTCATGGTCAAGCCTGGGTTGCCCTATCTCGACATCGTCCGCCGTGTGAAAGAGGAGTTTGGGCTTCCCACCTATGCCTACCAAGTCAGCGGCGAGTACGCGATGCTCCGCGGCGCGGCCGATCAGGGCTGGCTCGACTGGGAAAAGGTCATCTTGGAGAGCATGCTCTGCTTCAAGCGGGCCGGCGCCAACGGGGTGCTGACCTATGCGGCCCCCGAAATTGCCAAGCTACTGGGCTGACGCCCGCCCGCTTGCCCGGGCTCGACCCATGTGACAAACCGGCCGTTCGCAGAACGAGGAGTCCCTGAATGTACCGATGTCAGTTTTGCAATCGAGTGTCGCGCCCCGGAGAGCGGGCGACGAAGGTGGTGACCGAGCGTCGTCCCGCCGAGTACCCGAGCCGCGGCAAAGCACAGAAAGGCCGGGTGCCCACCCGGTCCAAGGCGCAGGAAGATCCGGGTGGCGCGGGGTACGAGATCGCCAAGGAACGCATCGCGTGCTCGACATGCGCGCAGGAGCATCTCGCGAAGGAAGCCGCGCAAGAAGCCGAATCGCTCAGCATCTAGCACAGCCGGAATCGCCCCGAGTGTGGTAAGCCCGCTCGATGGAATGGCCGATCACGATCGTCGTTGGGTCCGTCGCCCTGGGCGCCGTGGTGGGCTTGATCGCCCCTGGGCGCGGACGGCTTCTCGACGCGATCCGAACCTTCGCAATCGTGTCCTCGGTCGCCGTCGTGGTGGGCCGCCTCATTCCCGACGCGGTCCGCGGCGGTGGGCCGCTGGTCTTGATCGCGGTCGCGGTGGCCTTCGTCACGCCCTGGCTGATCGAACGGGCCGCGCACGAGGACCCGGAGCACGATCACTCCTCCACCATGGGCCTCGAGCTCAGCTACTGGGGTTTGATGGTCCACAAGCTCGGCGACGGCTTGGCTCTCGGCTCGTTCACCGGTGAAGCGCACGTCGGTCATCACCACGGTGACGTGCTCACCGCCATCGCAGTGCACTCGGTTCCGGTGACCGCACTGATCACGCTCGCCTTCACGTCGGCGCACGGTCGAAAGAGCGGCATCCGGCGCGCGATCGGCCTAGCCCTGGCGGGCACCATCGGCGTCGTCCTCGCGCAGCAAACCTCGCTGGGAAGCTGGACCCGCGGCGAGCCCTGGATCGAAGCGGCGGTCAGCGGGCTCCTGCTACACGTCGTCACGCACGACTGGGCACACGAACACGACAGCCCGGCCCTTCCCGGCTGGCCGCAGGTGATCGCGATCGCCGCGGGTGTCAGCGTGCTGCTGCTCGGTCGCTAGCTTCCGAGGAGCTCACGAGACGCCGCCACGGCCGAACCGAGGGCTTTGCGTGCCGTGCGCTGTTGCTCCCCCGGCGGCACGGAGAGCAAACGTTCGGCGGTGAGCACCGCGCCGGTCCAACCGCTCGTGTGCCAATCCATACCCGCGGCGAGCGACGGCAGGTCGGTCGCATCCGGATACGGCCAGGGCGTCACGTAAAAATAGGGCTGGTCATATGAGCCGTCGCCGGGGGAAAAGCCGACACCGATGCTTCGCGCCTCCTCGGCGTCGGTGCCCTCATCCAAGGTGATCAAGCTGGCCACGTCGAAGTGGTGCGGCCAGCAGCGGACCGGTGCCGCGGAGGCATCGCCCGATGCGGCGTCGCGGATCAAGCGGAACGCGTTCGCGAACCAGCCCCCAAGCTCGGCGCGTGCTGGAGCCTCGGCGTCGGAAAACACGCCTCCTTCGCCTACGGAGTGCGAAGGCATGTCGTGCACGGGCAACACGAGGGTCGCCCCCTCGCCCGCCAGCTCTCGACCGAGCCAAGAAAGGCTCTCCTGCACCGTATGCCCTGCTAGTCGCATCGAGGAACGTTCCCGTTCTCCGTCGAGGACGGCCAACTCCAAACCCTCGAAGACCAAACCCGCGCGCAGCGAATCCGAACCGACCGGGCGCCCACTCAAGACGCCGAGCTCGAAATCCCATCCGAGATTCGTGTGGGAGAAGTCCTCTTCGGGGGAAAGCAGACTGACTCCGGGAGCGCTCAGCAATTGCGCCGCCCAGTGCAACTGGACTCTCGCGCCGGAAAGCTCGGTGGGCGAAACACTGCCGAGCGTCTTCCAAGTCATTGCGTAGAAACTCCTGCGTAACGAATGCCGGTGAGGTCCGCAATTTCGCGCTTCCAGGTCGTGAGATCGCGGAGCTCGAACTGATCGAGATGGGCATGGCCGCAACCTCGGGCGAGTACTTTCATCAGATCGACCGTCGCGCGAAAGTAGTTGTCGAGCTGCTGCGCCGATTTCTCGATCTCGAGTC
>CBESWY010000171.1:0-6063 GCA_965533395.1 uncultured Myxococcales bacterium
AGATGGCAGCAATGATGGGCAGAAGCCCGATGCGAATGAGAAGCAGCGCGACCTGACCGAGCCAGCCTTCGACGTCGGGCATGAGCAGCGGCGCGGCAAGCGAGCCCACAATGATCGACACGACGATGACGACGACCAGGAACGTCGTGCCACAGCGTGGGTGCAGCGTGGTTTGCGCCTGCACGTTCTGCACCGTCAGCGGCAGGTTCTTCTCGTACGCGTGAATCGTCTTGTGTTCCGCCCCGTGATACTGAAACAAACGCCGCACGTCCGGAATTCGACTAATTGCGAACAAGTAACCGATGAAGATCAGAAGCTTGAACCCGCCGATCAGCACGTGAAACGCCGTGTCGGTGAGGCCCAGGTCCCAGCCCACCCCCTTCGCGGTCAAGCTTGCGAGAAATTGGGGCAGGGCCACGAAGAGCCCGAGCGCGAGCACCGTCGAGATGATCACCGCCAGCCGACCCGAGCCCTCGTCTTGCGCGAGCTCCTCCTCCGTCATCTGCTGCTCCGCGGAGAACTGAAGCGCGGAGAACCCCATCGTCATCGACTCGACCAGCATCGCCACACCGCGAAAGCCCGGAAGCTTCCACAGCTTCTTCGACCAGGTGGATCGGTACGGTCCTTCGCGAAGCGCAATGGTTCCGTCGGGTCGACGTACAGCGACCGTCAGACACGCGGGTGCCCGCATCATCACGCCTTCGATGACCGCCTGCCCACCGATGTAGGGCTGGGCCATGGTGGCCAGTATGGCGCCCTTGCGGGGCAAGACCGCCTAGTTTTCAGCGGGCGCGTCGGGCGCCGCCTCGGCCTTGTTCTTACCGGCTTTCGCGTACTTCTTGCGGAAGCGCTCGACACGACCTGCTGTGTCCACCAGCTTCTGCTTGCCTGTATAGAACGGGTGGCATTGCGAGCAGATGTCCACCTGTTCGATGCGCATCGTCGAACGCGTCTCGAACGATGCGCCGCAAGCGCAATGCACGGTGAGCGTGTGGTATTCAGGATGGATGTCGGGTTTCATGGCTGTCGTGCTCCGTCGCTAAGCGAGGTCGGCGTATGTAGCCTAGGTGACCTCGAACGGCAAATCATCGGGCCGGAGGGCCCAATTCGCAAGTCTCTTTGCCTAATAGCTTTTTCATATCAATCGGTTAGGTACTTCTTGCTCTTGGTCGCGACCGGCTCGGTTTCTGCGACGCCATCCCCCTCGGCGACCTCCACCCGGACACGCGGGCCGGGGGTATCGGCGATCTCCCGAAAGACGTAGTGGATCTCGCCTTCGTCGGTCACGCGCATCGAGACGCGCACTTCGTCGACGAGTTGGTCGAGAAGCGCTTCGGCCTCCGAGCTGATGAGACTCAGGCCATTGGCCACGTCGATGACGCGTAAGGTGCCGCCCCGTTTCTCCGCCAAGGCAAAGAGGCGCTGCTCGGAAATCGTGCTTCCGAGCCGCTTCGCGCGCTGGCTGAAGCGACGACTCTCCCAAAGACTCAAGCCTCCGGTTGCAACACCGCCGCCGGCGATCACTGCGGCAACGGCGAGACCTGCACCCGTCCCAGTCGCCGCGGCGACGATTCCGCCCACGAGCAGCCCGGCGCCCAAGGCTGCCACCCCGGCGATGTAGAGGCCGATTGACCATCCTCGGGCGATGCGGGCTTTGGCATGGATGCTTTGTGACCGTCGGCTCATGTCGGACAATAGCTCTAGCGCCGACCACCCCCAAGATTCAAGCCACCAAGGTTCTTGCGCCTAGCGGCAAGCCTTTTGCCAAGTTAAGTTGCGCGGGTGACGATGAGACCGAAGGCAACCGCAGGATTCGTCCTTGCGATATCGCTCGCGGTCGCGACGATTTTCGTGACCGGTTGCGCGACCACCGCACCGCTATCAGAGACGACCGCCGAAAAGACGTACACGCCGACAAGGCCGGCTTCCCAGGCTTCCGTAGCCCCAAAGCTCGTGGTGTTGATCGTGATGGATCAGCTCGGCTCCTGGGTCCTCGACGAACAATTGCTGCTCCTTCCGAGCGACAGTGTGATTCGCCGCGCCTATGAAGATGGCGCGGCCCACATGGCTGAGCTCCCGTATGCATCGACCCAGACGGCGCCCGGGCATGCGTCGCTCACGACCGGAGTCTCGCCGGCGGTCCACGGGATCGTCGCAAACGCCGTCTACGACCCGGAGCTAGGGTCGCGTCGTACGGTCGACGACAGAACACACGCGGTTCTCGGGAACCCGAACCGTTACGTGAGCCCATCGCAGCTTCGCGCGGAGACCGTCGCGGACATCTTGCACCGCGAGAGCGATGCGAAAGCGCAGATCGTGGGCATCTCAATGAAGGGCCGCTCCGCAGCGCTGCCGGTTGGCAAGTCGCCCAACGCCGTGGTCTTCTACGACGCCGTCGCGCGCTCGATGACGACATCGAGCTACTACGCGCCAAAGAAATCGCTCCCAGAGTGGCTGCGCGATTTCAACAAGGCCAATCCCGTCGAGCCTCTGCTTCAAACTTGGGAACCGGGCGATCCAAATCGGCTCGAGTCGCAGCTCGGCCCCGACGCTGCACCCGGCGAGATGTATCCGACCTTCCCGCACGACCCGCGGGAGGCGCCCGACCCCTGGTACGCCTTTGCCGGGACCCCAGACTCGAGCGAGTACCTGATGGCGGCGGCTTACGCGGTTGTGAAGGCCAATCAAATGGGGATCGACGATGTGCCGGATTTCCTCGCGCTGGGAATCTCGGGTACCGATATCGTGGGGCACGTTTGGGGTGCGCAGTCCTGGGAATACGCGGATAACTTGCAGCGAATCGACCGTGCTCTGACGCGGTTCGCAAAGCTTCTCGAGGCGCGCGGTCCCGTTGCTTTCGTCCTCACGGCTGACCACGGGGTCGCCGAGTTGCCAGAGCGAGCGAACGCGGAAGGCAGGGGAGGAGGACGACTTCGAGGCATCGCGCTGACCGAAGCCGCAGAGCGGGCCGCCGACTCAGCCCTTGGTGAAGGCGACTGGATCGCCGGTTATGTTGCGCCTTTGTTCACCTACACAGCGGACGGCAAAGCGCGGCACGAAGAGCTCAGCAGAGCGCTGCGCAAGGCCATGCCTCAAATCGAAGGGGTCCGGGCTGTCTACGACGCGCGAAACGCCGCCGAGCTGCGAACGAGCGGGAAGAACATCGAGCGGCTGATCGGCGCGACTCTCCCCGACGACCCACCGGGCGATCTCTACCTCGTTACCGAGCCGGGTTGGTTCGACGCCCTTTCTGAGATTGGCGGCACGAACCACGGGACCCCGTGGGACTACGACCGCCGCGTGCCCGTCCTGATGTGGGGCACCGCCATCGAGCGCCGCACGAGCGAAGAAACACAAGACGCGCTGCGAGTTGCCACGACGCTCGCTGCGCTGCTGAATATCCCGGCCCCGCCAGGCGCGCCAACTGAGCCGCTTCCAGGTGTCATGAAACTCCCCGATTGAGTATGCTCCGCACATGAAGCTCGCAATCGCGGCCGGTAAAGTCTTCGTGCTCATCGGATGGGCCTGGGGCGTTCTTTCGTTCCTCGCACCAGCGTCCGTGCCGCAGGCAGGGATCGGCCAAATGCTGTTCTTGGGCCTCTTGGCGGTGCACGCGGCGGAAGCCTTCGCCTTCGCCAAGGGCCTTGCGGCCGAGGCGGGTGGGTCGATCGGCAGCCATGTCGGAAAGCTCGTGGTTTTCGGGTACTTCCACGTCTTGGGCGTGCGGTACGGTTGAGGTTTGCGGCGCCGAGCCGATGGGCAATAACTGAGCGATGGGCCAGAAGCGAATTCACCTCGTCGTCCGCGGTCGCGTGCAGGGCGTGTACTTTCGGGCCACCGCACAGCGCGAAGCGAGGCAACACGGCTTGAGCGGCTGGGTGAAGAACCGCGGCGACGGCTCGGTCGAAATCGTCGCCGAGGGCGAAGAGGATGACGTGAAAGACTTCTTGTCTTGGGCTCACGCCGGCCCTTCGACGGCAAGAGTCGACGCGGTCGACGTCCGCTGGCGAAGCTACACGGGCGAGTACACCGACTTCCGCATCACCCGCTGACGAGCGGGGGGTTGGCGGAGCGTCCACCGAGCGCGGAGGGTGCCGTCGAAATCGGGCGCGCGCTCTTCGGCCGATAGATGATGCCTTCGGGTACATCTTCGTAGTCGACCTTCGGGCTTCGGTAAGTGCCGACGAGGCGATCCCAGAACGTGAAGTACTGACCGAGATTGAAGTCGCTGTACCAGTGGTGGAGCGTGTGGTGGTCGGTGTAGTTGAGCCAGGGCCAGCGGAAGAAGCTCACGCGATCGTGAATGCAGACCGCCCAGAGCGTCACGAAGGTCACCGAGGCAACGTAGACGACCGCGTGAACCGGAAAGAAAAACGCCGCAATGTGGTGTGGAACCGCTTGCAGAAACGAGTCCATCGGATTGAAGGACAACGCCGAATAGGGCTGCGGAACCCTGTACTTGTGGTGGCGTTCGTGAACGTACTTCCAGAGCCAGGGGACCCGGTGAAACGCGTAGTGCGTCCAGTAGATCAGCGTCTCGGTGAAGACGAGCAGCAGAATGATCTGCGCGAACATCCAACCCCAGCCGTGGTCGCTGACGTCGTAGTACATCTTCGAGTAGTTCTTCGCGATGAGCAGGTGAATCGGGAGCATCAGGACGCCGTTTCCGATGATTCCGATCACGACCCATTTGATCGCAGACTTCATCTCTTTGCGATCGAGCTCGTAGTTCGGGTGAAAGCGATCCTTGAACTTCTTGAAGTAGAGAAAGTACGCCACCGAGGCGATCGAAAAAAAGTAGAGCATCCCGCCGCCGGCGAAGACGAGAAACATCACGCCGGGCGTGTCCGGCAGACCTAACAAACGTGCGATCACAGAGGCGTTAATATCGCCTTCGCGAGCCTTGTAAAGAGATCGGCGGCCTGCGCGAAGGGTCGGAAGTACCGGCGGAACAAGGCATTTTCGCGCTCGTGCCCGGAGAGGACGCCGTTCGTCCCTGGTCGACGACCGTTCACCCTGCCTTGGGCACCGTTCAGCCGCTTTCTGGGCCCACAAACGGGGATGGGCCTACATTCTCCGGCGAGAAGGGTCGGAAAGAGCCTTCCGTTGGAGAGTCAGCGTGGTCGAGAACTATCGTTTTCCAGGGATTCCTCTTGGTTGGTACACGGTCGCCACCTCGAAAGAGGTTCGCGCGGGCCAAATTCTGCCGGTGAAGTATTTTGGCGAGGAGCTCATTCTCTACCGAACCGAGTCCGGCGAAGCGCGCCTTACAGGCGCATATTGTCCCCACCTGGGCGCGCACCTGGGCGCAGGCAAAGTAGACGGCGAAAACCTCCGGTGTGCATTTCACGGCTTCGAATTCGCGGGTGACGGCCGCTGCGTGAAGACCGCCTACGGCAAGGGAGTTCCCCGCAAGGCCAAGCTCTCGACGTGGCCGGTGCGCGAGCACAACGGGTACGTTTTCGCCTGGTACCACCCCGAAGGAAAGCAGCCAGATTGGGAAGTCCCCGTCTTGCCGGGCCCCGCCGAAGGCTGGACGGGTTTCAGCACTCGGACGATGGAAGTGAACAGCCACCCTCAAGAGACGAGTGAGAACAGCGTCGACATCGGTCACTTCGTTCAAGTTCACGGCTTCGGCGGCGCCTGGACCGAAGGGGACCTCCAGGTCGACGGCCATCTGTTGAAAGGGGCCTACGGAATCCAATATCCGCTCGGCAGTAAGCTCAGCTTCATCACCAAGTTTCGCGTCGAGGTTCACGGGCTCGGATACTCTCTGGTCCGCGTGAGCATCGAACGCTTCGGTATCGAGATCAATCTGCTGGTCATGTCGAGTCCCGTCGACCAGGGCAAGATCATCCTGCGCACTGCATCGGCGGTGAAGCAGGTCGGAGTGCGACCGTTGGCACAGATCGTCCGGAGCGCAGCCACCTGGGGCCTGAATCGAGAGGTCGGCCAGGACGCTCCGATTTGGGAGACCAAGCGCTACGTCGAGAAGCCCATCCTCGCCGAAGGCGACGGACCAATCGGCGAGTACAGACGGTACTGCAAGCAGTTCTACCTTCA
>CBESWY010000172.1:0-6029 GCA_965533395.1 uncultured Myxococcales bacterium
TGAATTCGAGAGGTTATGAGGTGGGAGAGCGTCCCGGTCTGGCAGAGCTCGCGTCAAAGGACGGATCTGCTACCTTCGGCGCCCCATGGCGGACCCGAAGATCACGCTAGAGCAGGTTTTGCACGTTGCAAAGCTAGCCAGGCTGACCCTGTCCGACGAAGAGGCGCGTCAGATGCAGGAGCAGCTGGACGCGATCCTCGGATACATGGAAGGCCTCGACGACCTCGAAGTGTCCGGGGTTCCGCCCACGTTCCATTCGATTCCGATGGACGCGCCCCTGCGGCCCGACGTGCCCGAACGCTGCAGCGACCGCGCCGAAACCTTGGCGCAGGCGCCGGCGAGTGAAGCAGGCGGCTATGCGGTGCCGCTCGTGCTCGAGGTCGATTCGTGAGCGGCTTCCCGTGGCAGAGCGCCTTCGAGATTCGCGAACAGGTCGCCGCCGGTTCCGTCAGCGCGGTCGAAGTCACGCGGGCCCACCTGGCGCGTGCCGAAGCGCTCAACCCAACCCTCTCGTGTTTCTTGACGATCGATCACGAGGGCGCGCTCGCGGCCGCTTCCCAGGTTGACCACAAGCGGGCGGCCGGGAAAGCGTTGGGGCCCCTAGCGGGCGTTCCCGTCGCGGTGAAAGACAACCTCTGCACACGTGGCGTTCGGACGACCTGCGCCTCGAAGATCCTGGGCGAATACATCCCGCCTTTCGACGCGCACGTCGTCGAGGCCTTGCGCGCATCGGGCGCCGTGCTCCTCGGGAAGACGAATCTCGATGAGTTCGCGATGGGCTCGTCCAACGAGAACTCTGCATTCGCCAACGTACACAATCCCTGGGCGCTCGATCGCGCGCCGGGCGGCTCGTCCGGGGGCTCGGCTGCTGCAACGGCCGCCGGCTTGGCGCCCTTGGCGCTGGGGAGCGACACGGGCGGATCGGTGCGTCAGCCTGCGGCCTTTTGCGGCATCACGGCCATCAAGCCGACGTACGGACGTGTCTCCCGCTATGGGCTCGTCGCGTTTGCATCGTCGCTCGACCAGGTGGGACCGATGGCGCGTTCGGTGCGGGAGGCTGCGCAACTGCTCGAGGTGGTGGCCGGTCACGATCGGCGCGATGCGACGTCGGCCGAACGCGACACTGGCAACTACCTCGCCGCCTGCGATCGAGGTGTGAAGGGGCTCCGCGTCGGTGTGGTGCGCGACCTGATGGATGGCTTACAAGACGCAGACGTTCGCACGAGCATCGAGACGGCCCTCGGCGCGCTCGAGCAGGAAGGCGCGGTGTTGGTCGACGTTGTGCTTCCGCACGCCAAGCACGCGGTCTCGGTGTACTACCTGATCGCGACGGCAGAGGCGTCCAGCAACCTCGCGCGATTCGATGGGATTCGCTACGGCCTTCGGGTTCCGGGTAAAGATCTAACCGAGACCTACACGAACACGCGCGCGGAAGGCTTCGGCCCCGAGGTTCGACGACGCATCATGCTCGGCACCTACGCCCTTTCGGCCGGGTACTACGACGCCTTTTACCTAAAGGCGCAGCGGGTTCGAACCTTGATCCGGCGCGACTACGACGCGGCCTTCGAACGCTGCGATGTCGTGTGCACGCCGACCACGCCGACGCCGGCGTTCGCACTCGGTGAAAAGACCAGCGACCCGCTCGAAATGTACCTCGCAGACATCTTCACTTTGCCTCCAAGCCTCGCCGGCTTACCGGCGATCAGCACGCCAAGCGGGCTTTCCGCCGGAGGGCTTCCCGTTGGTCTTCAGCTCGTCGCGCCGCCCTTCGAGGAGGAGGTGCTGTGTAGCGTGTCGCAAGCGGTCGAAAACCAGTGTGGGCTGCTCAACGAGCGTCCCGCAGCGCTGTCTTGACGGTTATTTGGGGCCGGCCTGCTTGTGTTCCGACCCGGCCGGCGCTTGCAGCGCTCGCATCGACGCTCTCGAGCGGCGTTCTTCGCCGGCGACCTCCACGCGGTTTCGGCCTCGGGCCTTGGCGCGGTAGAGGGCTTGGTCGGCCTGCTCGATCAGAGCGTCGCCGGTGATGCCCGGGCGCAGCATGGCGAGGCCGATGCTGACGCTGATGTGCTTGGGCCCTTCTTCTCCCTGCGAAGTAATCGCGAGACGTCCCCGGAGCCGTTCAGCGACAATCCGCGCAGCCGCCAGCTTTATCTCGGAGAAGATGACGAGGAACTCCTCACCGCCCCAGCGCGATACGATGTCGTTTCGGCGGACGTACTCGGTGAGCGACTTGGCGATTTGCTGAAGGACCTGGTCGCCCGCCGCGTGCCCGTACTCGTCGTTGATCGCCTTGAAGTGATCGACGTCGCACATGGCCACGCAAAGTCCCGTGTTGTTGCGACGCGCGCGGGCGATCTCTTCTTCGAGGCGCTTGTTCGCGTGACGGCGATTGTAGAGCCCGGTGAGCCCATCGGTCAGCGCGAGGAGCTGTGTCTCTTCGACGAGGAAAAGGGACTTCACCAGGATGCCCAAGGCATCGGCGATGAGCTCCAAGCTTCGAAGATCGGGCGCCGAGCAGACGTTGGCGCCGCCAAAAACCTGCAGGGTGCCCAGGGTCTCGTTACGGACGCCGATGTTGCAGCTGTACGAGCGGCCGCCGACGACGTGGGGGCCGGTGCCGTACTTCGGGTCGGGATCGAGGGTGGTACGCGTTGCTGCGATGCTCTTTTCGGGAATTCCGAGAGCGGCCAGCCCAGCGGTAGGCGTATCTTCGGGCCAGGGGCCACGCGCGCGAATCGTATAGGCTGGCCCACCCGGGCCGAGTAGCTGCAGAACCAAATACGGGCAGCCGACGACTTCTCCCGCCAGCTCCAAGACTTTGTCGCTGAACTCGTCTCGATCGTGCACGTAGTCCATCAGGCGGCGGACTTCGGATTGGACGACGACGTCGAACAGATGGTGGTCGAGCACGGCGCTCACGCGTTCGAGCGGTGTGCCGGTGACTTCGGGTCGCATGCTGAGGCGCGGCTTCCGGCCTGCCATGATGTGCTCGATGGCGGGCAGGAGCTTCTCATCCATGTCTTCTTTGGCGAGGTAGGCGTCCGCACCTGCGTTCCGGCCCCAGAAGCGGGTCTTGGTTTCATTGGCGGCCGTGAGCAGAATGAAGGCGATGTCGGCCATGCCCGGGTCGCCGCGGAAGACGCGACACAGTTGGACTCCGGTGATCGCATCCATCTCGATGTCGCTGACGACGAGGTCGAAGGTGTGTTGGAGGGTGAGCTCGAGCGCTTCTTCGCCTGAACCCGCTTCGGTGATGTCGAGCCCGAGCGTCTCGAGCTTTTGCACGACACGCTTGCGAATCGACGGGCTATCGTCGACCACGAGCACCCGAAAGATTTCGGGCGTATTTTCCCCTTGCCCAGTCTCTGAAGGCATTTCCACCCGTCTCCATGATGGGCAAATCCCTCTGGAAATGCCAATGTATCTAGGGCCTCGTCGCCATGGCCTTCCGTCTTCGGTGCGCTATAACCGGCGCGCATGACCGCATATGAGCCGGTGATTGGCCTCGAAGTGCACGCACAAATGCGTTCGCGCACAAAGCTTTTTTGCGGGTGTCCGACGGAGTACGGCGCGCCCCCCAACGAGCACACATGTCCAGTATGCCTGGCGCTTCCTGGCGCCTTGCCGGTGCCGAACGAAAAGGCGATCGAGCTTGCCGTCCAGGCGGGGCTGGCGCTCGAATGTGAGGTCGCGACCCACAGCGTCTTCGCGAGGAAGAACTACTTCTACCCGGACCTTCCCAAGGGCTATCAGATCTCGCAGTTCGAGCTTCCTCTGAATGGCGCGGGGCACCTCGACATCGAAGTCGATGGAGAGACCAAGCGCATTGGCATCACGCGCATCCATGTCGAAGAGGACGCGGCGAAGAACATACACGGCACCGGATCGGCCGCGGTCACGCTCGTCGACTTCAACCGGGGCGGCACGCCGCTGATCGAAATCGTCAGCGACCCCGACTTGCGAAGCTCCGAGGAGGCCGAGGCCTACCTTCGCAAGCTGCGCGACCTGCTGATGTTCATCGGCGTCAACGATGGCAACCTCGAGGAGGGGTCGTTTCGCTGTGACGCCAACGTGTCGATACGCCCTGTCGGCCAAGAAGAATTCGGCACGCGCGCGGAGCTCAAAAACATCAACTCGTTTCGATTCGTGAAGAAGGCGATCGACCATGAGATCGCGCGCCAGGAAGGTGTGCTGCAGAGCGGCGGGACGGTCGTCCAGGAGACCCGCACCTGGAGCGAAGCCCAGAGCAAGACAATTTCGATGCGCAGCAAAGAAGAGGCGCACGACTATCGGTACTTCCCGGATCCAGATCTGCCGCCGGTGGCCGTCACGGAGGAGCGCATCGAAGAGCTTCGCGCCGCGCTCCCAGAGCTCCCGGAAGCCAAGCGGGGGAGGTGGCAAAAGGAGCTCGGGCTGACGGAGTACGACGCAGGCGTCCTTTCCGGTCATCCCGAGGTTGCGAAGTACTTCGAGGAGGCCACGCGCGCTTTCGTGGGGCAGTCCGGCACGAAGGCCAAGGCGGCTGGCAAAAAGGTGGGCAATTTCGTTCAGGCCGAAGTCTTGCGCCACGTGGCCACCGACGGGCTCGAGGCCCTGTTTCCCGTCGCGCCGACGGCGGTGGCCGAGCTTCTCGCCTGCGTCGAAGACGGCACGATCAACGGGAAGATCGCCAAGACGGTGTTCGCTTCGATGGTGGAGACGGGGACGGGTCCGAAGGTCATCATCGAGCAGCAGGGCTTGGCGCAGGTCACCGACACCGGCGCCATCGAAGCGGAGGTGAGCCGCATTCTCGACGCCAGCCCCGCCCAGGTCGCGCAGTACAAAGACGGCAAGACGAACGTCATCGGCTACTTCGTCGGGCAGGTGATGAAGGCGACCAAGGGCGCCGCGAATCCGAAGGCCGTCAACGAGATTCTCCGACGGCTGCTGGACGAGCGATGACTGGGGGCCTTTCGCGCCCACCCTTGAGCGGCGCCGATTGGTTTGCGGTCGAGTTCGACCCGGCCCGCCAGGAGGTGGTGATGCTCGACCAGCGGCTCTTGCCGGCAGAGGTGAAGTACCACCGTTACCGTAAGCCCGATGAAGTCGCGCAGGCGATTCGCGAGATGGTGATTCGTGGGGCGCCTGCGATCGGGGTGGCCGCGGCGTATGCGCTCGCGATGGTGGCGCGCGACGAGCAGGGCGATGCGAAGATGTTTCTGGTCGCCAACGGAACCGCCGGACGGATCCTGAACGAAACGCGACCGACCGCGGTCAACCTCGCCTGGTCGATCGCGCGGATGTCCCGAAAGGCCGGCGAGGTTTGTGAGCTTGCGCGGGAGGCTCGCTACCAGGGGATGCTCGAAGAGGCCGAGGCGATGCACCGCGAAGACGTCGAAGCCTGCCGCGCCATGGGCGCGCTGGGCGCTGCCGAGGTCCCGGATGGCGCGGTGATTCTCACGCATTGCAACGCCGGGGCCCTGGCGACCGGGGGGTATGGTACCGCGCTCGGCGTGATTCGATCCGCGCATGCGCAGGGCAAGGGGATTCGGGTGCTGGCCGACGAAACGCGCCCCTACCTTCAGGGAGCGCGGCTCACCGCGTGGGAGCTTCATCAGGACGGGATCCCCGTCGAGGTGATCACCGACGGGATGGCAGGGCATTTCTTCCAGAAGGGAGAAATTCAGTTCGTAGTCGTCGGCAGCGATCGAATCGCAGCCAACTCCGACGTCGCCAACAAGATCGGCACGTACTCGCTGGCGGTGCTAGCGAATCAACACGACGTGCCGTTTACGGTCGCGGCGCCTTGGAGCACGGTTGACCTGCGGGCACGCTCGGGCGCCGACATTCCGATCGAAGAACGCTCCCGCGACGAAGTGGCGAGGATTGGCGACACGATGTTGGTCGCGGACGGAATTCCCTGTCGGCATCCGGCGTTCGACATCACGCCAGCGCGCCTCGTCGATGCGATCTACACGGAGCGCGGCGTCATCCGTCCGAAGATCGGCGAGCGTCCCGACGTGCTGCGAGGCTGAACCCTTCGTTCACCG
>CBESWY010000173.1:0-6028 GCA_965533395.1 uncultured Myxococcales bacterium
AGGTCGCCCACGTCGACGACCACTCCGATCCCGGTGCCTCCGATGATCCCGCCGACCACGCCGTCCCGGCTCCTCCCGGTGACGACGGCGTCTGGTTTGCCGATCGGTCCGTCGCGACTTTCGCCAGAGCCGGGGTCCATCGCCCAGGACGAAGGCTCGTTGCCTTCATTGGTGAGGACGATGTTGTCGAACGTGACCGGGGTCTCCGGCGCCGCGGCGGGCGGCTCCTCCGGCGCCTTCGGTGGATCCTTCGGGGCTCGCCAGGTCTTGGGTTTTGGCGGCGGTTTCACGGGCTCCGGCTCCTCGGGCTCCGGGGCGTCTTCTTCAACTGGCTCCTCGGGCTCGGGCTCTGGCGCGGGGGGCTCCTGGTCGATGATCGCCACGGCGACCGCATCGAGCGAATCCGATGGCCCTGAGCCCGCCCCAACTGTGGGCGTCAGACCCAAGAAGGCCGCGTGCGTCACGATGGCCAAGACGACCCAGGCCGAGTCGAGCGCCCACGGAGCCAGATTCTCGAAGGGGTTGGACATCGGGTCAGCAGCAGCGTGGCTCAGCGTCCGATCTCCTCGGGCCGGACGTTGATAGCGAACTTCGTGATTCGCTCCTGGCGCAGGATGTCGATCACTTGAACGACCTTGGCATGCGCAATTCTGCCGTCGGCGGCGATCACGGCGCGGAGGTCTTCGTCGGTCTCACGGGCCGCGCGCACGCGGGTTCGAAGCTCGTCGGTGTTGACGGGAATCGTGTCGAGGTAGAGCTGACCGTTTTGGTCGATCGACACGGCTAGAGTCGCGGGCGTCTGCTCACCGGTTGCGGCCTTCGGGAGCTCCATCGGAATCGTCTTTGAAACGATGGCGGTGGCGGTGACCATCAGGATGATCAAGAGAACGAGCACGACATCGACCAACGGCGTGACGTTGATGTCTGTAATCAGGTCGTCGTCATCCCCGGAGCGCGCGCCGCCGGCCATCTTACTCGCTCCCTTTGTGGGTGTTGCCCTTGAGGTAGGCGAGCAAGTCGCGACTGAGCGCATCGGCCCACGTCAGGCGGTATCGAATCAAGCGCTGAAAGTAATTGTAAAAGGCGACCGCGGGCAGGGCCACCAGGAGACCGATGGCCGTTGCAACGAGGGCTTCACCGACCTCGGTCATCAAACCGCTCGTCACCTTGCCTGCGCTTTCGTCGAGCACGTGGAACGCCTTGATGACGCCGATGACCGTACCGAGCAGACCGACAAAAGGGGCGTTGTTGCCCACCGTACCGAGGAAGCCGAGATTTCGCTCCATCTGGGTGCGTGCCACGGCCGTCTCCCCGGCAAGCCGCTCTTCGACCGCGTCCGGGCCCTCATCGACCACTTCGATGCCGGAGTGAACGATCTTAGCCTGAAAGGAGCGCGACTTCGCAAGACGGTCGCGGGCCCCGGCCACGTCGTTTTTTGCAAGGTGCAGGCGCAGGTCCTCTTGAAGCGCGCGTACGTCATCGCGGGAGGCGAAGAAGTAGTAGATGCGTTCGAAAATGATCGCCACGCCGAAAATGGAGAGGATAATCAGAAGCCACATGACCCATGTCGCGCCAAGCATGGCGAAGGCGGTCAATCTCTCTTGAATGTCGATCATACTTTTCCTCGGGTAGAAGCGCGCTTTTAGCCGGTCTTGGGCGGACGTGCATCCCGCTTGAGAATCTCCCGCACCAATATGGTCGCGTAGGAGCCAGCGGGTAGGGTGAAATCCAGCTCCACCGTATTGTCACTCACAGTCAGGTCTAGATTTCGCACCGGGACACGGACGAACCGCCGCGTGCCCGGGGCGATGCGCTTCCACTTGGCCAGCCGGTCCAGGGTTAAGCCGGACTCCTCCAGCAGCGCCTCTTCGCGTTTGCGGGCTTCGCCCTCCGGCCAGCGCATTTTGGCGCCGAACATCGGTCCGGTGGGACTGATCTCCCACGCGTCGGCCCGAGACTGCGTGTCCTCGACATCGGGCGCAACGAACAAGCCTCCGGACTCGTGCTTCTTCACGAGGTCGCCTGCGTAAACCTTTCCAAGGGTCGAGGTTTGGACGCGTGCTGCCACGCATCGGTTGAAGATTTCGGACTGGAGCGCTGACATCTGAAGCTTTCGCTGAAAGCCTCCTTGGGGCGCGCGAGCTTTGCCGAGGACCCATTGAAGGGCGCGCTCGGCGTTGTCCCCGTCACGTCCGAATCGCTGCTCTCCGTAATAGTTGGGGAGACCGTTGCTTTCGATCTCGGACAACACCCCGCGCAGCTCGTCTATTCTCGATGCGGCGATTTGCCGCAGACGGATCCGAAACCGATTCGCACGAAGGTGGCCGGTTCGAAGCTTCTGGGGATGAAGCGCGGCCTCGAGAACCCGGATGCCTTCGACCTCCGTTTGGAGCAGCGCGTCGGGGGACGCGCCAAAAATACTGATCCATTGCCTGGTTACGGCGTGTCGATCCTTGAGGCCGGCCCACCCCGAAGCTTTTGGGTCGGCGCCGACAGACTCGCAAAGCGCACGAACCGCGTCCTTTGTCGTCAAGCCGCGCTTCTCGATGAACGCAAACGCGTGCTCGCCCGTTCCACTCGGCGGATACGCCGGCACCTCTTCGACCTCGAAGTCCTCGGGAGTCGATCGAAACTCGGCTTCGATCGGCGCGATCGAGCGCGTGAGAAAGGGGAGCGTCATGGCTGGGCGCTTCCTGTAGACCATCGCGGCTCGATTGGGTAGACAGCAGGCGTGACGGCCAACCTCTCGACGCGGATCGAGCGCGCAGTGCAGCAGCAACTCGCCGCCGGATGCGCAGCCAAGGTGTTTCCGGGAGCAAGTGCCTCGATTGCGTATTGGGACGGAGCCGAGTGGCGATACGTCGACGTGGTTGCGGGGCACCGGGCCGACGGCGCTCTGCCGGTGACGGTCGACACCCTTTATGATTTGGCCTCGCTCACAAAGCCATGGGTAGCCACCGCGGCGCTCCGCTTGCATCAGGCCGGCGTCTTCGACCTCGGCGAGCGGGTCGAGGAGCTGATTCCCGAAGGGAAAGGCCTTCCGGTGGGCGAGCGTAGCTGGGAAGAGGTGCTCAGCCATCGTTCTGGCCTAGAGGCCTGGGTGCCCTTTTACGAGACCCTCCCGGAAGAGCCCGGCAGCGATGCAGCGCGCGAATGGATGTTGGCGCAGCTGCTGCCGCGTTGGGACGCGGCTTGCGTCGGCACCGCCGTGTACAGCGACCTCGGTTACATCTTGGCGGGTGTGGCGATGAGCCGCGCGGCGGGCAAACCGTTGAACGAGGTCGTGGCGGAGCGCGTCGCTCTGGCCCTCGGCGTCGACGACACCGTCTTCTTTGGCGCTTGCCGACCGGACGAAAGTTGGAAGGCACGCTGCGCGCCCACGGGTTGGTCCCCTTGGCGCGGGCGAACGTTGACCGGCGAGGTCCATGATGACAACTGCGCTGCTCTTGGTGGCGTCGCCGGCCATGCAGGCATGTTCGGGCTGCCCAGGAGTGTCGCGAGCTTTGGCGCCGCGTGCGTGGGCGCGTGGCATGGACGACGCGGGGCCGCGGAGGAAGAGCTCGCTCGGCACGCAACGGCACGGAGGCCCGGCGGGACCCACCGCCTCGGCTGGGATGGCAAGGCCGAGGAAGGAAGCGCTGCGGGCAGTTCGATCGATGCGGATGCGTTCGGTCACCTCGGATTCACCGGCACCTCGCTTTGGTGCGACCCACGCCGGCAGCTCGTGATGGTGCTCCTAGCCAATCGCGTGGTGGTTTCCGATGACAACGCCGCGATCCGGGCGTTTCGGCCGCTGTTTCACGAAGCCATCGTCCAGGCCTTCGATGGCCCTCGAGGCCACTAGGCCGAAAGCGAGCGAAGCCGGTCGAGGAGCCTCGAGTTGGTTTCATAGGAGAGGGCGTTCCGAGCGGCCCGGGCCATCGCACGTGGGTCGCCCACGAGCACGACCAGCTTCTTCGCGCGCGTAAGCGCCGTGTAGAGCAGAGCCCGATTCAGCAGCATGAAATGCGCGTTGTGCAACACGATCACGGCGGCTGGGAACTCGCTGCCCTGAACCTTGTGGACGGTGCAGGCGTAGGCGAGCGAGATCGCGTCGAGCTCGTCGGCTTTGTACTGAACCTCGCGTCCGTCGAAGCGTATGTAGGTGACGCCACCCTCAATTCGGTGCACCTCGCCGAGGTCCCCGTTGTAGACCTCCTTGTCGTAGTCGTTGCGAAGCTGCATCACCTTGTCGCCCGGTCGAAATGAGCTGGGAAGCGCGCCCTCCTGCTTGCCCGGGTTGAAGGTCTCCTGAAGGACTTCGTTGAGCTTGTTCGTGCCGAGCGGGCCGCGCCGCATCGGCGTCATGACCTGTACGTCGGCAAGTGGGTCGAATCCATACGCCACCGACATTCGACGCAGCGTTTGGATGAGGCGCTCGGTGATCGTGTCCGGATCGGTCGCGGAGATCAGGAACAAGTCCCCGTCGCCTTTCGTTCCGCTGGGCGTCGGCTCCGGCATGCCGCCCTCGAGCACCGCATGGGCTCCCCGAACGATCGCGCTTTGCTGTGCCTGGCGAAACACCTCGTGAAGTCGGATCGTCTTGCAAACCTTGGATGCGATGAGGTCCCGCAACGGCTGCCCTGGTCCAACCGGCGGCAGCTGATCGATATCGCCGACCAACACGAGCGTAGCGTTTCGAGGAATGGCGGCGAGAAGCTGTGAGGCGAGGCGGATATCGAGCATCGACGCTTCATCGACGAGGACGAGGTCGGCGTCGAGGGGCAAGCGCCCGTTCCGATTGAAGTGACCGGTGGCTGGATTCCACTCGAGGAGGCGGTGGATTGTCTTTGCTTCGATGCCGGCGGCTTCGGAAAGGCGCTTGGCCGCTCGACCCGTCGGTGCGCACAGAGAGACGCGGCGATCGAGCGCTGCATGTGCCTGAACGATCGCGCGGACCGTCGTCGTCTTGCCTGTACCCGGTCCGCCCGTGAGCACGAGCAGATGAGTTCCGAGTGACGCGTCGACCGCGCTTCGCTGCGCATCGCTGAGCGCAGGGTCGTGCGTCTTGACCGGTTGTTGCACCTTCGGGCGGCCGGCGAAGGCGCTCAATGCCTCGGCGACGAGGACTTCGGCCCGATGCAGCACGGGAGGGTAAATCGCGTCCTCTTCGATTGTGACGAGCTCGCGCGCCCGCAGTGCCCGAAGCGCTTCGTCGAGCTCATCAAAAGGGACATCGAGTTGCTCGAGGCCGTTGCGGAGCTGCTCCCGTGTTGCAAAGACATGGCCTTCGTCGACTGCTCTGCCGATCAGATGCAGCACGCCGCCTTGGACACGCCTCAAATCATCGCCGGCGATTCCAAGCGATTCTGCGATCCGATCGGCGGTTCGAAAACCGATGCCGCGAATCTGCTCGGCGACGATGTAGGGATCGTCTCTCACGACGCGAGGGGCGTCGGCGCCATACTTGCGAACAATCTCGCGCGCCGTCGCCGGCCCCATCCCGAGCGCGTGCAGGAAGCTCATCGTCTCCGCTTCCGCGCGGCGTTGGCGAACGGCCTTGGCAATCGATTCCGCCCGCTGTTTGCCGATGCCCGAAACCTCGCGCAGCCGGGCCGACTGGGTCGCGATGACATCCAGCGTCGCCGGACCAAAGCGGTCGACGAGCCGGGCCGCCAAGGCAGGGCCGATGCCAGGGATGAGCCCCGAGCCGAGATAGCGAGTCATGCCATGCTCGGTGGAGGGAATCGTCGGGGTGAACGAGGTGACCCGAAACCGCGAACCGTAGACGGCATGCTGCGTCCATCGCCCGATCAGGCGAACGTTTTCACCCGGAGCGATCTGCCCGAGATCCCCGACGGCGGTCTTCGAAGACGCGAGCGCCGCCTCCTCGGCGGCCCCGAGACGAATCACCGCGAACTTTCCGTCATCACTGCGGAAAACCACGTCTTCGACCACGCCTTCCAGGACCTCTTCTGACTCCTTCGACCCCACGATTCCGAGCGAATCTAACAGTCTTGCGCGCCCAACGCCCTGCTGTTGTGCTTTC
>CBESWY010000174.1:0-6026 GCA_965533395.1 uncultured Myxococcales bacterium
AGATGGCCAAGTCGAGCCCACGCCTCCGGGAGGAAGACCGGGCGATGAAGGGCATTATCGAGGAGCTCGGCGAGCCCATGCGATTCGGGATCGACGACCCCACGCCCCTGATGGCCGAGTGCGGCTATCGGTTTGTTCGGACCGTGAGCTTCGACGAGCTGGCATTGGAGTACACAGGCACCTACGCGCGTGAGCGTTTCTTTCGCTTCCAAGCGGTGGGATTGGCAAGCGCGAGCGAGGATTTTTCGCTTTGGTAGAGACGCGGCAAATCGACGGACGCGCCGTCACCTTCCGACGCGAGCCGGGGACCGGGCCAGCCGTGGTCTGCGTGCACGGTTCGGCGGGGAATCACCATGTCTACGACCGGCTCCTCGACGCGATGCCCGGTCGTGAGCGCTATGCGATCAACCTCCCCGGACGAGCTGGAACCGACGGGCCGGCGCTGGGCAACGTGGCCGAGATGGAAGCATTCCTCTCGCGGTTTCTAGAATTGGAAGTCGAGGGCGACTACCTGGTCGTCGGCCACTCCCTCGGCGGCGGCGTGGCGTTGGAGCATGCGCTCTCGTCTCCGTCGCAGCGTCTCGCGGGCATCGTCCTTCTCGCCACGGGCGCACGTCTCCGTGTCCACCCGATGATCCTGCAGCTCTTCGGGCAGGTCGCGAAGTCCAGCGCCGCAATCCCGCCGCTCCCTCCCGGCCTCTACGAGCAGGGGGCCGATCCGGTTCTCATCGCCAGAGCATCGAAGCACCGCGAGCTCACGCCGATCGAAACCGGGGGCCTAGACTGGCGCGCCTGCGACAGCTTCAACCGAATGGACGATGTCAAAGACATCCAAGCCCCCGCCCTCATCGTCGCGGGAACACAGGATGCCCTGACCCCTGTCAAGTACGCCCACTACCTAGCGGCCCAGATCCCCGACAACGAGCTCCAAATTCTCGAAGGTGCCGGCCACATGCTCGTCATGGAACGCGCCACCGAAATCGCCGGTCTCATTTGTCGCTGATTGTGACAGGCAACTTCGGCGGCCGGCGTCCGATAGGTCTGGCATGCCGTCATCCGCCGCACTACGGTGCCCTTCGTTCATGACCGACATCGACTTGGCTTTGCGAGAGCGTTTCGGGCTTTCGGAGTTCCATCCCTGGCAGCGTGAGGCCATCGAAGAGCTCCTCGATGGGCGACGGCGGGTGATCGTCATCGCCCCTACGGGCGGCGGCAAGTCGCTTTGCTACCAGCTTCCCGCAGCGGTCCTTCCAGGGACCTCGATCGTGATCTCACCCCTCATCGCGCTCATGGAAGATCAGGTGCGCTCTCTGACGGAGCGTGGGGTTGCGGCGACCTATCTGGCCTCGACGCTCGAACCCGAAGAGGTGAAGCGTCGCGAGCGTGAAATTTTCGAAGGCCGCTATCAACTCGTCTATGTGGCGCCCGAACGCCTCGAGTCGGCCTGGCTTGTCGACAGGCTCGCGGGGATTCGGCTTGCGCTGCTTGCCATCGATGAAGCGCACTGCATTTCGCAGTGGGGTCACGATTTTAGGCCCTCGTACCTGAGGATCGGCGAGGTCATCGAGCGCTTGAAGCCTCCCCGGGTCATCGCCTGCACGGCGACAGCGACACCGATCGTGCGTCGCGAGATTCAAGAACGGCTTGGTCTCGGCTCCGAGGAGAGCGCCGTCATTTTGCGCGGCTTCTCACGACCAAACCTCCATCTTGCGGTCGTCGAGAGCGACAGCTCGACGCAGCGGCGCAAGCGGATGCTGCATGCGCTTCGTGATGCGCTTGGTAATCCCGACAAGCCCGAAGGGGGCGCCATCGTCTATGCGGCGACCCGTCGCAACACGGAAAAAGTCGCAGAGGCCGTCGCCAAAGCAGGTTGGCGTGCGGCCCCGTATCACGCCGGCCTTGCGGCCTCGGTGCGCGAGGACGTCAACCGGCGTTTCGCGAATCGTTCTCTCGATGTGGTCGTCGCCACCAACGCGTTTGGAATGGGAATCGATCGGTCCGACATTCGCACCGTGGTCCACGTGCAGGCGCCGGGCTCCGTCGAGGCGTACTATCAAGAGGTCGGGCGCGCCGGGCGCGACGGGCAACCCGCGCACGGGCTCTTGCTCACCAGCTCGGGGGACCTCGGGCTTCGACGCCGCCTCATCGGCTTCAGCGGGGGGCGAGACCCGGGCGGCGTCCAAGACCCTGCGCACGTGCAGCAGCAGTGGCGCCTCTTTCTCGACCTGATGCGGTACGTCGAAGCGGGCAGCTGCCGGCACGATTTCATCTTGCGGTACTTTGGCGACGAGCAGGAGACCCTCGGCGGTTGTGGTCACTGCGACGTCTGCGAGCGTCTCGAAGAGCGAGGCGAGGAGGGCAGTCCACGGTCCGCCTCCGAAGAGGAGGCGCTCGTGGTGCGCAAGGCTCTGGCCGGGGTCGCTCGCAACCAGGGGCGCGCTGGGCTCACGGCAGTGTCCGACATGCTTCACGGGACGGACAACGAACGGCTCCGCCGATTGGGCCTCACCGAGCTCAGCACGCATGGTTTACTCAAAGACCGTCCCAAGGCCTGGGTTCTCGCACTCCTGAGACGGCTAATCACGGCGGGCCTGGTCGACCTCAGCACCGGCGAATTCCCGATTCCCTTTCTGACGCCGCTCGGCATTACGACGATGAAGAGCGAGGAGCCAGTCCGCGTGCTCGTCCCTCCGCCAGAGGCGGGCCAGCTGCGGGCGCATAAAAAGGATCGCCAAGCCTCGGAGCGGGAAATTCCGGACAATGTCGATTCGTCGCTCTTCGAGAGCCTGCGCGCGACGCGTCTCGACCTTGCTCGGGCGAAGGGCGTTCCGGCTTACGTCGTCTGCCACGACCGTACGCTTCTCGAAATCGCCGCCTACAAACCCACATCGATCGAGGCGCTTGCAGGCATTCACGGAATGGGGCCGGCACGGATCGAGCGCTACGGCGAGCCGTTCTTAGCCACCGTCAGCTCCCACGCGCCGTAGCCGACGACCTCGTCGCGACCGCCTGCGGTGTCGCCCGAGCTTCGCAGATCCAAGGTTCGCGCTACGAGCCCGTGTCGCCGCGCGGCTAGCAACAGGCCCTGGATCCCGATGCGCCCGCAGGCGCCATCCGCCCGAATCCGATCGGGCTCCAACGATTCGATCGCCGATGCGGTCGCGGTGTCCATGCGCTTCGCGGTGTCGTAGTCGAAGTAGTGGCTCAGATCGGAGCTCACGACGATGAGGGTTTCCTCTCCGCCCCAGACGGCTTCCAAGGCTTCTTCCACTTGCGCCGGTGACGCACGGCCGATGGCGATTGGCAGCACGGCAAACGCGCCGAGCACGTCCTGCAGAAATGGCAGCTGCACCTCGAGCGAGTGCTCCCACTGATGCGCATCGTCGAGAATATCGACGAACGGCAAACGCAGGATTCGCCGGCGCGCCGTTTCGTCGATGGCAACGGAGCCCAAGGGCGTCTCGAAGGCTGTGCTGCTCGGAACTGCGAGGCCGGCGAACCGAACGTGATGACTCGGCCCAATCAATACAACGCGAGAAATTCGCTCGCGTGACGCCTCGACTCGTACGAAAGCCGTGGCGGCAACCGGGCCGGAGTACATGTAACCGGCGTGCGGCACGATCAGCGCCTTCGGCTGAGGGTCTCGAGGGTCAGCCCTTTGGCGCGCCGCATCGAGGTGCTCGCGAATCACCGCGTGCAAGGAATTTTGGTCGGCCGGATAAAACGGACCCGCCACCGCTGCTGCTCGCACCCTCGCCACTGAGTAAACGTGCGCACCGTCGAACACTTGTCAACGCGCGCCGATCGCACTTGCGCCTAGCTGCGCCAATGCGCATCGTGTTCTTGATGGCAGCTTCCCTTAGTTCGACGGTAGCGACCGACTACTGGCGTCGACTCGACGACGGGCGGCTCCTCTGCGAGCTCTGCCCGCGAGCTTGCAAGCTCAGTGAGGGGCAGCGCGGCCTTTGCTTCGTCCGCGCACGTGAGGACGACGTCATCGTGCTCACCAGCTACGCTCGGTCGAGTGGATTCGCGGTCGACCCGATCGAGAAGAAGCCCCTCAACCATTTCCTGCCTGGCACGCCGGTGCTTTCGTTTGGCACGGCCGGCTGCAATCTGACCTGCAAGTTCTGCCAGAACTGGGACATTTCCAAGTCTCGGCAGATGGACACGCTCGCCGATGCCGCCGGGCCCGAGGAAATCGTTCAGGCGGCGGAGCGACTCGGCTGCCGCAGCGTTGCCTTCACCTACAACGATCCGGTCATCTTCCTCGAGTATGCGCGGGATGTGGCAGTCGCGTGCAAGGAGGTGGGCATTCGAACGGTCGCAGTGACGGCCGGCTACATCAATCCCGAGCCTAGGGCCGAGTTCTTCTCTTTCATCGACGCGGCCAACATCGATTTGAAGGCCTTCGACGACGACTTCTACCGGCGCATCGCCGGTGGACGACTGGCGCCGGTGCTCGATACCCTGCGCTATCTTCGAAACGAGACCGACGTCTGGTTCGAGATCACCAACCTCGTCATCCCCGAGCACAACGACAGCGATGATGACCTCCGGCGACTGAGCGCATGGATCGTCGAAGAGCTTGGCCCCGACGTGCCGCTTCATTTCTCGGCCTTCCATCCCAGCTACAAGATGCTGAATGTGCCTCCGACCACGCGCGCGACCTTGCACCGGGCGAGACGCATCGCCATGCAAGAAGGGATTCATTACGTCTACACCGGCAACGTTCATGATCCGGAAGGCGACACCACGTGCTGCGCCGCATGCGGGACGGCCCTGATCAGCCGCGACTGGTATGAGATTCTCGAGTGGAACCTGCGCGAAGGGTGCTGCCCGGCATGCGGTACGCGCTGCGCCGGCGTTTTCGAGCCTAGTCCCGGGGCGTGGGGCGCACGTCGCCTTTCGGTCAAGATGCGCCGGACGGAATCGCGCTCTCTTAGCGCTGCGCCCGACTAGGCCGCAGAGGCGCTGTCGACTGGCACGGCGAGGATTTTCCCGAGGAAATCGAGGACGGCCCGAATGCGTGCGCTGTCGCGAAGATCCTTGTGGACCGCTTGCCAGATCTGTCGAGGCTCGGGCGCGCCTTCGAGCGGAACCCGCACCAGGTGGTGGTCGTAGTCGGCCACGAGGCAAGGGAGGAGGCCGATCCCCGTGCCTGCCACGGTCGCGGAATAGGTCGCTGACACGCTGTCGGACCGAAGCGCAACCCGGGCTCCGTCCATGCGAGCCTCGACCCAATCATTCTCGCGGCGAAACGGACGCACATCGGTGAAGAGAATCATCTGATGCCCCGCCAGGGAGTCCCTGGGAAGCCCAAAACGATCGACGTAGTCGCGAGATGCGTAGAGACCCAGGTGAATGAACGAGAGCCGTTTGATGATCAGGTCCTCTTGCGTCGGGCGAGCGAGACGCAGGGCGATGTCGGCTTCGCGCCGGGCGAGGTTCACTTCCAGGTTGGTGCAGTTGAGCACGAGTTGGATTTCGGGGTAGCGCTCGCGAAAGCGGCGCAGGTGCGGGGCGATGAACCGTGTGGTCAGCATTTCGGTGGCGGTGAGTCGCACGACTCCCTCGAGCTTTTGATCTTCGCCTGCGACGTCTCGCTCGACGCCGAGCGCCTCGCGTTCGATCCGTTCGGCGCGGGGCAGAAGGCGATGGCCGGCGTCGGTCAGAACATATCCGTTTGGGGTTCGATCAAAGAGGCGTGCACCCAGCTCCTCCTCGAGCTTCACCAAGCGCCGCCCGACGGTCGTCGGGTCGAGCGATAGTGCAGCGCCCGCTGCGGCAAGGGTCGCGTGGCGCTGGAGCGTCAGGAAGTAGCGCACATCGTCCCAGCTAAACACGGCCTGCACCATCGCAGCACAATCCTGGATATGCAACTGCAAAAGTGCGCCTCTTGGTTGCAATCCAAGATGGCAGGGAACGCGAATTCTCTCATATCAGCCCCGAAAAGCGTCGGCGAAGTCTTCGAGAACCTCGGCCGCGGACGCGAACAGACGACAAGCCTCGTTCCCAGTTGAAAA
>CBESWY010000175.1:0-6007 GCA_965533395.1 uncultured Myxococcales bacterium
GGGGGAGCGTCTCGCTTCGCTTGCAAACCGCCAAGAGCTATTTGCTCGGCGGCAATACGAGCCTGTGATCTCCCATCGCGCGCTCGAGACCACCGAGTCCACGTGGTTTGGCGTCGGGGTTGCAGCGGACAATGCAAGCTGTGGCCTCCCCATCGACGTGCTGATCCTCGTTTTCGCCCAGGAGATGGTACGCAGAGAGCTCGACCTCGCCAAGAGCTCGATCCTCATCGCCGACAGCAACGCCTGCAACGCCGGAGTGCCGCGCCTCGACGTGCACCGCGCGGCTTCGCTTGCGCAAGCCCCGTTGGAAGCGTTGATCGATCGTTTTGGGTTTCCCGTCGACATCCGGCGCTCGTCTTCGTTGGCACCGGCAGCAGAGGTCGAACGCAAGCAAGAGGCGCTCGAGATTGAAAACGGATACGTGGCGCAGCAGCTCGTGCAAACCGAAATCATGCGTTCGCGTGGGGCGGCGGTGAAAGTCGGTTGGGCCCTGTCGGCCTGCACCTACGACGAGACTTACTTCGATCGCCTGTACCAGAATCGCTTTGGCGATCAGGTCACGTTCGCCTACACGATCGGCGGTAGGACGCTCAACGCACAGCGGCCGCGTGCATGCCCCTACCTGTGCCGGGAGCCCGACGATCGACTGCTCCTGGGAACCCGAGAGAATGCGGTCCGAAAGCTCTACGGCGACGCCGCCTCACCGGCGGTCCGCGGGTACCGCCGCCTCATCGCCAAGCTAGCGCGCGCGTACCAGCATCTCACCGGGAAGGACCCCGGGACGCCCGAAAGCTTTCTTCAGTTCGTCGTCGACAGCTCTGCCGCGCCGGCTACTGCAGGAAAGCGGGCAGCCCGCGAATCGCGAGCCGGCGCCCCGTCGAGCTTCGCTCCCTGATCTCTCGAGCTTGCGCGTCGGTCAATGCGCCAGCGCCGCGCCCGCTCTCACCCGCACGAAGAAACGACTCCGGGCTCACTCCGCGCTCGAGCAGCAGTGCGGTGGCGTGGTCGAAGACCGACTCACGCTTCTTCATCGCATCGAAGCTGCTCTCGGTGACCGCCCGGTCAACGCAGCGTTCGTCGCAATCCCATCCCAGAAATTCGACTATCCCACGAATGGTCGCTTTGCGGTCGGTCAAGAGATTTTCGTAGCGAACGATTAGCACGTCGGGGTCAGACGCTCGGGCGCGCCAGCCGGCGACGTGATCAAACCAAGACCCGTACTGCAGGCGGCCTTCGATGAAGCGCCGGTGGAAGTCATCGAGAGACCCCTCGAACCCCAGGTAAGCACGATAGAAATGAAAGTACGACAGCAGAACGTCCAAGCCGTCGCGCTCGACGTAGACGTAGCGCGCGCCGTCCGGTAGCCATTCCCGCGGCAAGTGGCTTTTGAATATCCGGGGTGACGGGAAGCGCTCGAGGTCCGAAGCGCGTAGCTCACCAATGGCCAGTGAGCGCTCGAACCAGGGAGACACCTTCGTCAAATGTGTCGGGTCGGGCTGCGGATCGTGCGTGAGAAGATAGAGAACCCATTGGGCCAGCGTCGTGCCCGAGCGTGGATAGCTCGAAATGAATACGTCGCTCTCTCGAACTTCGAGCTCCATCCGGCCGCGCAGGAACTTGGCGATTCGCCCAGCGTTGTCCAGATTGCGAGCTGCGACGTCGAGCGCGTCGGTTGCTACGCCCAGAATACGGCTTGCCGTCTTCTGCAGCGGGTCTCTCGCCTTGCTCCTCTTGGTTGGCCGCATGATCAGACGCTGACTACCCTAGCACTGCCGATGGAAGCCCTAGCACATATCACTACACCGGAGTTTGCCATCGCGTTCTTCGTGAGCTTCCTCGCGGCCGCGCTTCACAGCACGGTGGGCTTTGGCTTCGCACTGCTCAGCGTGCCTGTCCTTTCGCTTCTCGATCCTCTCTTTGCACCCGTGCCCCAGCTCCTCGTCGTCTTCCCGCTGACGCTCGCGATTGTCCTTCGCGAACGACACGCCGTAGAGGTCAAGAGTACCCTCTGGATTTTTGCTGGACGGATTCCTGGAGCGCTCGTCGGCGTTGCGCTCCTGAAGATGCTCTCCGGCGCGGCGCTCGACGTCTTGATGTCGTCGATGGTCATCCTCGGCGTATCGCTCGTCATCAGTCGCGGAACGTTTCGGCGCACGGCGGCACGCGAGTTCGGCGCCGGCGTCGCTTCTGGGACCATGGCGATGGTCTCTGCGATCGGCGGACCGCCCATCGCGCTGCTCTATCGAAACGACGCGGGCCCGACCGTGCGCGCGAACCTGGGCTTGGTGTTCGCGGTCGGTCTCTGCATCACCATCAGCGTCCGCGCCTTGGCCGGGGAGGTGAGCTGGGCTGAAGTCGTCATTGGCGCAGCGCTTCTGCCGGCGGTTTGGCTGGGATTGAGCGTCAGCCGATTCCTGATTCCACGCGTCGACGGCCCCCGGCTGCGCAATGCCATCGTAGTCGTGGCTTCTGGTGCGGCACTCTTGCTGCTCGCCCGCGGCGTCTTCAGCTGGTGAAGTAGACCCAGGTCGTTTCGGGTTGGAAACGCACGGCGTGCCAGGCGGCTGGAACATCGGGCTCGCTCCAGTAGTAGAGCCAGCGTGCATCGACCGGCGCGATGTTCGTGCAGCCGTGGCTACGCACCTTGCCGAAATCCGTGTGCCAGTACGCGCCGTGAAGTGCGTATCCGCCGTGGTAGTAGAGCGTCCACGGGACCTCCTCGACCTCGTAGAAACCATCGATCGGGTCGGTCGCGTTCATCGTGGTTGAGATGTACTTTTGCTGGACTTCGAACAGCCCCGTCGGGGGCTCATAGCCCTCCTTGCCGCTCGAGATCAGCGTCGCATACACGGGCTTGTCGCCTTCGTAGGCGACGAGCGTTTGCTCGCCCAGGTCGACGTGAATCCATTTCCCATTTGCCGGCACGCTGCTCGGGCGCTTCGACCGCCGCGCCACGCGCAGCCCATCGCGTTTCACGGCTCCCGGCTTGCCGGCCGCGTATGCCACGCCGTCGACGTTCGTTTCCTCTTCGACCACGAAGCGACCGTGCTTCTGAGCCTTGCCCGACGTCCGAGCCTTCCCACCCTTCAGATCGAAGAGATCGCGATCTTCGCCCCACACGAACGCCAAGGGCAGGTTCCAGCCGTCCCGGCCGAGCTCCTCGCCTCGAACGACATCGGGGTTGCGAAGCTCGATGTCGCCTTCACGTACGAAACGGCCTCGAATCGTTCGGTAGAACACGGCGCCGTCGGCCTTTCGCGTCTCCTTTTCGGCAAGCGCGAGAAAGTAGTCTCCCGCCATCAGTGATGAGACCACCTCTGGCGTCGGACCTTTCTTCTCCATTGCGCGTCGGGCCTGCTTCTCCTCTTGCACGGTCGGGATGCGGTAGTAGCGCGGCGCGCGCTTGGTGATGACGCGCGAGTACTGATACGGGAGGTGGCTGCTGGTCTTGGCCGGCGGGACTCCGTACCGGTTCGTGCTCGGCGTCTCGCCCACGTGGAAGCCGAGAGAGGTGCACACGTACCCAAACGGCGTCGCCTTGTACCAGGACCCGTCCTTACAGCCGGAACCGCTGACCTTGTCGCCGACTTTGATCACGTCGCCCCGACGGACGATACCGGCGACCCTCGGGCTGCTCTCTGCTTTGTCGTAGACGAACGCGTCGTAGTGAAACGCGGACCCGAAGCGACCGGTCTGCCCGGGGTTGTTCTTCGGGCTCTCTTGGCGCTCGTTCCAGTCGTCGAGATTGGGTGCACGCAGTACACGCTGCCCGTCGACGATTTCCGCGCGGTGCAGCTGCTCGTTCGATGCGTGCTCGCCGAACGCGACCGCCCCACCGCTGATCCCAGCGATCAGAACGACCAGACACAACAAAGACCATCGATTCGAGAGAAATCGCAACATGTACCGTGCTTCCAAAGCGGCGCTCGACCCCGCGTGCGCTGCCGGTCGAGGATAGCGCCACTTCCCCATGATTCAAAAGATCGGCAGGTCGAGCCGCTTTCGGGCGCAATTTCGGCGCCAGCGCCACCGCATGGCGGCTGCGCTGAGGGATAGACCCCCGCCGCAGGTGGCCGAGACTACCTGCGCTTCGCCTTAGTCGGGCCGTACGCCAGGTCCGCCTGAATCAGCGCCCCATCGCCTGCAAAGGTGCGCGTGTGGCCAGTCGGCATCGCGATTTCATACTCGTCCCAAGTGACGTGGAAGCTCGCGCGAACGTCAATGCGCTCGCTAGTTCCAGTTTTGGCGTCGGCCGGTGTCCACCTCACCCTTGCCGGAACGCTGACCTTCTTGCTGATGCCATGAAGCCAGAAACGCCCTTCGAGCGTCATTGGAACCCATTTCCCCGGATCGAGCTGCTTCGCCCCGCGCACCGCTTCGAGCACGAATCGGCTCTTTGGAATGTCGTCGATCTCGAGAAAGCCCGCCCGGCGAAACATCGTATCCCAGGCCGCATCGTTGGTCCGAATCGACACCATGAAGACATCGATGTTTCCCGACGCCTTGCGCAGGTCGCGAGGGTCGATCGAAAGCGCGCCCTCGACAGTGCCGAACTGGCCCCATGCGGGCACCGTGACCTCCGGCCCTTCGCAAACGAAGCGAACTTTTCCTTCTTCCAGCTTATGGCTTCGCGTAGTCGCATCGGCGTTTGCAAAGGAAGCGAGCGCCGAGACGGCGAAGAGCACGAGCACCGATTGGTTTCGTCTTCGAATCATGTGACCCCCCATTCATCATTAGTAACGGATGAGGCGGGAGGGTCCAAACTCGCGCGAAGGTCCCGCTGGAATTCGCCGATTTTTTCAAGGCCGAAGAGGGGCTACGGAGCGATCAGGTCGTTCTCGTCGCAGGGGCCATCACAAGGGTTGGAAACTACTCCGGTCTCGTAGAACTCTTTTAGGACAGGTCCAAGCGCTTCGAGCTCTGTCGCGCGGCCATGCGGGTCCTGCATGGTGTCATCCCAGTGCGGAATGTTGGTGATCGGCGGGTCCGGATTGCCGAAGTCGACCTCGATCATCGCGGAGCCGTCGTGTTCGCCGCTCACGACCGGGATTCCCCAGACGTCGCGGATGGTGTCCGCGAGATTGACGATACCGCCAATCGTTCGCGCCATGATATGGGCCCCGAGATTGGTCACTTGATGATCGGCTTTCGACACCTGGATCAGCACCTCGTGTGCAGGCGTGCCGGGCAAGAGATTCGTTCGAATGTACTTCGAGTACCCGGTCGGCTCGGCCCGATCCCAGAGGCCTTGAATCAGCGCGAGGTTCATTTGAACGTCGAGTGCATTCCAGTTGTAGTTGCTGTAGAACTGCGGCGCGAACTCATCAAAATTGACGCTCCTGTTGAGAAGCAGGTTGTAAGATTGGCCTGGCACCGCGAGCAGCCCCCGTTCGATGTCCGTCGTCAGCGCCATGATGCTCGCACCCAAGATTCCGCCCTGGCTCCCGCCGAAGTAGTAGCGCTGGGCGCCGTCGATGGTCGCGCCGCCGCATTCGTTCGTGAGGGCTTGGTTCAGCGCGGTCAGTGGTCCGCCGTCGGCTTCGCGTGACAAGGTCCTCATCGCCATGAGGAAGTTCAAGAAACCCTGATGCATCCGTTCGGGGATGGCGCGGAATGCGGAAACATCGCCGCCCACGATGGCCGGGATCAGAGTCGGGAGAACGTCATCACTCGAGAAGCCCTTCCAGTCCAAAGCAAACGTGGCGAAGTTTTGCGCGGCTGCGATTGGCTGAAAGCCCAAGACCTGCTCCTTGGCCCCGAGCTGGCCGTGACCGAACTCTACTAGGGCCGCTGGCACCACAGAGGCCGCCTCTGGCACGATCATCGCGGCCGAATACGGGAAGGTCCCGTTCTGTTCGGGCAAGCCGTCGTCACCGAGATTGAGCAGTCCGCCCGACTCGCCCTTCGTCATGTACAGAGGCATGTCGAACGTGATCTCGAGACGGCAGGCAATGCCGCTGTCGAGCTGCTCGTTCTTGAGCTCGATGGTGTACGGTACGCCGTCGGG
>CBESWY010000176.1:0-5950 GCA_965533395.1 uncultured Myxococcales bacterium
GGGGTCCGAATGAGGATCAGGTCCTGGTTGGGCCGGAACTGGTGAAGCACATCGATGACCTCGACGTCGAAGCGCTCGGGCTCTGTGCCCCGCAAAACCGAAAGGCCATAGCCTTTCATCCCCGGCCGGATCTCGTCGACGTGAATGAAGCCGGGAGTAGATTGGGCGATTGCCGCGCCCCAGAGCAACGAGCCCAACAAGAGCGACGCGCTCGATACGAAACATAACGCGGAGAGCAGTCGCTTCACAGCTGGAAAGCCTAGCAGGGCTACTCCGCGGGGGCTGCTGTAAGTTGAAGCGATTCGATGAGGGCGCGCAGCGATTCGAAGCGAAATGGCTTGGCGAGGTAGGCGCTCACGTCCGTCGAACGCTCTCTCGCGACGGGCGCCGGACTCTCGTCGGACATCAAAATGACCAGGAGGTCGGGATTGTGTTCACGAAGGCGCCGGGCGACCTCGACGCCGCTCGCACCGGGCAAGGTCGACGCCACCAGTGCCAGGTCCGCGTTCCACTGCTCGATCACCGTGAGTGCGCCGTCGCCAGAGCTCGTCCCGACGACGCGATTGCCGTCGACCGTCAGCATTCGGGCAAGGCTCCACTGCAAATCCGGGTCGCTTTCGACGAGCAACACGCTTCGATGCCGAGGCCGGCTCTCCGCGATCGTCCTTGCCGCCATTTCCAGCTTCTGTGCGCTTGCTTCGCTAGCCATATTCGTTGCTTGGTCGCTCGTTGCCGGACACCATCGGAGAACGCCTTGTGTCCACCCGTTGTTCCCTCCCCCGGCCGCTGATCATAATAGAGAGGTCCGGGCCCCGGTGCAATCGACGTCGCCGCTTATCGGTGAATCAGCCGATTGCCCTTGAAAAACGCTCCGCTACGCACTGACTCTGGGTGGGCTCTGAGCATGGTTTCCGCGCGACTGGCCAGGCCGAACCGGGTCTGGACCATGGAACGTCTGGCCGCTTCGGGCGATCTCTTCGAGCACCGGTGCGGGCGAGAACCGAGGGCCGAGCTGCTTTTCGAGCTCGCGCAGGCGCCCCAGAACTTCCTTGGCGCCGACCTGGTCGACGAAACGGAAGGGCCCGCCTCGGAACGGGGGGAAGCCGAGCCCAAACACCGCGCCGATATCACCATCGCGGGCGCTCCGAAGAATGCCGTCTCCGAAGCAGCGACACGCCTCGTTCACGAACTGCAGAGCGCAACGCCAGGCGATGTCTTCGTTCGAGCTGCTCTTGTTGTTCGGCGTGACCCCGAGGACCTCGTAAACCGACTCGTCGACGCCCTTCTTCTTGTCTCCGTAGAGATAGAATCCGCGGCCGTTTTTGCGGCCGTAACGCTCGTCGTCCATCAGCTTCTTCATGCCTTCGGGCGCACTCATGCGCTCGCCAAAAGCGTCGAGCATGATCTTGCCGACTTTGGCGCCGACGTCGATGCCGACTTCGTCCGTCAACTTGATCGGCCCGACCGGAAAGCCCCAGTCGAGCATGGCTGTGTCGATCTTTTCGATGGGAACGCCTTCGGCGACCAGATGCGCCGCTTCGTTCATCATCGGCGCGAGCACTCTGCTCGTGTAGAAACCGACGCCGTCTTTCACGACGATGACGTGCTTGCCCTGTTTCTTCCCGAGCTTGACGCAGGTCGCGGTGACCCAGTCGGCCGTCTTGTCGGTCACGATGATCTCGAGCAGCGGCATTTTGTGAACAGGTGAAAAATAGTGCATCCCGATGACCGTTTCGGGGTGCCTGCTGGCCGCGGCGATCATCGTGATTGGCAACGAGGACGTGTTCGAGGCGAAAATCACGTCGTCCCGGCCTGCCTCCTCGACGTCTCGGACCATCCGCTCCTTGAGCGAGAGGTCTTCGAAAACGGCTTCGATCACAACGTCGATGTCCTGAAAGCCGTCGTAGCTGGTCGTTCCAGTCGTCTGGAGCATGAGCGCGTCGGCTTGCCGTTCGCTGAGCCGCTTGCGTTTGACGCGGCCGTCGATGATGCCGCGAATGTAGCGAAGGCCCGCCATGACACCGTCGGCGTCCCGATCCTTGAGACGCACCGGGGTCTTGGCGACCGCGGTCGTGACGTAGGCAATGCCTGCGCCCATGAGTCCGGCGCCGAGCATGCCAACTCTCTCGACCTCGCGAGGCTTGACGTTCGGGTCGTCCACGCCCGAGTCCTTCTTCAGCGCGGTGGTGGCAAAAAAGATGCTCATGAGGTTCGCCGCTTCCGGCGTGGTGAGCAGACGACCGAAGCCGCGCGCCTCCGCGGCAAGCCCTGCTTCGAAGCCGTCTTCGAGGCCCGTCTTCACGATGTCGATGATCAAATCCTGCGCTGGGTAGTTGCCGCGGGTCTGCTTGTGCAATTGCTTGCGAGCCTGGTCGAAGAGGATCTTCCGCCCGACGGGGTTTTTCGAAAGCGCAAATTCCGTCACGGCCTCTTTGTCGCGGAGCTGCTCGATGAAGCTCTCCCGATGCGGCACATAGTCAATGCGTGAGAGCGCTAGGGCCGCGGCGGTTTCGAGAAGGATTGACGGGGGCACCACATCGTCGACCAGACCGAGCTTGAGCGCCTTCTTCGCGTTGATCGACTTGCCGGTCAGCATCATGTCGAGCGCAGCCTGCACGCCGATTTGCCGGGGAAGTCTCTGGGTGCCGCCGCCCCCGGGGAGAAGGCCGAGCTGGGCCTCCGGAAGACCGAGCTGGGTTTTCTTGCTGTCGGTCGCTACGCGAGCGTGACAGGCCAGGGCGACTTCGAGGCCGCCACCGAGCGCGACGCCATGGATGGCCGCGACGACCGGCTTCGGACAGTTCTCGATGCGGTTCATCACCTTGTGGCCTTCGCGGGAGACTCGCTCGCCTTCTTCTGCGCCGGTCACGGCTTCGAGCATCGTGATGTCGGCGCCTGCGATGAAGCTGTCTTTCTTACCCGACGTGAAGACGACCGCCCTGATGTCCGCGTCGTTCTCGATCGAGCTGAACGCGTCGGTGAAGGTGTCGATGAAGTCGCTCTTGAGCGTGTTCATCGGCTCGCCTGGGATGTCCATGCGAACGATGGCTACGCCGTCGCCGCGCTTCTCGATGCTGAGTCCTTCGTTCGCCATTACTCTGCCTCCAAGATCATCGCTGCACCCAAACCACCCGCCGCGCATGCGGTGCAAAGGGCCAAGTTGCCGCCCCGCCGCTTGAGCTCGCGGAGGGTCTGTGTGATTTGACGCGCGCCCGTGGCGGCGAACGGATGGCCGATCGAAATCGAGCCGCCGGTCACGTTGAACTTGTCCCAATCGATGTCGCCGATCTTCTCGGAGCGACCGATGTTCTTCTCCGCCCACTCCTTCGACTCGAACGCCTGCGTGTTGGAGAGGATCTGCGCGGCGAACGCCTCGTGCATGTCGACGAGGTCGAGGTCCGACAGCTTGATGCCAGCCCGATCGAGGGCGATCGGCGTTGCATACGACGGACCCATCAGGAGCTGGCCCGCAGGGTCGAGTGCGGCAAACGCGTAGCTTCGAATGAAGCCGAGTACATCGAAGCCGTGCGCCTTGGCCTTGTCCTCACGCATCAACAAGAGTGCGCTGGCGCCATCGGTGAGCGGTGAGCTCGTGCCCGCGGTGACGGTGCCGTGCTTGCGGTCGAAGGCAGGCTTGAGCTTGGCGTAGTCTTCGATTGTGCCGCCCTCCCGAACCAGGTTGTCCTTGCGAATCGTCTGATCGAAGCGGTTGGGTACGAAGACCTCCATCACCTCCTCGTCGAACTTGCCTTCGTCCCAAGCCGCGGCGGCCAGCGTGTGGCTTCGGAGCGCGAACTCGTCTTGGGCTTCGCGGGCGATTTGGTTCTCCTTCGCCATCTTTTCGGCGCTCTCGCCCATCGAAAGGCCCGTGGAGTACTCGGCGATGGCCGGAGCCACCGGTACGAGGTCCCGGGGACGCAACCCTGCGAAAATCTGAGCGCGCTCGCCGATGCTCCGCGCCTTGGTCGCTGCCATGAGCGCTTCGGCGAGGCGCTTCGACACGGTGATCGGCACGTTGCTCGCGCTGTCCGCGCCGCCCGCCAAGCCGGTGTCGATCGCGCCGGCCATGATCGCCTCGGCGACATTGACCGTCGACTGATAACTCGTGGCGCAGGCTCTCGAGACGCTGTAGGCCTCGATGCTCTTCGGCATCCCCGTTGCGAGGACGATCTCACGGGCGATGTTTGGCGCTTCCACCGAAGGCACGACCTGTCCGTAGACGACTTGCTGGATTTCGGTCGGGTCGAGCTCGAGCCGCTGCAGCAGCTCGGCTACGACGATGTTCGCGAGATCGAGCGCGCTGACCTCTCGGTAGGCCGACCATTGTTTCGCGAAGGGCGTCCGCAGCCCGGCAACGATCGCCACGCGGTTTCCATTAGATTCCATGCGCTGAGCTCCTGAAAATGAACCGTGATTCAGTGGAAGGGCTGAGCCTGATTCCCTGCTCAGGTGATGTCAAGCACGCGTCCGAGCGTTGACCGGGACGCGCGGACCTCTAGACTCAGCCGGTGCACCGACTCCCCCTCGTGCAGAGTCGCTCGGCAGTCTACGAGGACTGGCCGGTTCGGCCCGATGATTTCAACGCGATCCCGCTTCTGCGCGACTCGCGTGGTCGGCGGTATACCTATTTGCGACTGAGCGTGACCGACCGCTGCGATCTTGCATGCATCTACTGCATGCCACCGAGCGGGGAGGATGAGCATGCGATTCGGCACGACCTGCTGACGTTCGAAGAAGCTGCACGGCTGGTGTCGGTGTTTGCGCTGGCGGGCATTCGGCGGGTTCGATTCACCGGCGGCGAGCCTTTGGTGCGAAAAGATATCGTTCGGCTGGTCGAGCTCGTACATCGGCGCACCGAGGTCGAGCAGCTCGTGATGACGACGAATGCGACCCGGCTCTCCGAGCTTGCGCGGCCGCTGCTCAATGCGGGGCTGTTTGGAGTGAACGTTTCAATCGATACGCTGGACCCCGGCCGGTTTGCTGAGCTCACGCGCGGTGGCGACCTGGGGCGCGTCTTGGCCGGGATTCACGCGGCCATCGACGTCGGGCTCGACGTGAAGCTCAACACCGTACCGCTTCGGGGCCGCAATGACGACGAGCTGCAGCGGATCGTCGATTTCGCCTGGTCGCTCGGCGTTACGCCGCGTTTCATCGAGCTGATGCCGCTCGGCGAGGGCGCAAAGCTCCCGCAAGACATGAGAATGAACGCCGACGATGTCCTCGAAGTCCTTGGAGACAGCGTATCGAGGGAGGCTCCCCAGGGAATCGAAGGTCAGGGGCCGGCGCGGTACATGGCCGCAGCCGATGGCTCGGGTCATCGCGTCGGCTTCATCACGCCCATCAGTAACGAGTTCTGCGATACCTGCAATCGGGTCCGGGTCACGGCCCGGGGCGACATTCGCGCATGTCTGGCCTCGCGCAGCGCGATTAGCCTGCGCAACATCATGCGCGCCGGCGGCAGCGACCTCGACCTCGCCTGGGCGATGGTCTGGTCGCTCACCGGCAAGGACCGTGGGCATCATTTCTTGGAGCCCGAAGAGCACGAGCACGAACGCGTCGGGATGAGCCTCATCGGTGGATAGGCTAGAGGGGGTTCCGTGTTGATCAGGATCATGGTGGCCTGCCTGTTTGTGGCGGCCTGTTCGAGCGAGCCGGAGAACCTTCGCGTGTGGACTCCCGAGGACCACGCACACCTGCCCGACAATCTAGTCGATCGCAATCGCGTGCCGCAGCAAGACCGTCCCGACCTCACGGTTGGCGACCTCTTGTGGCAGCGCAACTGCGCAAGTTGTCACGGCACCGACGGCCGCGGCGGCGCTCAGGTCAAGCTGAGCTTCGCCAGCGCTGCCTGGCAAGAAGGCATCGAAGACGCGCGCATCGCCCAGCTCATCACCCGCGGCAATCCACCGATGATGCCAGCGTTCGGAGAGCTGCTGACGCCGGAGCAGGT
>CBESWY010000177.1:0-5950 GCA_965533395.1 uncultured Myxococcales bacterium
CTCGGCCTTCACGCTGGGATCTTTGCGGTGGTCGACGTCGGCACGTTTCAACCCGTGACCACCCTCGCGCTGTTTCCGTGGCTGCCCGCTTCGCTATGGAACAAACTTGGTTGGCGTTTGGGCGTTGGCGACACGAAACCCTGGCGGCCGCGATGGGGATCGCAGGCGGTCGCCGGCTTGCTGCTCGGCTACACGCTCATCTCAAACGCCTTGGCCGTCGACGTGGCGCAGCGCAACATGCCCGAACCCCTCGCGACGCTGGGGTACGTGCTGAGGCTGGACCAACGGTGGCGCATGTTCGCCAACACGGACGCAACCCAACAGGGCTGGTGGGTGGTCGCTGGCAAGCTAGAAAACGGCGCGCCTTTCGACCTGCTTCATGGCACAGCCAACGTGAGCCTCGAACGTCCGGAGCATTACTACCGCGAAATGCCCAACATGGCCTGGCGCACCTACTGGGCGAACATCTCCAATGAGCACTACGCGCCCTTTCGTCCGTCGATGGGACGCTACTTCTGCTCGAGCTGGAACCGGAGCGCTGCGCCCGAGCTGCGCACCAGCACAGTCCAGGTCATCTACGTCGCGGAACACAACTACAAAGCCGAGCTCGGCGGGATCGTCCGTCCACGTGAGCTCGTGACGACCGACTGCGATGAGCCCCGGCCCCGTTAAATCCGATGGCTGTGCGCGTACTTCTTCAGCGCCATCGAACTACGCTTTCGGCACGCTTCACGAGCAACTCCACCGTGGTGCGTGCCAAGGTGATGGGGCTTGGCTGAGAGTTTCTTTCAGGCGATGACTTTGTCTTCGTCGCGCAGTTTGGCGATAGCGGCGTCGTCCAGGCCGAGGACTTCGCGCAGGACGGCGTCGGTGTGCTGTCCGATCGCTGGGGCACAGATAGGGGGCACCCGGCCACAGGACGAAAAGTCGAACGGCGTACCCGGAACCGGATAACTGCCGATTCCCGGCTGTTCCAGCATGCTGAACAGCTCGTTGCCGCCGGTGCACTCCTCGGTGACCGCCTCGCGGATCGTTCTGTAGCGGTCCCAGCAGACGCTGTTCTCGTCAAAGACCTTCCGGACGGCGTCGAGATCGTGGACCCGGAACCAGGCCTCGAGGACGCCTGCGAGCTCCCGAGTGGCGTGCCAGCGGTTGCCCGGCTCGCTCAGGTCCAGACCCAGCCGTTGTCCAACGGCGTCGAACTCCTCTTGCAAGCCGGTGGCGTTGCGCAACCCCTTCCACTGCCGGCTCGTCAGCGCGACGACCATCACGCGGGCGCCGTCCGCCGTGACGAAGTCGCGCCCGAAGGCGCCGTAGAGGTAGTTGCCGAAACGGGGGCGATCCGAATCGTTGATGACGATTTCGGCGATCTTGCCGAGGTTACCGAGCATGGCCAGGGCGACGTCCTTGAGCGCGATGCGGACGTACTGGCCCTCCCCGGTCTGACGGCGATGTCGTTCGGCGGCCAAGAGCGCTACGACCAGCATCTGGCCAGTGATGCAGTCCCATGCGGGCAAGACGTGATTCACCGGCTCGTCCCACTCGACCGGACCGGTGACCTTCGGGAAGCCCACCGCCGGATTGACCGTGTAGTCGACGGCGTTGGACCCATCCCGCGCGCCAATCAAATTGATCATGATCAAATCGGGACGCTTCTCGCGCAGGCGCTCATAATCGAGCCAGCCTCGCGCCGGGAAGTTCGTGACAAACAAGCCGCCTTGCTCGCCTGGCGCGCAGATCAGGTCGGTGATCAGCTCGCGGCCGCGATCCGACCTCATATCGACCGTGATCGAGCGTTTGCCCTTGTTGAGGCCAGCCCAAAACAAGCTTTCGTTGTCGTCGGTGACCGGCCAGCGGCGGTAGTCGAGGCCGCCACCGAGCGGGTCGAAGCGAATCACATCGGCGCCCATCTGCGCCAGCGTCATGCCCGCGAGTGGAGCGGCGACAAAGGCCGAGCCTTCAATCACGCGCATGCCTTCGAGGATCCCTCCACTCATCTCGTGTTTCCTGCCAAGTGCACTCGTATCCTCTCTAGGCCATCGCAGCGATGACGTGCCAGTCCAGCACTTGAACATCTAGTTCGGGTTTCGGCGCTTCCGGCCCGCGCTCCGCGAAGACCGATACTTGTAACTCGACCAGGCCGCCTCGGGACGCCAGTGGTCGCTTGGCCGCGACGCTCGCTTCGGTTCGCAATACGTCGCCTTCGAAGACGGGCGCAGTGTGATTGCAGTGTCGCCATCCGACCAGGGTCAGCAGGTTCGGGAGCGCGCGCGACAGGTGAGCGCCCGCCATGGAGATCGTGTGGCCGCCGTAGACCAGCCGCTTGCGGTAGGCGCTCGCCTCCGGATCGCCGTGCGTGTAGGCCATATTCAGCGTCATGCGGACCAGCTCGGGGGCGCAGGTGACGGTATCGCGTGCGCGCAGGACGTAGGTGGCGCCCTCCGGGACGTCGGCGAAATGAACGCCTGGGATCTGCTCGCGATACCGGCCGAGGTTCCATTCGGCGGGGATGGCGGCCTGGACCGCATCCATGTCGAGCTCGGCGGGAATCGCGTCGAACGAGCCCGCATGACCCGTAATGGCCTCCGGGTCGCGGCAGGGGATCATCGGACAGCGCCAGAAGTGCAGCACGGTTTCGTCGCGCTGATTGGTTACCGTCATCTCGAGCACGACCATGCCGGTGGCGGCGCGGCCAGGCTTCGCCCGATTCTGCTTGAGCGCCACCACCTCGGTGACGGTGCGCAAAGTGTCTCCGACGTAACTGGGCTTTTGGAGCACCAGCCCGCGATAGAACAGGTTGCCCTTCACCCGCTGCGATGCGTAGGTGGTTTGGCCGATGGCGAGGTTGCAGACAAGGCTTGGGCTTGCGAGCGCGTCGTGTCCGGTCACAGCGCGGCACAGCTCGGCGTCCAGGGGCAGGCGTAGGCGTTCGGCGAAGAACGCTTGGTGGAGTGCGGCGAAGCCCGACGTGATTGTCACCGATGGCGCGTCGTCGAAGACTTGGCCGACCCTGAAGTCTTCGAAGTACGGGCCATCCACGTCTATGCGATTCGCCGTCATGCCGTCTCCTCCTTGGAAGCCCCTGCTGCTCGCTTCGCTCGTGCGAGGATGCGTTCCTGTGCTCGGACGAGCGGAGCGTCGACCATCTTGTTGTCGAGCGTGAACACGCCGAGCCCTTCGGCGCGCGCCGCCTCCCAGCCCGAGACGAGCCGACGGGCGTATTCCACCTGCTCGGCGCTCGGTGTGTAGAGCTCGTTGGCGATCGGCACTTGCGCCGGGTGAATGCACATCTTGCCCTCGAAGCCGAGTTGGATGCCCAGCTCGACGTCACGCCGGAACGCTTCCTCGTCCCGAACGGCGAGACAGACGTTGTCCACTGGCTGCACGCTGCATGCGCGCGCGGCCAAGGCAACTGCGCAGCGTGCGTGGTAGAGCACGCCGCTGCCCGGGTCGTCGGCAGGAACTCCCATCTCTAGGGCGAAATCCGCGTGGCCGAAACACAGTGCGTCGACGCGTGACGTGGCCTCGCCCACCTCGAGGGCGCGGGCCACGCCGCGCGGGGTTTCCAAGAGCGCCAAGATGCGCGATTCGGCATTGATTTCGTCCAGAATCGCTGCCGCGGCGCGCAAGCTCTCCACGGCTTCGGACTTCGGAACCATGATGGCTCGGGCGCCGGCGGCCCCTACCGCGCGAAGGTCATCATCGTGATACGGCGTGCCGGGAGCGTTGACCCGCACTGCAGGTTCGGAGTCACCGAAGCCGCCCTCGCGGAGCGCTGCACAGACGTGCTCCCGGGCCGCTTCCTTGGCGTCCGGTGGGACCGAATCTTCGAGGTCGAAGAGGATGGTGTCGGCACCCGAGGCGCGCGCCTTCGCGAACCGCTTCGTTGCTATCCCGGGAACGAAGAGCAAAGATCGTCGCAGCATGCTTCCCTCGGCTGGCAATTTCGCACGCGTGCGTGCGTGGGCGTTACGGTCAGTGAGAGGACTGTAAGCCAAGGGCGTTTCGGAGCAACCGCAATTGCCCCCGTCCTGTGCGCCTCTGTGCGGTGCATACGCGATCGAGCGGTCATCGCGTCAACTCGGCCGTGCGATCCGTTTCAGGATATCGGTGAAGGAGAGGACGCCCACCGGCACACGCGGATTGTCCGGCTTCGTCACGAAGAGGCGGTGAATCCCCCGTCGTGCCATCAGGGTGACGGCATCGGCGAGCAGCATGTCGGGCTCGCATGTCAGGGGGTTTGGCGTCATCACATCGCGTGCGGTCAGTGCGGCAGCCTGCTGTCGGGAGCGGCCCTGGCGCGCGAGGACGAGGTCGGTTTGGGAAACGACGCCGATCGCGCTGTCGTCTTCGGTCACGACGGCCGCATGGATGTGGTTGTCGAGGAGCAATCGGGCCACCTCCGCGAGCTTGGCATCGACCGGGCACGTGATTAGGCCTTCGTGCATGGCTTCGCGGACCAGTGTGCGGTGGGGATGGGTCTCACTGGGGATCGGCTCGAGCCGGCGCGGTCGATAGGTCATCTCGGGAACGCTTTCCCGGAGCTCGACGGGAACGCTCTGCTCGACTGCGTGCGCGCCGACCAAGACGGCCATGTTTCCGTAGGGGTGGCGATTCTCGTACATCAGTTGGTGGCTTTGGCCCAAGTCATCCCAGGAGAAGACCTGGCTGGTGCACGGGTCGACGCGCTTGGATGCGACCAGGTCATTGAGCGCGCGCGCCTGGTCGTCGTTCGCGAAGTTCGAGCCCTGAAGGCGCTTCTGCCGCGTCCACAGGTAGCGAAGATCGACGGTCGCGTTGTAGCCGGTGGTCCCCGCGGAGGTGACGACCATGCCCCCCCGTTGGCAAACGAAGATGCTTGTGGGGATCGTGCTTTCGCCTGGATGCTCGAACACGATACGAGGATTACGCCGTTCCCCGAGCACCTCCCAGATCGCCTCGCCAAACGCACGCGCCTCGGCGCGCCACTTGGCGTAGCCGACCTGGTCTTTCCAATGAGGCAGGATGCCCCAGTGGTCGAACCGCTTTCGATTGATGGAGCCCTTTGCACCCAGCCGCTTGCAGTGCTCCGCCTTGTCGTCCGAGCTCACGACCGCGATCGGAACACCACCCATCGCGCTGGCGATTTGGATCGCCATCGAGCCGAGGCCACCGGCCCCGCCCCAGCAGAGCACCACGTCGTTCGGGCGAACCGCATGCCGTCCCCAGCCCGTAAGCATGCGGTAGGCGCTGGCGCCGACCAGCATGTAGGAGGCCGACTCGGCCCAGGACAGGTGTTTCGGGCGCCGAAGACACTGATGCGCTTGCACGCGGGCAAACTGGGCGAAACTGCCCCAGTTGGTCTCGTAGCCCCAGGAGCGGAAGGTCGGGGAGTACGTGGGATCGGCGCCCGAGCGCACCAGCGGACAGTCGGGGCTCCAGGTCCCGCAGTGGAGCACGACTTCATCTCCGACGGCGACATTCGAGACCTTGTCTCCGACTTTGTAGACGATGCCCGACGCGTCGGAGCCGCCGATGTGAAAGGACTCGGTTTCCCCGGCCTTGTGACGGGCCGCGATCACGTCCTGAGGGACGCCAGTGGCGGCCCAGACGTTGTTGTAGTTGACCCCGGCGGCCATCACGTACACCAGGACCTCGTCTTCGCCGATCTCGGGAACGTCGACGACCTCTTGCTCGAAGCTATCGAGAGGCTCGCCGAAACGCTCCGCGCGAATCAGCCACGCGTGCATCTGCTCCGGCACCTCGCCGAGCGGGGGCGGGTCGTCGATGTCGTAGAGCCTCTTGGCCATCGGTTCCTCCTGTGCGCCACGATCCGCAGCCGAGGCGTCTCTGGTCGATACCACGATCGGAGGCGGACTGGGAGGGGGCCGATCAACACGTCCGCGAGGCACTCCTCATAGGCGTCGATCGAGAGGCCCATGCCCACTGTCATACGCTTCAGGACTCCGCG
>CBESWY010000178.1:0-5941 GCA_965533395.1 uncultured Myxococcales bacterium
CCGTCGGTTCGATGTCCTCGTAGATACGCGCGTCGCGTTTACAAAGGACGCAGTGCGGAAGAGAGGACTCGAACCTCCACGTCCTTGCGGACACATGAACCTGAATCATGCGCGTCTGCCAATTCCGCCACTTCCGCTGAAGAGAGGGCTGGATAGTGGTTGGGCCCCAGCCTGTCAAGGCAGGTCAGGCGGCGAAGGACTGCCGGGACAGCTTCTGCGCCCCGTGCATCGACACCGCGAGCACCAGACCCTGCATCGAAAGCCGGCAGCGTTTCGCGTCGACCAGACCCTGCGCATCGAGCCGCAGCAAGAGCTCCTGAACGCGGGTCTCGGGAACATCGAGCCAGGTTGTAAGGGCCTCCGGGTCCGCGTCGATGTCGGCGCGGCCAAGCTCGTAGAGCGTCTCGAGCAGACGCCAGCCTAGTTTTTCGTCGTGATTCGCCATTGGATCAAGAGGATCGCGCAGTACTGAAAATCGGTCCAGTTTTTGGTGTTCAGTACGTCCGAAACCTACGAGAGTCTGAATTGTATCCCGTTTCGGGATCAGATCTCAAGCTCGATCAGCAGGAACTTGTTGGAGTCCCGCTTGGTCGAGAGCTCCCGAACCTCCCGTTTGGGAACCAGCTTCCGAAAGCTCTCGAGCCGCTTGTGCTCGAGGACGAAATAGGCGGTCCTGCCCTCGTTCTCGTCGAGCCATTCCCGAATCCGCTTGTTGTCGGTTTCAGCGAAGACGTAGATCCGATTGCCCGTGTAGAAGTTCTCCCCCTTCCAGTTCATCTGCCAGGCGACCAGTGGTTGGGCCGGGCTTTGCCGAAGGTCGTAGTAGCGCTGGGTCAGATCGCGAATCCCCCAATGGTCCGAGACGTCGACCATGTAGACATTCAAACCCCAAGCGCAGAACAGAACCGATACCGCGACGAAGCCGCGGGTCGCGACCGAACGCCAAGATCGAAAGGCCGCCGCCGCGCTGGCAACGCCCGCCGCGATCGCGAAGCCCGTGAGGATCGCCCGATAGTCCAGGTGCTCGGGCCAGAGCCGTCCGTAGCTGTAGACGAACAAATGGATCAGTCGCTCGTTCCCCTGAGGCCGCGCGGAAGTCGACCAGCTCAGGTCACGTCCCACAAACGCCACGAGACAGACGCCAACGAGCAAGGCGACCCCGAGCGCGGTGTCCCAGCGTGGAGGGGTCAGCTTGGTTTCTGCTCGCGCAATCTCCCAGCGCGCGAACGTGGCGAGCGCGGCGCCGAGAACGAGCAGCGCGCCGGCTCTCAGGGGTCGTGCTTGCTGCAACACCCAGTCTTCGATTTGAACCACGCCGGCGGGGACGACGCCTCGCGGGTCTCCGGCGAGCCATGCAAAGCCGAGAATGGCGCACAACGCTGCGACCCCTGCGAGCAGAGTCGCCCTCGGCTTGTTCGGACCCCACCACTGCGCGGCGGCGATCCCGACGAGAATCCCCACGGGCACGATCGTAGGGAGGATGTAGTGGTGAAACTTGGTCACCATCGCGCTGAAAAGCACGAACGAGGAAAGAAGCCACATCCCCAGAAAGAGCAGCGCCTCGTTTCGAGCCTCACGCTCCGACCGAGAGCGCATCCAAAGCCCGACCACCAGCGCCGCCGGGAGCAGGGCGATCCACGGGAAGGTGGCGTAGCCGAGCTGTCCGGCAAAGTATGCGATCGTCCCTTTGTCGCCGTGGACCCCGCTCGCAAGCCGGTTGATGTGGTCGTGAATCAAGAGCCGATTGGTGAAGGCAGGGCCGTGCCGGACGTACATCGCCAGGTACCAGGGCATGCTCACCGTGGTCACGATCAGCACGCCGGTGGCGACGCGAAGCTCGCCCTTGCCGAGCAGCGACCAACGCCGCGAGGCGAGCAGGTAGAACAGAGCGATCGCTCCTGGGATCGCGATCCCGAGCAGGCCTTTGGCCATGAATGCAATCGCGGTGAAGAAGTAGAACCCGTACATCAGCAGCGGGCGGACCCGGCGCTCCTTGCGGAGGATGAGCGCCACGCCTCCAAGCAGCGTCAGCCAAAGGGCGCCCTGCAAAAACGGCTGACTGGCCAGGCCGTGGAAGGCCGGGGTCTGATCGTGCGGGGCCGGGTTGCCAGGGACCTCGAGATTGCCGGCCGAGCCGTAGAGGAATCGGTCGACGTGGGCGATCAGGCCGTGGCCCTCCACCCAGGAGATGTTGCGGGAAACCAGGTACATCGCTTGGGGAAGAACGAGCACAAAGATCGCAAACATCAACAGGTGCTGCAGGGAGAGCGTCCAAGGCCCGAGCTGAAACACGCTCGCTTCTCGCTCCGGATCTTGGTCGATGGCAACGAGGAGGCAGCAGGCCGCGATCGTGATGGCGGCGACGAGGGGCAGGTCGGTGATCGCCTGGTGCGAGATGAAGAAAAACTGCGGCATCGTTGCGGTCACCAGGGTGGCGAGGACGCCTGCGCGCGGGCCGAAGGAGCGTCGAACCGTTGCGTAGATCGCCGCCAGTGCCGCCAAGCTCATCAGGAGCGCCGGCAAGCGAACCGCCCACTCGGGGTGCGCCGGATTCGCGTCGGGCATGAAGTCCACGCCGAGAAAGCCCATGCTCAAAGCTTCCATCCAGAAGAGCAGAACGGGTTTCGACCAAAACCACTTGTCCTGCGCCCACCACAGGCTGATCCAGTCGTTCCGCGCGAGGATTTCGCGCGCGACTTCTCCGTAGTGGGTCTCCCAGGGGTCCCAGAGGCTCGTCGTGCCGAGCAGCGGCAGGTAGATCGCGCAGATCGCGATCATCACCAGGAGACCAGGCCGCCGAAGGCTCGCCGGAACGAGGCAGAGCAAGGCGACGAGAACCGTGAACGGCAAGCGCTCGTATCCTCCGATCGCCGCCCCCATGATCAGCACCGCAAGCGCCAGCGCGATCGAAGCTACGGGCGATAAGACCTCGCCGGGCATTCGGCCGACCGTCGTCTCCCGCCATGGGACCCTCGCCCCCGGCGCCTCCGGAACCAGCCAGGCGACCCAGGCCGCGGTGGCGATGAGGGCGATCAGCGCTCCCCAGAGCGGGCCGAACGCAAACGGCTCGCGGTTGGCCATCCAAAGTCCCATCCCGAGCGTCGCCACGAGCGCCGTGAGCAAGCGGACGAAGTTCTTGCGTTCCCGGATCATTCTGACCGCTTGGTCGCTTCTTTCAGGTCGAATCTCTTCAAGCCGGCGGCGGGGACCTGAAGTCGACGCCGGTGCTCGACCCCCGATCCGTCGGGCGAGTAGAGGATGATCCGAGCCTCATACGCGCCGGGCTGCAGTCGGACCGTATGCCGGACGACCGTGCTTTTCGCATCGGGCCGCGTGAATCTCAGGCTTGCGACCGCGTCTCCCTCCTGAAGGTAGTCCACGGCGATTCCGGTCACATCGGCCTCGACCGTGTAGGCGATCTCCACATCCCGAGGCCAGATGCTCGCCAAGTGATTCCCAACCACCATCAGCCCAATGACGGCGATCAGAGTCGCGATCCTTCGCTTGGTGGACGATGGCCCTATGTTTGTCTTCAAGCCCGACATGCCAACCAACCCAACCGAAGCCCGCGGAAGCGCCACAACCTTGGCACCAATTGGAGACGGTGTTAAATTGAGGTTCCCCTGTTAGCCCCCGATTATGGTCCGCCTTACCAATATTCTTGAAAAGGTGAAGGGATACCATCCCCGAGCGGATACCGATCTGATCAACAAGGCATACGTCTATGCCTCGCGCATGCACGACGGGCAGATGCGGAAGTCGGGCGACGACTACTTCATCCATCCGGTTTCCGTGGCCGACATCATCGCCGACATGCGGCTCGATGCTTCGAGCGTTTGCGCCGCCCTGCTGCACGACGTCGTCGAAGATTGCGAAGTCAGCCTGCCCGAAGTCAAGACCGTGTTCGGCGAAGAGGTTGCGTTCCTCGTCGATGGCGTGACCAAGCTAGGGAAGGTGAACTTCGCCTCGCGCGAAGATCGTCAAGCGGAGAGCTTCCGAAAGATGCTCGTCGCCATGGCGCGGGACATACGCGTGCTCCTCGTCAAGCTCGCCGACCGCCTCGACAACATGCGCACGCTCGAGCACATGGCTCCTCCGGCGCAAGAGCGCATCGCCCGCGAGACGATCGAGATTTACGCGCCGCTCGCCGGCCGCTTGGGCATCCAGTGGCTCAAGGCGGAGCTCGAAGACTTGAGCTTCAAGTTCCTCGAGCCCGAGGCCTACGCGGTCATCGATGAGCAGGTTCGCACGGTCGCGAAGAACACCGACAGCTACATCGGCGACGTCACAAGCAAACTGAAGAAGATGTTGCTCAACCGCGGCTTCTCCGTGAATGTGAGCGGCCGCCGCAAGCATCTCTATTCGCTCCATCGCAAGATGAAGTCGAGCGGGATCGGTTTCGAGCAGGTGCGCGATTTCGTTGCGTTTCGAGTCATTACCGAGAGCGTCGCCGATTGCTACGCCACGCTCGGCGTAATCCACTCGGAGTGGACCCCCGTGCCGGGCCGCTTCAAGGACTACATCGCGCTACCGAAGTCGAACATGTACCAGTCGCTGCACACGACGGTCATCGGTCCGGGCAACCGGCGAGTCGAGATCCAGATTCGCACGCACGAGATGCACCGCACGGCGGACTACGGCATTGCTGCGCACTGGCAGTATAAAGAGCACGGCGGCGGCATTGATCCCAAGGACGCGGCACGCTTCGTTTGGCTTCGTCAGCTGATGGAGTTCCAAAAGGAAGTCGTCGATCCCGAGGAGTTCTACGAGAGCGTAAAGGTCGACCTTTTCCCCGAGGACGTTTACGTCTTCACGCCCAAGGGGGACGTGATGACGTTCCCGCGCGGCGCGACGCCAGTCGATTTCGCCTATGCGGTTCACTCCGAGGTCGGCCACCGCTGCTCGGGCGCCCGGGTCAACGGCGCCATCGTTCCATTGCGCCACAAGCTTCAAAACGGTGACGTAATCGAAATCATCACGAGCAAGAATCACCACCCCAGCAAGGACTGGCTGGAGTTCGTCATCACCAGCCGAGCCCGCTCGCGCATTCGCCTCTACCTGCGGGCCGAGGAGCACAAGCAGGCGGTCAAGCTCGGCAAGGAGCTCCTCGAAAAGGAGATGCGAAAGAACAAGATGTCGCTCTCGCGATTCCTGAAGAGCAAGCGGGCCAAGGAAGTGCTTTCGCGATTCCATGCGGGCTCCGAAGAGGACCTCTACGCCCGGATTGGCATTGGGAAGCTCGCGCTGCCCAGCGTGATGGAAGAGGTGATGCCGAGCGAAGACGGCGAGCGCGACAGCCTGCGCCCGGGTTTCATCGAGCGCGCGGTCCAGCGGGTTTCCGGCGACGTCGAAGGAGCCGGCATCCGTATTCAGGGCATGGACAACATGCTCGTGCGTTTCGCCCAGTGCTGCAATCCCGTTCCAGGCGATCCGGTCACGGGCTGGATCACGCGCGGCCGCGGGGTTTCGGTGCATCGGAGAGGCTGCCCTCGGGTCCTCGAGCTCGACTCCGAGCGTCGCGTTCAGGTGAGCTGGGCGGACCACGTCGATGTCGACCTGCCGGTCTCTTTGCGGGTCATGACCGACGATCGAGCGGGAATCCTCGCATCGGTCTCGTCGGTGTTCTCGACCAACGGCATCAGCATCAGCGAAGCGTCTTGCCTGTCCAAGGACGGGCGCGCCGAGAACCTGTTCCACTTCAGGATCGGGGACATCGACCGACTCCGCGAGATCATGCGTGGCGTCGCAAAGGTCAAAGGCGTCATCGACGTAGAGCGCATTTAGCCGCAGGTCGCGAAGCGCTCAACCGTTCTGGTCAGCGGTCGCGCGCCAGACGACGGAGAGCGCACCGGCTGCTCCGGCGAGCGCCAGCAAGACGAGCCACCAGCTGATGTGCTCGACCTTCTGGCTCAAGGTGTTGAAACCCTCGACCCGAAGCAAG